>DATCPH010000295.1:0-20000 GCA_036570185.1 Candidatus Limnocylindrales bacterium | reverse complement strand
TGCGGTCATGGCCGTGTGGGGCGCGCCGGTCGCCCGCGAGGACGACGCCGAACGCGCCGTCCGCGCCGCCCTCGAACTCGTCGACGCGGTCACGCCCCTCGGCGTGACCGCCAGAGCCGGAGTCCTGACCGGCGAGGCCGCCGTCAACGTCGGCGCGATTGGCGAGGGCATGGTGGTGGGCGACATCGTCAACACCGCCGCGCGGCTCCAGTCCGTCGCCGCCCCGGGCACCGTCCTCGTCGGCGAGTCGACCTACCGCGCCGCATCGCGCGCGATCGCCTTCGAGCCCGCCGGCGATCAGGCATTGAAGGGCAAAACGGCTGCGGTCCGTGCCTGGCTCGCGTTGCGCGTCACGGCCGAGCGCGGCGGCAGGAACCGCAACGAAGGTCTCGAGGCGCCGTTCGTGGGCCGGGCCGACGAGCTTCGGCTCCTGAAAGACCTCTTCCACGCGACGGAGCGTGAGCGCCGCATCAGGCTGGTGTCCGTCATGGGTCCGGCCGGAATCGGCAAGACCCGACTCGCCCGCGAATTCCTCAAGTACATCGACGGCCTCGTGGAGACCGTCTACTGGCACGAGGGCCGCTCGCCGGCGTATGGCGAAGGGATCAGCTTCTGGGCCCTCGGCGAGATGGTCCGCAGTCGCGCCGGCCTGGCGGAAGCGGACGATGAGACGACAACTCGAGCCAAGGTCCGGGAAGTCATCGCGAGCTGGGTCCCCGACGAGGAGGAGCGACGCTGGATCGAACCGGCGCTTCTGACGCTTCTCGGGATCGGCGGCGGCACGATCGCATCCGACGAGCTCTTCGCGGCCTGGCGGACGTTCTTCGAGCGCCTCGCCGCCCAAGCGCCGGTCGTGATGGTGTTCGAGGATTTCCATTTTGCGGATCCCGGCCTGCTCGACTTCGTCGACCACCTCCAAGAATGGTCCAAGGGCATGCCGCTCTACGTCGTGACGCTCGCTCGGCCCGAACTCCTCGAAAAGAGGACCGATTGGGGGGCCGGCAAGCGCAGCTTCACATCGCTTTACCTGGAACCGCTGGGCGAGCGGGCGATGCGAGACCTCATAGAGGGCCTCGTTCCGGGGCTGCCCGACGTCGCAACTGGCGCGATCATCGGCCGGGCCGATGGCATCCCTCCGTACGCGATCGAGATCGTTCGGATGCTCGTCGCCGACGGTCGGCTCGTTCCCGCGGATGGTGTCTTCCGGCCGGTTGGGGATCTGACCACACTGGCCGTCCCAGAGACCCTGATCGCCCTGATCGCCAGTCGCCTCGATGCACTGGATCGGTCGGACCGTGATCTCGTCTCCGACGGCGCGGTTCTCGGCCAGAGCTTCACCTTCCCTGCCCTGGCCGCGGTCTCGGGAACACCCGAGCCCGACCTCGAGCGTCGGGTCCAGGGCCTCGTCCGGCGCGAGATCCTCCGCGTGGAAGCAGATCCGCGATCGCCGGAGCGCGGCCAGTACGTCTTCGTCCAGGCCTTGATCCGCGAGGTTGCGTACAACACCCTTTCCAAGCGGGAGCGGAAAAGCCGCCACGTGGCGTCGGCGCGCTATTTCGAGGGATTGGGCTCCGACGAGCTAGCGGGCGCGTTGGCCGGCCACTATCTCGCCGCCTATCAGAATGCGACTGCCGGCCCCGAGGCCGATGCTCTGGCCGCCCAGGCGCGCATCGCACTCAAGGCCGCAGCCGATCGGGCCGTAACCCTCGGCGCACACGAACAGGCGGTCGCTTTTCTCCGCCAGGCGCTATCGGTCACCTTCGAACCTGCTGACGAGGGGGACGTTCTGGAGCGTGTGGGTGAGGCCGCTGACGCCGCCGGCCGGCACGAGGCCGCGGAGGCGTACCTGCGTCAGGCGATCGAACGGTACGGGGCCCTCGGGGACCGCGTCGGCGCGGCTCGGAGCACCGCCGCGCTCGGCCACACACTCAGCTCGGGCCGTCGCGCCGAGGTCGCCCTGCCAATCCTGGAAGGCGCGAGCGCCGAATTCGCGAACATCGCGGGAGATCCCGCGTTGGTCATGCTCCGCAACCAGCTGGCCCGCGCCTATTTCCTGGGGACCTCCGACTATCGTCGGGCCGTCGAGACCGCCGACGACGTCCTCGAGGCCGCCGAACGTGCGAACCTCCTGCCAGTGGTCGCCGACGCCCTGGTGACCAAGGGCGGCTCACTCGCGTTCATCGGCCGACGGATCGAGGGTCTTGCGTTGATGCGCGCCGGGCAGGAGCTCGCAGGGATCCACGGTCCCGCCGAGGCAATGCTCCGATCCGCCGGAAACCAGGCCGCCCTTATGGGAGCATCGAACCCGCGGGTAGGGCTCATGGTAGGTCGAACCGGGATCGCCGCGGCCCGCCGCCTCGGACGACGAAGCCAGCTTGCGTTCATCACGGGTGTCACGGCGTGGGCGGCCTTGTTCAGCGGCGAGTGGGATTGGGCTGTCGCCGAGCTGGAGTCGCTCCTCGCCGACGACCTCGATGCGTCAGATCGGGCAGAAGCACTCGGTCCGGCCAGTGTGCTGGCCGGATATCGGGGTGAGGATTTCAGTGCGCGCCTGGCCGAGTTCGAGCAGCTTGCGACCGATCGGACCGATCCCCAGATCATCAGCGGGCTGCTCGATGCAAGAAGGGCGCTCGCGGTCAGCGAGGCACGGTTTCGGGACGCCCATGAAATCACGCTCCGTGAGGTCGAGGTCCTCGGCACCCCGGAATTCCTCATGTGGTCGGCCCGGTATGCCCTGTGGGCCGGCGACGATATTGGATACCGAGCGGACATCGACCGCGTCGACGCCGCGGGCATTTACGGCGGAGCATACGATGCGGAGCGGATCGCGATGCGCGCGGCGGTCGCTGCCCTTGATGGACATCAAGCCGACGCCGTCGTCCTCTACCGCGACGCCATGCGTCTCTACCGGGAGCTCGGCGCCATTTGGAGCGAAGCCCTCTGCGCGATCGACATGGCGACGGTCCTCGATCCCTCGGAGCCCAACGTCGAGGCAACAGCAGCCACTGCCCGCGAGACATTCAGCCGCCTGCGGGCGAAGCCATTCTTGGACGAGCTCGAGACGAGGATGGGGCGGCGGGGCGACGGAATCGAGCGCGTTGCCAACCAGCGATCCACTCACGAAACGACGGCACCCGTTGCAAGTGGCGATCCATAGAGCCGGCCTCGTAAGGGTTGCGATCCTGGCTATCATGCTGACCGGGTCCACCCTGGCGCCGCGCGGGGCGGCCGCGGCACCGCCGGCCGCGCCCCGAGGGACGTTCGACGTGTATCGCCCCGGCGTGTACTCGATGCAGGCGACTTGGACGTGGTGCACGGCGGCCAGCGTCCAGATCGCGCGCAACATCGTCTTCGGCAATGAGAGCCACAGCTCGGCCGAGCAGGGCCAATTCTTCGATTTCATGCGCTCGAAAAATCGCTATGTGCGGGCCGGCCACCGCGGCGTCGAGCCGCAGGCGTTCGAGGCCGGCCTGCGAGCCTTCGTCGATCCTCGGTATTCGCTCGTCGCGAGCCCGACGTTCGATGCCGCCGTCCGATCGGCGGTAACTCAGTTGCGCCTGACCGGGGAGCCGGTCGGGCTGATCGTCGCCGCCGGCCGTCATGTCTGGGTCCTCACCGGATACAGCGCAACCGCGGACCCCGCGATCACCGCGGACTTTCGGGTCGTCAGCGTTCGGGTCGTCGGTCCGCTCTACGGCCGCCAGAGCGTCAACGGCTACGACCCGCGCCCGGACACCAGCCTCTCCTACGACGCCTTCCGCCAATTCCTGCTGCCATTTCGATTTCCCTGGGGCACGACGCCCTGGACGGGGCGCTACCTGACCATCCAGGTGATTCCGGAGCGTCCCGCGCCGGCCACGACGATCCGGGCGCCAGGCAGTGCCGGCGACGCCGCGGGCAGCGGACGAATGACCCACGTGGGTGGTCCCGTCGCCATCTGAGTGAGGGAGCGAGCATCGTGAAGACCGAGAGCACGGGCCAGTATCGAGTGGCGGTTGTCCACGTCCCGCCAGTCGTCCTCGATCGCGTCGATCGCTCCCCTCGGCGCCCGATCGAGGTCGAGGGCCCCTGACCAGAAGTGGCGGCGATCAGACCGAGCCGATTCGCCGCCGGATCTCGTCGTTGATGGCGGGTAGCACCGTGTGGAGATCCCCGATGACTGCGTACGACGCCCGGGCCATGATCGGCGCCTCGGCGTCGGTGTTGATCGCAAGGATCGCCTTGGATGCCTTGCAGCCCACGATGTGCTGGATCGCGCCACTGATGCCGCAGGCGATGTACAGGTCGGGGGCGATCCGGGCGCCCGTCTGGCCGACCTGCTCCGTATGGGGGCGCCAGCCGGCGGAGGTCACGACGCGCGAGACGCCGACGGTCCCGCCGAGCAGCGTCGCCAGCTCCTCGAGCGGTTCGAAGCCACCAGCGCTGCCGACTCCACGGCCGCCGCCCACGACGACCCGGGCATCCGAGAGCGCGACCGAACCCGGGGCGCGCGGCACGCGCCCGACGACCCGCGTCCGGAGGTCCCCGTCGGCGAGCGTCGGGGAATACATCGAGACCTCGACGGAAACCGCGGTAGCCGCTTCCTCGGGGGCCACGACGTGCTCGGCCACCGTCAGCAGCCTCGGCGAGGGCCCGGCGAGGCGGGCTTCCTCGAGGAGGCTTCCGCCCCACCGCTGGCGCGTCACGGTCCAGGGGTTGCCCGGCCGGGCCTCGATGCAGTTCGCGGCCATCGCCGCGCCGGTCATCGCCCCGGCGTAGGCCATGACCTCGTTGCCTCGCTCCGTTCCTGCGGCGATCACCGCGTCGCATCTGCCAGCCTCGGCCAGCTGGGCCAGGGCCCGGCCCCACGCTGCGGGGGCGTAATCGTCGACCTCCGGGATCTCGACGACATGCGCCCGTCCGACGCCAAACGCCCCGAGCTGGCCGGCCACGTCCGTAGCCCCTCGGCCGAACAGGACCGCTTCGAGAGTCCCGGACCCGCTTGCGGCTGTCCCGATCGCCGCTGCCGCGCTCGCCGCTACCGCACCTTCCGCGGATCCACCGAGGGCACGCGCGAACGTCAGCGCTTCGAGGGAGGATCGGATTGGCCTTCCGCCTTCGTGCTCGACGAGGACGAGGATCACGTCCTCAGCACCCCAAGGCGCACGAACAGGTCGACGACCTGCGGCGCAGCGTCGGCTCCGCGTCCCAGAATCTCGACGTGCCCCTCCTGCTCCGCTGGAAGGCGCAGCTTGACCTTCTCCGGCCCCACCGGGCGACGTTCCGCGGTGAGATGGACGATCTCCTTCTTGCGCGCGCGCAGCCGGCCCGGCACAGAGGGATAGCGCGGCAGGTTGATCCCCTCCCTGACGGTCACCACCGCCGGCAACGGCACCTCGTAGACCTCCCAGCCGCCGCCCGCCTCGCGCCGCGCCGTCGCCATGCCGTCGTTGATCTCGAGTGCCTTCACGCCGCCGACACACGGCAGGCCGAGGGCGTTCGCCACGCGGATCCCGACCTGGTAGTCGCCGCTATCGGCGGCTTCGTTGCCGAACAGCAGGAGGTCGTACTCGATTCCGGCGTCGCGCTCGGCGGCGATTGCCTGGACGATGGCGTCGGCCGTTGCGACCGGGTCCCACTCGGTCCCATCGGTCTCGATGAGGACCGCCCGATCCACCCCGATCGCGAGGGCTTCGCGGAGCTGGTCCTCGGCAGCGGCCGGACCGAGCGTGAGCACGGTGGAGGAACCTCCATCCGCTTCGACGATCCGGACCGCTTCCTCGGCGGCGCATTCCTCGTGGGGACTCACCGTGAAGCCCAGGAATCGGGTGTCGATGTCGGTCGCGTTGGCCGTGAGGGCGACTCGCCCGCCCGTTGCCGGGACGCGCTTGACGCAGACGAGGACGTTCAACCGCGGACCCGGGCGTTCTGCGGATCGAACAGGGGCGTGCTGTCGGCGACCGCTACGGTCACGGGATAGCGTTCGCCGAAGTACTCAACCGCCAGGCCGGTACCCACCACGGCCTGCTCAGGCGGCAGGTAGCTCATGAGGACATGCCGGCCGACCGACGGCCCCGATCCCGCGCTCGTCGCGTACGAGCGCCGGCCCTTCGCGTCCACGAGCGAACGACCGTCGCGAGTGAGGATCGGCTCACGCCCCAGCATGTAGCGCTTGACGCCGCTCGACGAGGTGGGATCGTCAACCGTGAGCGTGCACAGGATTGCCCCGGGAGGACGCGACCGCTGGTCGACGTAGGCCTCGCGACCCACGAAGTCGTGGTCCTTGACCGTCGGCCGCGCCATGCCCGCCTCGACGAGGTTGTATTCCAGCTCGAGCTCGTTACCGTGGGCCCGATAGCCCTTCTCGAGCCGCCCGGTTGTGGCGTAGACGCCGATCCCGACCGGCACCAGGCCGAACTCCGACCCTGCCTCCCAGAGCACGTCCCATAGCCGCGCCCCCTGTTCGATCGGGGCGTAGAGCTCCCAGCCGAGCTCGCCGACGTACGAAATCCGTGAGGCAAGCGTCTGGACCGGACCGACGTCGATGTTCCGACAGCTCGCGAAGGCAAATCCGGCGTGCGACACGTCGTCGGCGGTGACGGCGGAGAGCAGGTCGCGCGCCCGCGGGCCCCACAGCCCGATCGTAGTCCACGCCGAGGTCGCGTCGAAGAGCTGTGCGGAGCCGTCGGCGGGGAGATGGTCGACAAACCATTTCTTGTCGGCCATTCCGCCGGCGCCGCCGGTGACGATCCGGTAGTGGTCGCGGCCCAGCCGCATGATCGTGAGGTCGGCCTTGATGCCGCCCGCGTCATTGAGGAGCGGGGTGTAGATGACGCGACCGATCGGGACGTCGGCCTGGGCGACGATCACGGCCTGGAGGTACTCGGCCGTGCCCGGTCCCGTCACGTCGAAGACGCAGAAGGCCGACAGGTCGACCATGCCAACCCGATCGCGCATCGCGAGGTGCTCGGCATTGATGATCGGCGACCACCAGCGCGATTCCCACTCCGCCTTGCGGGGCATGACCCGATCCCCATACTCCTCGAGGAGGCCCTCGTTCGAGGCGTACCAGAAGGGTCGTTCCCAGCCCGCGGTCTCGAAGAAGACCGCGCCGAGATCCCGCTCACGGGCGTTCATCGGCCCAAGACGGACGTCGCGGTTGGAGGCCCACTGCTCCATCGGGTGGATGATCCCGTAGGTCTTGTTGTAGCCCTCCGCGGATCGGGCCTGGACGTGCGTCGCCGTGCGCTGGTGGGGGTGGAAGCGGGCGATATCCGAGGAGTGCGGGTCGATCTCGGGCGTGCCGTCGGTCATCCATTCGGCCATGCAGCGGGCGATCCCGGGCGCTTCCTTGATCCAGATCGCGGCAACGGCCCAGAGCCCCCTGACCTCGGGGGTCTCGCCCAGCAGCGGCATCCCATCGGGCGTCAGCGACAGCAGGCCGTTGATGGCCAGCTTCACGCCGACCTTCTCTTCGCCAACGATCTCGGGGAACAGCTCCAGTGCGTCTTCGAGCTGCGGGTCGAAGTCCTCCTTGGTGAACGGCAGCTGCGTCGGAGAGAGCGCCGATTCCTCGATCGAAGGGATGTCGTCGGGGTCCCAGAGGATCGCGCGATGCGCATAGGATCCGATCTCGAACCCCGTCCCGTGCTGGCGCTCGTACATGTTGGTGTCCATGTCGCGGACGATCGGAAAGCCGATCTCGCCGCTGGTGTGCTCGAAGCGAGGCACCGGGCCGATGTCGATCATCTGGTGGACGGCAGGCGTCAGCGGAATCGCCGCCCCGGCCATTCGCCCGATTCGCGGGCTCCAGATCCCACTGCAGATCACGACTGTTTCGGTCGCGATGTCGCCGCGATCGGTTCGGACGGCCGTGATGCGGCCGTCGCTGACGTCGATGCCGGTCACCTCGGTGGCGGCGGAAACCGTCAGGGCGCCCATCTCCTGGGCGGCCTTGCGCATGAGCGTCCCGGCCTCCAGGGAATCCACGACGCCGACGCCCGGCGTGTAGAAGCCGCCGAGGATCGCGCTCTGCTCGATGAACGGAACCAGGGCCTTGACCCCGGCCGGATCGAGGAGCTCGACCGGCTCGATTCCCCACGATCGAGACGAGGCCATCCGTCGCTTGAGTTCCTCCATCCGCTCCCGCGTTCGCGCGACCTCGATCCCGCCACTCTGGGTGAACACGCCCAGGTCGCGGTACTGGCGGACGCTGTCGAGCGTGAAGGCGGTCATCTCCTTGGAGTGGTCGGTCAGGAAGATGAAGTTGGAGGCATGGCCGGTCGAGCCGCCGGGGCTCGGCAGGGTCCCCTTCTCGAGCAGGACGATGTCGCGCCAGCCGGCCTTCGCCAGGTGGTACGCCATGCTGTTGCCGACGATCCCGGCGCCGATCACGACGACCCTCGCCAGGTCGGGTAGCCCGCTCATACGGTGGTCTCTCCTCCATGCTCCGCGTCGCCACGGCCGTGCAGCAGCCGGCGGAGGGCAGCGCCACGGGAGTATCGACCCCCGGAGAGCGGCGGTGCAACTTCGGCGGCGCCACGGACGGTTCCGCTACCCTTGGATGGATGACGACCGCCCGACTGTGAGTCGCCGGAGGGCGATCCTCGGAATCTTCGTGCTGTCCGGGGCCGCAGGCTTGATCTATGAGGTCGTCTGGGCCCGCCAGCTCGTGCTGGTGTTCGGAAACACGACACAGGCCGTCTCGGCAATCCTGACCGGCTTCTTCGGCGGCATGGCCATCGGCGCCTGGTTCGGCGGTCGCGTGGCCGATCGTGTCCGATCGCCGCTTCGCCTGTACGGCCTGCTGGAGCTCGCGCTCGTGGTGGTCGTGCTGCTGGCGCCGGTGACGTTCGGCCTCATCCACGAGGTGTACCGCGGCGCCTTCGGGACCCTGGAAAACTCGCCGCAGCTCCTCGCCCTGGTCCGCTTCGTTCTGTCCCTTGCGGCGCTGGGCCCGGCGACCATCCTCATGGGTGCCACGCTCCCGACGTTGACCCGACACCTCGGCCACGGCGATGACTCGCTCAGCGAGGCGTTCGGCGGGCTATACGCGGCGAACACCCTCGGGGCCGTCGTCGGGACGCTGATCGCGGGCCTAATCCTGATCGAGCTCCTCGGCCTGGGCGGGACGCTCGCCGTCGGCGCCGGCTGTTCGGCGATCGCGGGGCTATTGGCCCTGGGGCTGTCAAGGTCGGCGAGCCCAGTCCCCGCGAGCGGGCACGCCTCCGATGCACGCCGAGTAGAGACCGTCGCGCCGGTCGCGGCTTTCGATACCGACGGCGGTCCCGCCGCTCCTCGCGTCGGGCTGGCGGCGACCGTCGCCTTCGTCTCGGGCCTGACCTCGTTGGGTTACCAGGTGCTCTGGACGCGGTTGCTGGCATCGGGCACAGGCAACTCGACCTACGTCTTCACGATGATCCTGGCAACGTTTCTCTTCGGGATCGCCTTCGGGGCGGTCCTCTTCGCTGTCGTCGGGCGTCGGATTCGCGAGCCAATCGCACTCCTGGCCGGAATACAGGTCGTGGTCGCCGCGATCGCCGTGATCGGCCTCCTCGCCTTCATCGACAACCCGCCCATCTACAACCCGGGCGCCGCATTGGCCACGCTCGGCGCCCTGCGAGCGATGGTCCTGCCGGTCGTCCTGCCGGCGACGATCGTCATGGGGATCGCCTTTCCGGCCTCGTCCGCGCTCCTCGGTGGCCGTGACCGCGTCGGTGCTCGAGCCGGGACCCTACTCGCGGCCAACACGCTCGGAGCCATCGTCGGGACCTTCGTCATCCCCTTCTTCCTCATACCGCTGATCGGCTCGCCCTCTTCGGTCCTGCTCTTGGCCGCGGCGAACGTCGCGACCGGAACCGCCCTGGCACTCTTCGCCGTCCGTCACCGACTGGCCCGGCTCGGCACCGCGGCGGCCGGCGCGGCGATGGCGGTGGTCGTCGCCGCAACGCTCGTGATTCCAGGGCTGGCGGTCGACCCGAGCACTGCCCGAATCAAGGAGCGGAATGGAATCGTGTTCGCCTCAGCCGAGGACGAGATCGCCTCGGTTCAGGCGGGAACCCTCGGCACGAGTCGACAGCTGTGGGTCACCGGGACCGCGATGACCCTCCTCACCGTCGATGCGCGGCTGATGCCGATCCTGCCGCTCATGGCAAGGCCGAACGCGACGCGGGCGCTTACCGTCGCCTTCGGAATGGGCTCGGCGTTTCGGAGCGCGATCATTGCCGGACTGCGAACCGACGCCGTGGAACTGGTTCCGTCGGTGCCCGATATGTTTGGCTACTTCTTCTCCGATGCGGACGCCATCAAGGCCAACCCGCTCGGCCGGATCTATGTGGCAGACGGGCGCAACTTCCTTGAGCTGACCGACCAGCGATACGACATCATCGTGACCGACCCACCGCCTCCGATCGAGAGCAGTGGCGCGTCGATCATCTCGTCGCACGAGTACTACCTGGCCGGGCGGTCGCGCCTGACTCCGAACGGGATCATGATGCAGTGGGTGCCCTATGGGCAGTCGAACCCCGAGTTCCGAGCGCATCTCCGCACATTCAGGGATGTCTTTCCCAATGTCGTCGTTGCGCGGGGACCGGGATCGTTCGGCGTCTACATGTTCGGGTCCGAAGCGCCGATCACGTTCGATCCCGCGAACATGCGCAAGATCCTGTCCCGCCCCGGCGTCCTCGACGACATCTCGGGCGCGTACGACTCGCCGACCAAGACGATCGACGGCTGGCTGTCGCGAATCCCCGAGCTGGTCGGAGTCCAGGGCGACGCCGTGGTGCCCTACGCCGGCCCGGGCCCGCTGATCACCGACGATCGGCCTGCCGCCGAGTACTTCCTGCTCCGGCGGCTTTTCGGACCTCCCTGGCCGTAGGTCGAACACCCCGCGGGGGCCGGGAGCGGCATGCTCGGTGAGGATCTGCGCCGAGCGGGTCTCGATCAGATCGCGATCACCCCGAGCCACGAAGCGGCCCCTGGTCTCCACTCCGCAATCGTTCGCGCCGTCAAGCCGGAAGGTCCGACCGAGTAGCGAAGGTCGCCCAGCGTTCAGTCGCCGAGCGAGGCCAGCAATCGCATGACCGGCGCCGCTGCCGCCAGGCTAGCGGTGAGGATCGCCGGAAGATCAGGCGAGAGACCTTCGTCGTCCGACAGTCGCCGCCCGAAGGTCACGTCCTTCAGCTTGAGGAGCTCCGCCTCTGGATGGTCGGGAGGAAATCCAGTCGGAACCCGCTTGAGGCGATCCCCGCCGATGTGACCGTGTTCCGCCACGAACGAGGGATCCTCGATCGCGGCATGAACCTGGCGCGAGTCCCAGTCGACCAGGGCCCGCCACCCGGCGAGCCTCGGCGGCTCCGGATGCCACATCCCGCCGCCGACGAAGATTTCCCCGGGCTGGAAATGGAAATAGCCGCCGATGCCGTGGGGCCCTTTGTTCTCGGCGCCGGCGCCCGCCTCGACCCAGGGAAAGTCAGCTCCGATATTGGTCTTGTACGGCGACTTGTCCTTGGAGAAGCGCACGTCGCGGTAGATCCGGAATGGGGACCGCGCCGGGTCCGCGACCATCGGCAGGCCGGCCGCTCGGAAGCGTTCATCGAGCGCGACGCAGAGCTCCTCGAGCGGCTGCTTGAGGAGCCGCTCGTAGTCAGCCTTGCGGGGCTGGAACCAGGAACGTTCGTTGTTCACGGCGAGGTCGGCCAGGAACTGGATGGCCTCCGGTCGGAAACCCGTGAACGTGGTTGCCATCGTCACTGTCCACCTCCTCGCCGCCGCCGCTCTGCGCAGGTCCCACCTGATCGCTCGACGGTAGCACTCCGCGGCGGGCGGGTGTCGCTCAAGAGCAGTCGGGGACATCGGCCCATCTCGGGCGGTTCATTCGGCACTGTCAGGGCTGCCGCGGATGCGCCGATACTGGCCTATCCTCAGGAGGATGAGGTCATGACTCGGGTCCTCGTCGTACATCACGACATCGATCTCGCGGACCAGGAGGCCGACTCCCTCCGCCGCCGCGGCTACGACGTCCGGCAGTGCATCGGCCCGATCGGGGCACATTGCCCGATCCTCGCCGGACGCTCCTGTCAGCTCGCCGGAACCGCCGACGTCCTCGTCTACGATGCCTGGGCGACCGGGGAACCGGATGGGGCTCGCAGACTTATCGAGGGCCTGCGCGACCTTCATCCCGACGTCCCGGTGGTCCTCTACGCGAACGGCATCGAACCCAACTGGATCGAGCTCGCCGGACTCCACCGGGTGACGCCGCTCGTCGGCTCACCGACCGGTGCTCGACTGGCAGCGGCGCTCGAAGAGGCGCTCACCCTCGCGAGGCCGGTCCCCGAGGTCTGACTGCCAGCGCTTCTATCACCGCGTCTCCACCCTCACGACCCGAGCGACCCATGGAGAGATCAGGCGACGACCGACCTCGAGAATGATCGCGAGCGGGGCCAGCTGAGGGGTGGGGACGGCGAGGAGCACGGCCAACAGCGGCGACATCACGGGCAGGGCCATCGTCGAGTAATGGAACTGGGTCGACGGCCAGACCGCCGGAACGGCCAGCCAGCCCGCTGCTCGTCGGTCGCGGAAGGCGAGGATCACGAGGGCGACGACGGTCACAGCGAGCAGGACCGGGAAGTAGAACGCCGACCCACCCTGTGTCGTCTCGGCCTCGAGTCGGCTCGAAATGAATGGGAACAGCCTGACGTAATCGAGCCAGAGGTTCGGCGCGACGGCGATCGTCGCCGCGTTGAAGGCGACCGCAACGGCAATCTGTCGCCAGCGGCCCTCGCCGACCAGCGGAACGAACGCGTACACCTTCAACCCCGTGGCCAGGGCCGATGTCACCGAGCGATTGGCCACCAGGAGCGCGAGGAGGACAAGCTGCGGGTTGGCCGAGAAGAGCGCCTCCGCAATCGGCGGGAAAAGCAGCCACCAGATCGGGAAGTGAAGCCGACGGAGTGTCCAGATCGCGGCGACCCACGTCAGCACCAGCCACGCGACCGTGAACGCCTCCTCACCCAGGAGCCCCGCCGGAGCCATGAGCACGGTCGTCACCGGCGAGCCGGCGTAGTGGAACGCCCAACCGTTGACTACAACGGCCGCGTCCCACGGATTCGTGCCGTGCAACCAGGCGACCACGCCCCGGTAGTAGATGGTTGCGTCGATTCCGACGGGAAAGTGCTGATCGACGAAGAACGTAATCCGGTCGTAGGCGCGCCAGGCGAACCATCCCGCAAGCAGGGCCGTACCCAACCGCCGCGCAAACTGGGTGAATCCACGATCCAACTCGACCGGGAATCGTGCGCGCCATCCAGGCGGCACGATTTCCCCGAGACGATCCATGGCGAGAATGCTGCCCGGGCGTGGTGTCCCGGTCAATCCGAGTCGCGATCGTCCCGGACTGCTGCGATCCGCGGCCGGCGCCGGCGCGCGCCCGTAGTACGCTCGGTCGGTGGATTTCCCAGAGGTGCGCGATGAGCGGCGGACCGCCGCTTCCGTTGCGAAAGACAGGCTGGCATCGCTCGAGCGGGGCGTGCTGGGGGTCCGGTCCTGGGTCGACGATCGGACGAACATCCAGGCCACGGCCGGTGTCGTGGCGCTCGTTGCCCTGGGGATCTACGTCGCCACGCTGCTGCCCGGGGTCAGCTTCGGCGACTGGTCGGAGATGCAGGCGATCCCGTACCAGCTCGGCATCGCCCACCCGACCGGATATCCGCTGGCGGTCCTCCTCGGCAAGCTTTGGAGCCTCCTGCCAATCGGATCCGTGGCCTACCGCGCGAACCTGCTGTCGGCCGTGGAGGTCAGCACGGCGCTCGGTGTCGCGGTCCTCCTCATGGGCAGGCTCGCCGTTCGCCCGCTTGTCGCCGGGCCGCTCGCGATCGTGGTGGCGGCGGTGCCGACCGTATGGGAGGCCGCGACGACCGCGCGTGTGGACGGGCTCCATTTCCTCCTGGTGACACTGATCCTGCACCGCGCCCTTCTCTGGGGGCAGGAGCGGCGGCCAACAGATTTCGTCCTCGTCGCGTTGCTCACCGGCCTGTCACTCGCCAACCATTTGCTGACGGTAATGGTGGCGCCATTCGTGGCCCTGTTCGTCCTGTGGGTGGGCCATCGGGAGCTGCTGCGGAGGCCGCTGCTCGTCCCGGCAGCCGCGGTGGCCGGCGTGGCCGGCCTCTCCCTCTACCTCTACATTCCGATCCGCGCCGCGATCGGTCCGTCATGGGCCTACGGACACCTGCTCAAGCTCGATGATTTCTGGTACCTCGTCAGCGGCACGATGTTCCGCGCCGACATGAAGTTCCTGACTGCCGCGGGGCTCCAGAACTTCATGGCGGGATGGCCGCATCTCTGGGCCCTGATCCAAGCTCGGTGGCCTGCGGTCCTGCTCGCGGTCGCGCTCGCAGGGCTCGGCGCGACGTTCAGGCGGGACCGCGGTTTGGCCGTTCTGACCGTGGTCCTCGTCCTTGCGAATGTGTACTTCTATGTGAACTACCACGGCGACCTCGAGCACTACCTGCTCCTGACGTGGCTCCTGATCGCGGCCTGCACCGCGGTCGCCATCGATGCCGCCATCGCCTTTGTGACACGCGCGCTTGCCGGCCCGGCGATCCGCTGGCCGTCGGCCCGGTCACTCCGGATGCTTCCCGTCGGGGTGGTCGCGGGCGCCGTGCTTGTGGCGTTCGCAGGGTCGGTGGTCAGGTCGAATTGGGCGGCCAACGATCGGAGCAGCGATCATCGCGGCGACGCGTTCGTTCAGCAGCTCTTCGCGGTGCTGCCGGAAAATGCCGTCTTGCTGAGCTATTGGGATGCGCTCGAGCCACTGTGGTACGCACACTGCGTCGAAGGGCTGCGCCCTGATCTCACGATCCTTGCGACTTCGGACCCCACGACGCAGGGTTGTCAGGACTTCCACGGCGACGTCGCCGCGCTCGTGCCGGAGCGCCCGACGTATGCCCTGTTCGTATTCGACTGGGACTATGATGCCCTGCGACGCGAGTTCGATCTCACGCCCGTCGCGCGGATCCTGGTGCCCTACGGACATCCGTATCCCGAGTACAGCCGGGACCTGATGCGGGTGATGCCGAAGATCTGACGATCTGCCCGCACCCCAGGCGGACGGCCAGCTACCGGTCGATTCACATCGCCGGCTGGGGCGAGATCGTCGCCCGTAGCCAACGCTCTCGTACCGCCGAAATCGCCGCGGCAGGAGCGTAGGATGCCCCCGTGCAAGACACCTCCGTGCGTGATGCTTCCGGCCTGATCGAGACCATCCGCGCCTCCGTCATCGGCGACGACGAAGCCGTCCTTGGCCCGTTCGGGCTTCGCCGAGTCACGTACGCGGATTACACGGCATCCGGACGCGCCCTGACCTTCATCGAGGACTTCATCCGCGAGGCCGTTCTTCCGCTGTACGGGAACACCCATACGGAATCCTCGGGGACAGGGCGGCAGACGAACCGGTTCCGGGAGGACGCCAGGGCGATCATCCGCGACTCGGTCGGCGCGACCCCGGATGAGCACGCGGTCATCTTCTGCGGCTCGGGCGCCACCGCCGCCGTCGACAAGCTCATCGGCATCCTGAACCTCCGCCTGCCGGCCGACCTCGACGAGCGATACGAACTCCTGAAGCAAATCCCCGAAGCGGAGCGGCCGGTCGTCTTCGTCGGACCGTACGAGCACCACTCGAATGAGCTGCCCTGGCGGGAGTCGATCGCGGACGTGATCGCGATCCCGGAGGACATCGACGGCCGCATCGACCTCGAGCGACTCGAGGCCGAACTCGTCGGTCACGACGGCCGGACGCTCATGATCGGGAGCTTTTCCGCCGCTTCAAACGTCACCGGCATCCTCAGCGATACCCGCGCGATCTCGGTCCTGCTTCACCGGCACGGTGCGCTCTCCTTCTGGGATTTTGCTGCCGCGGCACCGTACGTCGAGGTCCAGATGTCGCCCCGGCGACCCGGGCCGGACGGCCATCGCGCGGACGAGGCCCTCGACTACAAGGACGCCGTCTTCATCTCGCCCCACAAATTCATCGGCGGGCCAGGCACGCCGGGCGTCCTGGTGGCGCGCCGGGAACTCTTCCGCAACCGGGTCCCCGTGGTCGTCGGCGGGGGCACAGTCGCGTACGTCAATCCCACCGAGCACAGCTACGTCGACGACATCGAGCGCCGCGAGGAGGGCGGGACCCCCGCGATCGTCGAATCGATTCGAGCCGGACTCGTGTTCGGCCTCAAGGAGGCCGTCGGGGTCGAGACCATCCGTCGGCGCGAGGAGTCCCTGATCCGGAGGGCCATCCGGCATTGGGAAGACAACAGGGGCATCGAGGTCCTCGGCAGTCATTCCCTGCCCCGTCTGTCGATTATCTCGTTCGTCGTGCGGCACCGCGCTCGGTACCTGCACCACAACTTCGTGGTCGCCCTCCTGAACGACCTCTTCGGCATCCAGTCGCGCGGCGGTTGCTCTTGCGCCGGACCGTACGGCCACCGGCTGCTGGGCATCGACCTCCAGACATCGCACGAGTTCGAGCGAGAGATCGGCCGGGGTTGCGAGGGGATCAAGCCCGGTTGGATCCGAGTCAGCTTCAACTACTTCATCAGCGAGGCGGTGTTCGAATTCATCCTCGACGCCGTCGACCTCGTAGCGACCGAGGGCTGGCGCCTGCTACCCCAGTACCGGTTCGACGAGACCAGTGGGCTCTGGAGCCACAGCGGCGAGGTCGGCGAGCCGCCGATGTCGCTGCGCGACGTCCACTACGTTGGCGGCAGGATGGAATTCCCCGTCCATCGCCGGCGCGAGCCCGAATCCGGTCTTGCCGGGTACGTCGAGGACGCTCGTCGGATCCTTGCCGCCGCATCGGCGGGCCCGTGGCCGGGTCCGGCGGTCGACCGCCGCCCCTTGACCGACGATTTCGAGGCGCTGCGCTGGTTCTGGTTGCCCGACGAGATTGCCTTGGAGCTGGCGGGGGAACCGGAGCCCGTAACGGCGGCGGGCGCTGCGGCACGGTGACGGGATGAGCGAAAGGGCCATCGAACCGCCCCTGACGACGCACCTCGCGGGGACCGTCGCGCCGCCGATCGATCGGGAGATCCCGGGCCCGGGCCAGGAGTCCGTATGGGACTATCCGCGGCCGCCGCGGGTCGAGGCCGTTCCCGTGCGTCTGCGGGTCGTCGTTGATGGGGACACGCTGGCCGAGACGGACCACGGCCTCCGGGTCCTCGAGACGGCCGGCCCGCCCGTCTACTACTTCCCGCCGTCCGATGTTCGGCTGGAGCGGTTGGTCGAGAGCCCGCATGGATCGGTCTGCGAGTGGAAGGGCCAAGCGAGCTATCGCTCGTACGAGCACGACGGCCGTCGGATCGACAACGTCGGCTGGGTGTACGAAAATCCGCTGCCCGGCTACGAATCGCTTCGTGGCCACCTGGCCTTCTACGCCGGGCGGGTCACCGAGGCGTGGGTCGGCGACGAGCGCGCCACGCCACAACCCGGCCATTTCTACGGCGGCTGGGTGACCTCGAACATCGTCGGTCCGTTCAAGGGAAGCCCGGGCAGCGCGGGCTGGTAGCGTGGCTCGACCGCCCGAGTGAGCATCTATGTTTGGCCAGATTCTCGCCTAGGGACCGTTCGGCCGGGCTCGGCCTCGATCTGAGGGCTCACCCCGGTCAATGACCATGCGCTCCCGCTCTTGCCGTGCGTGAAATCGGAGGGGGCCTTGTTCCGTGTGCCGGTGCCGAGCTGGGCACCTGGTTAGTCGTGGCCCAGCAACCCCCCTGTGATCATTTGGCCAACTTCACGACCGTGTCGCCCAGAAAGTCCAGGAAACTTGGCGATGGACGACCCAAGGACGAGACCTCTCTGTGCGACGTCCGGAAGTCCGAACTCACCCTGCAGCTCACGGCTCCAGGTCCGATTCGCGGACGAGGAAGGCGGGCCAGGCCTCGTCGCGTTCCACGTCAAGATCGACCTCGCGGCCATCGGCGGTCCGAAATCGCAGGACCGGGGGCTCGCCATCGATGAAGACGAGCGGCGTCCTGGCGCTCAGGGGAACCGACCGCCCGGCGGTGTCGCGGCCCTCGGTCGGCTCGGTCAGGATCCACGTTCCGGTTCGGATCACCTGCGACGGAGGCTTCAGCGAGTACTCCGCGTACTGCAATTGCCTGCGGGCGAGGTCCGAGAGGCCAGCCTGGAAGTCGCGCTGGAGACGGGTGTCCCGAGCGACGTCATCGTCGGGCAGGTCGTCATCCGGCACGTTGGCCGCCTGGGCGCTGTCGCGGGCCCCAGCTCCGTCGTCGGGCAGGTCGTCGTCGGGCGCGTTCTCAGCCGCGGTCGTGCCGACGGCCGATCGCCCGTCCTCGACAGCTTCGCGCCCTTTCCCGGTGAGCGAGCGAAGGAATTTCAAGGCTCGGACGGAACCCCCAGGATGTTGAAGCCGCCGTCGACGTAGACGACTTCGCCGGTGACGGCCGACGAGAGATCGGAGGCGAGGTAGACGGCGGTCCGGCCGACGTCCTCGATGGTGATGTTGGAACGCAGTGGCGCGATGTCGGCGAACGCGCCGTACATCTTCTTGAATCCGGCGATGCCGCTGGCGGCCAGCGTCCTGATGGGGCCGGCCGAGATCGCGTTGACGCGAACGCCGCCGGGCCCGAGGTCGGCCGCCAGATAGCGGACCGACGCCTCGAGGGCGGCCTTTGCCACGCCCATCACGTTGTAATTGCCGACGACCTTTTCGGCGCCGTAGTAGGTCAACGTCAGGATGGACGAGCCGGCGTGGAGCAGCGGCCGCGCCTCTCTGGCGAGGGCCACCAGCGAATAGGCCGACACGTCGAGGGCCAGCGCAAACCCCTCCCGTGACGTGTCGACGAACTCGCCCTCGAGGTCTTCTCGCTTGGCGAACGCCAGGGCGTGGACCAGTACGTCGATCTCGCCGTTCGCCGTCCGCCACTTCTCCATGACGCCCCGGATCTGCTCGTCGGACTGGACGTCACACGGCTCGATGAAGGTCGAACCGATCGACTCGGCGAGGGGCCTCACCCGGCGTTCGAGCAGACTCTCGACCGAGCTGAAACCGACCATCGCGCCCTCTTCGTGAAGGGCGCGGGCGATGCCCCATGCGATCGAGTGGTCGTTCGCGACGCCAAAGACGAGAGCCTTCCTGCCCTCGAGCAGCCCCATCCGGTCGTCCTTCCGAGATCGCTCACCCCCGGGCGCTCGGGCGCGCCCATCGAGGCGGAGACTACCATCCGCCGCGTGATCCCCGACCGAGACCGACGCCACCGAGCCGACCGAGCCGACCGAGGCGAGCGAGGCGACGAACCCGAGGGCGACGACGCCGCCGACCTCCGAAGCGCGCTCGCGGGGGTTCGTGCCTTCGTCCTCGACGCCGACGGGGTGTTCGTCTTCCGGGGCGCCCCGATCGCGGGCTCGGCCGACGCACTCGAAACGCTCGCGCGCCGGGGCATTCCATACCGGATCGTCACGAACTTCTCGGTCGCGCATCGCGATTCGCTCGTGGCGCGGTTCGCGGCGGATTGGAAAGTCGACCTTCGACCCGACCACCTCATTACGGCAGCCTCGGCAGCCGCCGCCTACACGGCGGCCAGACACCCGGGCGAGCGGCTCCTCGTTCTGGCGGCCTCGGACACTCGCCGGGAGTGGGACGGGCAGCAACTCGTGACCCCGGAGGCGGCGGAGGCAGGCCGCGTGCCCGTAGCGGCAGTGGTCGTCGGTGACGCCGGCGACGACCTCTCGTACGGCAACCTGGACGTCGCCTTTCGCCAGCTCCGAGCGGGCGCCGAATTTGTTGCCATGCACCACAACCCCTGGTGGGTGACCGAACGCGGTCCGACGCTTGACGCCGGCGCCGCAGTTGCGGGTCTCGAATTCGCTCTAGCCCGGCGCGCGGTCGTGTGCGGCAAGCCGTCGCCCGTCGTCTTCCGCCAGGCCCTCGGCGAACTGCGGACCGAGCTCGCCGACGCATGGCGGGCCCGTGACGCGCCGCGGGCTGGTGCTCCGCCACGGGTTGGCAC
>DATCPH010000294.1:0-18761 GCA_036570185.1 Candidatus Limnocylindrales bacterium | reverse complement strand
CCCGCCGGAATGGGTCGGTGAAGGCACGGATCATCTGGACCGCACCGATGCCGATCAGGGCAAGGCCCGCGACCCCCGCGATCAGCCCGCGAAGCTGGTACGGCAGGAACTGGAAGGTCACCGCGTCCAAGACCGCCTGCGTGGCCCCGCCCGGTTCGAGGTCACGCGTCGCCTGGCGCAGGACGTGGGCGACGCCGAGCGCCAGCACCAGCATCCCCAGGAAGACGACGACGAACCAGCGCTTGATGCCGATCCCGGGCGTCAGCCAGCGGCGGACGCTGAGCGGCCGACTCAGCGGTCCACCCGGCGGCCGGAAATTCATCGGTGGGTGCCCGGGTTGCCGTCGGCGTTGACAAGGTCGCGGCTGATTGGTTGGCGGCTCATTGCCGGTCGAGCTCGCGATGAAAGACGGCGACGGGACCGAAGCCGCGGCTGCGGAGCCATTCTGCGAGAACCTCGACCAGGACGATCGAGCGGTGGTATCCGCCTGTGCACCCGATGGCGATCGTCAGCCTCGACTTCCCTTCGGAGAGATAGGCTGGGATCGCGAACTCGAGGAATCTTTCCAGGAATTCCAGGAACGTCAGTGCCGCCGGTTGTGACAGCACGAATTCACGGACGGCCTCGGTCAGTCCCGAAAGGTCGCGGAGACCCTCCACGTAGAACGGGTTCTGCATGAACCGGACGTCGAAGACGAGGTCGGCCTCGAGGGGCACTCCGTACTTGTAGCCAAAGCTGATCAGCTGGATCGAAAGCGACCCCTCGCGCGCGGCTTCGCCGAGGCGGCCGAAGAGCCGCTCGCGCAGCTCACGGAGCGACAGGTCCGAGGTGTCGAGGATGACGTCAGCCTGGCTGCGAACGGGGTCGAGCAGCCGGCGCTCGTCGGCGATGGCTCCGGCCACTCCCCTGCCGTCTGCCAGCGGGTGGCGATGTCGCGTTTCGGAGAAGCGCCGGATCAGGATCTCGTCGCGAGCTTCCAGGAAGAAGATCTGGGGACGGATCCCGGCGCCTTCGAGGGCACCGAGCACGATGCCGAAGACGACCGGAACGTCGCCGGTCCGGATGTCGAGGACGATCGCCACCTTGGAGAAGCGCCGGCGATCGGTCGCGACGAGCTGCACCAGTTCCGGCAGCAGCTCCCCGGGCAGGTTGTCGACGACGGTGTAGCCGAGGTCTTCGAACAGCTTGGCCGCCGCGGTCTTGCCGCCACCCGAGAGGCCGCTCAGCACGACGACGTGCTGCGACGCCGCCTCTTCGCCGGACTGGCTCTCGGTCGAAGTCTCGCGAGATGTGGACATCGCCGGAAAGTCTACGGCGCGTCAGCGTCCGCTTCGCCGGATGACGACGATCGAGACCTCGAACAGCGCGTACATCGTCAAGCCGAGAACGGTGGGACTGACGAGGTCGCCGCCCGGGGTCACCACCGTCGCGAAGATCGCGATGCCAAGAATCACGTAGCGGCGCGCCGTCCGGAGGCGGGCGGACGTGACCACGCCGATCCGGGAGAGCACGTAAAGCACGATCGGGAACTGCATCGTCAGCCCGAACGCCAGGAACATCAGGGTCACCAGGCCGAAGTAGTTGTCGATCGTCAGGGTGATCGTGATCGCATCCGACTGGAAGCTGAACAGGAACCCAAGGGCGAACGGCAGGACGACCCAGGCAACCGCAACACCGATCGCGAAGAACAGAAGGGCAATGGGGATCCATGGCCGAACGATCCGGCGCTCCTCTGGAGTCAGCCCGGGTGAGATGAAGGCCCAGGCCTGGTAGAGAATCACCGGCATCGCGAGGATGATCCCGGTAACGAGTGCCACCTTGACGTAGAGGAAAAACGGGCCGCCGGCGCTCAACGAGACGAGCTGGCGGCTCCCGATCGGAGCCCGCAGCAGGTCGATGATCGCCCCCGACCGCCAGTATCCGACCACGGCGAACGCGACAATCGCGGCGATCACCTTGAAGAGCCTGGATCGCAGTTCCCCGAGGTGATCGGCGAGGCTCATCGCCTCTCCGCCGGCGGTTACGCTCGGGGCGGCGGACGGTCCCGGTCCAGTGCCGATTGGGGCGGGTGGGTCGCGCCCCGGGATCATTGCCGGCAGGCCGGGCTCCCGGACCGCGTCGGCGTCGGCCATGCAGGCGCTGGCGGCCGGCTAGGCCTGCGAGTCGGGGGGCGCTTCGGGCGTGGTCGGCGCCGAGCCGGAAGGTGTGGCCGGAGCGACGGCCGCGGCTGGAGCGACGGGCGCGGCCGGAGCAGCCGAGGCGACTGCCGGCCGGGCCGTGGGTTCCAGCGTGGTGGCTTCCTGGACGTCAGACGTCGCTTTGCGAAACTCGCGGATGCTCTTGCCGAGGGCCGCGCCGACTTCCGGCAGCTTGCCCGGTCCGATGACGAGGAGGGCGATCACGAGGACGATGATGAGCTCGACAGGCCCGATTCCAAACGGCATCGCGGGTGCGGAGACCTCCGTTCGATAGGCGGCGACGCGCTCCTGAAAGTCGGTCGCCCGGCCGCCTACGATAGCACAGGGAGACGGGTCGCCCACTCAGCGGCCGCTGACGCCAGGCGTTCGCCAACGTCCTGAATCGGGGTGCTCAGGGCGCTCCCAAAGGGAGTGGTCGTCGTGGCGGAAGTGCCACTTCCGATCGCGCCGGCAATGCCCCGTGACACGTTGACCAGCAGCCCGCCGCCCGCCCGGCCACCGGCCGGGGGCGCCACTCCCGGTCCAGCGGCGAGGACGGGCTCGATGGCGCCGCCCTGTGCCCCGACACCGGGGACGAGAAACGCCAGTCCCGGGACGATCGCCCGGATCGAGCCGAGCTCGGCGGCAGATGTCGCGCCCACCACGAGACCGAGCCGGTTGCCGGAGTCCCATCCCTCGACAAGACGGGCCACGCGGGCATAGAGAGGTTCCGCGGGAGCGCCCAAACTCGAATTT
Organism: Candidatus Limnocylindrales bacterium; assembly: GCA_036570185.1. GTDB lineage: Bacteria > Chloroflexota > Limnocylindria > Limnocylindrales > CSP1-4 > DATCPH01. The sequence continues at coordinate 15,828 of DATCPH010000294.1, read as the reverse complement.
GCGCCGACCTCGACGCCCTGCAGCTCAGGGGCGGTGGCGTTCGACGTTCGGCACAGCACGTATGCGAATCCACCGTTCGATTCGATGAAGGGGCGGATCGCGTCGGCGCCGAGGTACGGGTTCAGGGTCACCGCGTCCGCGCCCAGGAATTCATAAAGCGCGGTTGCCTGGCGAGCGGCCGTCGAGCCGATGTCTGCCCGCTTCGCATCCGCGATGAACGGGACGTCGGACGGCACCAGAGCCCGGATGCGCTCCAAAGCCGCGATTCCAGCCGCGCCGAACGCCTCGAAAAACGCGAGGTTCGCCTTCACGGCCGCGGCGAACGGGACCGCCGCTTCGACGATGAGGCCCGCGAACCGTTCGACTCCTTCGAGCGTCTCCGCGAATCCGTCCGGAAGTGCCCTGGGATCGGGGTCGAGACCGAGGCACAGGACCGTTCCCGTCGCGGCGCTCCGCCGCGCCAGCCGTTCGAGATACGGCTCGGTCACGGCGCCGACGGGGCGGCGCTGCCTGACGGTCGGGTGGACGGTGTGCTCGATGGGCTGGGCGGCGCCGTCGGCAGCTGGTCTTGCGGCACGAACCACGATGGCCGCGAACCAGGGTCGAGACCGGCGAGCTCAGTGACCGCCGTGGGCTTACCCGCCGTCCAGTTCGGGCCCGTCCCGGTCAACGTCACCAGTTGGAGATCGGCGATGCCGGTTTCCGTCCGGAGGTATGCGATGGCGTTCCCCGCCGGGGACCAGACCGGCGCCGACGAGACCCCATCGGAGGTGATCCGGAGCAACTCCCGGCCGTTCTGCGCGTCGAGGACGAAGACGTCACTGCCGAAGCTGTCAGTGTGGGTCACGGCCACGAAGCGACCGTCCGGAGAGTATGCCGGCTGGACGTAGCCGGGACCCGTCAGCGCAGTGGACTTCTTGGTCTTGAGGTCGTATCGAAAGATCACCGGCGAGCCTCGCGAGCCATCGCGGCCGTTTCGGACGTAGAGCAGCGCCAGCCCGTCCGGACGCCACGCGGGGTCCTGGTGGCCCAGACCCGCTTCGTCCGGGGCACCGGCCGACGCGAGCTTCTTCGTCGCGAGGGTGAAGAACTGGAGGACGACGTCCTGTAGATGCGGGTTCGGGGCGTCGGACACGAGCGCCACCTGCTTCCCGTTCGGCGAAACGACCGGCTCGCGCATGAAATAGAACCACGTGTAGCGTCCGGTCCGGAACCGGCCGTCGGCCAGCAGCTCTGGGGCGGCGCTTCCGTCGGGGTGTGTGCGCATCAGGTATGGGACGTTCATGAGGTAGTTGCGGACGACGCCCGAGGTGTCCGGGTACAGACCCTTTTCGTCACGGATCTCGATGTAGTAGACCCAGTTTCCGTCCGGCGAGAACGAGGGCATGCCGTCCTGCCCGCCGGTCGTCAGCTGCCGCACGCTCGACCCGCTCTGGACCCAGATGTTGCCGGCCTTCACATAGGCAATCGAACCGAGAAACGTCGAAGGCAACTTGGTGGGCACGACCACCACATTCGAGGGCGTCGGGGTCATGCCCGGACCGATGCCGTTGCTCTTGGTGCCGCCGAAGCTCGGCAGCTGACCCTTCAGGAGGTCGAATGTCAGCACGGCGACGATGATGAGGCCGGCCAAGGCCGCAAGCGGCAACCCTCCGCGCGCGATGAGCCACGAAACAGAGGCGCCCTCGCCGGAACGCGGGGCCCGTCGCGTCCCGTTCGTCACGTGACCGCCGCCGCGATACCGGGTTCGAGCGCTGGCTCCGTGCGCTCGGCCTCCCCGGCCGCGGGCGCATATCCCGACGGGGCCGCGTCTCGGATCTCCAGTTGCAGCGACTCGAAGCCACCAAACCGGCGCGAAACGACACGAGCCACGATGTCGATCCCGTCGCCTTCGGTGAGTCCGCTCGCCAGCTCCGGCCAGCCGAACGCGATCGCATCGAGGACATCCGGATTCCGCCGCAGCGTCACCTGCGAGTGCCCGCCGGCCGCCTCGCGGGCTCGGACGACCGTCAGGCCGCGAATGGCGATCAGCGGCTCGGGATGCCCCGGCCCAAACGGCGCCAGCCGAGCAAGGTCGCGCAGCAGGGCGTAGTCGACGTCATGAGCGTCGAGGACGACGTCGATTGCCAGCCGTCGAATGGACTCGCCGGACGGCGCGGGCTGGCCATTGGGATCGTGATGTGCCAGGCGCCAGGCATCTGCGGTCGCTGTCGCGATCGCCTCGAAGCGCTCCCGGAATTCGTCCCAACGCTCCAGGCTGATCTCGAAGCCCGCGGCTCCCGAGTGGCCTCCGAACCGCACGAGGAGATCGGCACACTTGGCGAGCGCGGCTGCGAGATCAAGGGTCCCGTCGCTGCGGCACGAACCGCGGACGACGTCGCCCAGCTCGGCACCCACGATCGCGGGCCGATCGGATTCCTCGGCGAGCCGGGCCGCGACCAGGCCGATGATCCCGACCGGCCAGGGGCCGCGAATCACGATGGCCGCTCGGTCCGGCACGCTCCCGGCCGTACCGGGCAGCTGTGCATGCATCGCCACGCGTGCTTCCGCGAGGACCTCCTTCGTGGCGTCGCGCCGGGCGACGTTGGAGGCCTCGAGCCCCTGGGCCAGAGCGCGCGCCTCGTCCGGGTCGGATGCCAGCAGGAGGCGGGCGGCGTCGATCGCCTCGCCCATCCGGCCCGCTGCGTTCAGGCGCGGCCCGATGACGAACCCGATCGTCTCGAGGTCGGCCGTCTCGGGTGCGATGCCGGCCGCTTCGAGGAGTGCCGCAATCCCGGGACGAGGGGCGGCCCTCAGAACTTCGAGCCCGAGCCGCGCGATGGCCCGATTCTCACCGAGCACCGGCGCCACGTCGGCGACGGTACCGATGATGGCGAGGTCGGCCAGACCGAGCGCCGCATCCAGACCACCGGGCTCATCGGCAAGCAGCAGGCACGCGAGCTTGAAGGCCACCCCGCTCCCGGTCAGCCGTCGATCCGGATACGTGGCATCCGTCCGGTGGGGGTTGACGATTGCGACGGCCTCCGGCAACACGCTCGGGACGCGGTGATGGTCGGTGACGATGACGTCGATCCCGCGGGCGTTGGCGGCCGCGACCTCGGCGATGCTGGTCGTGGCGCAGTCGACCGTGACGATCAGGCTGCAACCGAGCCGGGCAGCCGTCTCGACGGCCGGCAGCGAGAGACCGTGACCTTCTTCGAGCCGGCTCGGAACGTATGTCTCGACACGCAGACCGTAGCGACGGAACGCCAGCACAAGGATCGCGAGACCCGTCAGACCATCGGCATCGAAATCGCCGAAAACCAGGACCTTCTCATGGGCCGAACGCGCCTGCTCGATTCGCCGCACGAATGCATCTGCGTCCGGCAGCCGCCGCGGGTCGTGAATTGCCTCCGCAGCGGGCCCGAAGAATTGCCCCAATTCCTCGGGATCAGTCAGCCCGCGCGCCGCGAGAATCCCGAGCAGCCGCAGCGAGAGCCCCAGGCGCTCGGCAACCTGGACCAGCTGTGGGTCCGGCGATGTCCGTGGCGCAACGACCCAGCGATAGCGGGGTTGGAGCACGGCCTCAGGATGCCACGCCGGACTGCACTCCGGCTCTCCATCGAGTTCTCGCTCGCTCATCGCGAGTCGCTCGCGCATCGCGAGCCGATCCGCGTCCCGCGCAGGAAATCAGGCACCCACGCGGCGTGCCGATCGGACCACGGGCTGGCGCCCCTTGCGCCGATCCTCCCACTCTTGCCAGACCACCAGCAGCGGGCTGGCATTGAAGATCGATGAGTACGTGCCCGAAATGATCCCGATCAGCAGGGCCAGGACGAACTCGCTGGTTGCCGCGCCACCGAACAGCAGCAGAGCAAGGAGTGTGAGCACCACGGTCAGGCTGGTCGTGATCGATCGCCCGAACGTCTGCAGCAGCGAGTGGTTGACGATCTCGGCGAACGGTTCGCCGATGTGACGAGCCTTGTTTTCCCGCACGCGGTCGAACACGACGATCGTGTCGTGGACGCTGAAGCCGATGACGGTGAGCATCGCCGTGACGAACAGCGCGTTGATCTGGACGCCGAACAGCGTTCCCAGGATCGCGAACGTGCCGACGACCACGATCACGTCGTGCAGCAGCGCGACCAGCGCCGTCACCCCGAACTTCACGTCCCGGAACCGGAACGTGATCCAGAGCAGGATCCCGGCCGAACCGACCAGGATGAGAATCAACGCCTGCTGGATCAGGTCGGAGCTCACCACGGCGCCAATGGTCGTCAGGTCGTTCTGCTGGGCAATCGGGCCGAAGCGCGCCTGGAGCGCCGTCGCGATCCGTCCCAGCTCGCCGCTCGTGGGAATGGTCGTATTGCCGGCGACCGGTGGGAGGGAGGCGCTTGCGCTGGGTCCCGCCGATTCCGATGCAGAGGGAGCGACCGAGGCGGAGGCAGACGGGGCAACCGAGGAGGCAGCGGCCGACGGAGACGAAATGACCTCCGAGCCGGACGGAGACGGTGCGGACGCTGATCCGGCCGCCGCGGACGCGGGCGCGGACGCTGATCCGGACGAGGCCGCCGAACCGGACGGGGTTGCGCTCGCGCTGCTCGACGCGACCGGGCTCGAGGCGATCGGGCTCGACGAAGGCGACGGGGCCAGCGTCACCACCGGCGTCGCGGTTGGTGCCGACGACGCAAGGGCCTGGACCGTCGTTACCCGGATCTGGAGGCCCTGCCCAGTAAGAACGACTTCGGCGTCGGGATGACCCAGCGCCGCCATCTCGGACTGGACCTGGGACGGCGTGACGTTGGGGTCCGCGAAGCGGATCGTCCAGACCGTCCCGCCCGTGTAGTCGATCGAGAACTTGAGCCCCGCCTTGCCGCCGCTGAACGGCGTCAGAAGGATGAAGATCAGGCCCGGGATCGTGATGAGGAGCGAGAACGCGAAGAACCAGCGGCGCTTGCCGATGACGTCAAACACCGCTCCCAGCCTCGCGACGAAGCGGCCGCCGTCCACTCGGACGGGCCACGAACTCTTCGCTCGTGACGCCGTACAGGCGCGCTCGCCGGGCCCACGTTCGACCGACGAGGATCCGCAGGATCGTCCGCGTCACCGTGATCGCCGTGAACATCGAGGTGAGGACACCGATGATCAGGACCAGGGCGAACCCCTGGATCACGCTCGACCCGAAGAAGTACAGGATCGACGCGGTAATGAGGCTCGAGACATTCGAGTCCAGGATGGAGTTCCAGGCGCGGCTGAAGCCCGCCTCGATCGCCTGCGGGAGCGACTTCCCGAGACGCAGTTCTTCCTTGGACCGTTCGAAGATCAGGATGTTGGCATCGACAGCCATACCCACCGACAGGACGAATCCGGCGATCCCGGCGAGGGTGAGCGTGACGGGGATGAGGCGGAAGATCGCGAAGACCACCAGCGCGTAATAGATCAGTGCGCCGGTGGCCACGGCTCCCGGCAGACGGTAGTGCAGGAGCATGAACAGCATCACCAGGCCGATACCGACGAGGCCGGCCAGGATGCTCCGCTGGAGGAACTGATCTCCGAGCGTCGGGGCAATCGTGGTGTTGCTCAACTCCTGCACGGGGAACGGCAACGAGCCGTATTTGAGCACCGTCACGAGGTTCGTCGCATCGGCCAGGGGGAATCCGCCGATCGTGCTGGACTGGGTGATCTGGACGTTGCCGCCGGCGATCGCGCTCTGGATCGTCGGCGCCGAGATGACCCTCGAGTCGAGGACGATGGCGAACGACTCGCCGATGTGGGCGGCGGTGTAATCAGCGAATCGCTTCGCGCCCTCAGACCTCAGGGTGAAGTCAACCGCCCGGCCGTTCGTCCGAGAATCCACGCCGATCGCGGCACTCGCGACCTGGTCGCCGCTGAAGAGCGGATGCAGCTGCGACTCGTCGATCGTCGAGCCCTCCTGGGGCGTGACGGTCCCCGATGGGATCGGGACGAAGTCGAGGCGCCCTGTCTGACCGACCAGGGCTTCGATGGCTGCCCGATCGGTCGCGCCCGGCAGCTCGACGACGATCCGGTCCGTCCCCTGGGTAACGACCAGCGGCTCCGCAACACCGGTCGAGTTCACCCGGCGCTCGATGATGTCGCGCACGGTCGCCAACGCCCCCGCGTCGGGCGTCTTGCCGCCCGCCGGAAGCACCCGGTATTCGACCGAGATTCCGCCCTGGAGATCGAGTCCGAGCTTGGTTTCGACCGTTCGTCCGGAACCGGTCCCAATGATGTCGGGGACCTTGAGTCGGGGGACGAAATCCACGATCAGGGCGAGCACGCCGATCAGGACAATCAGGATGGGGCCGCTTCTGCGCATCGAGGGCGGATGATACAGGGGATGGTCCGCGACGGCTCCCGGCCTCCCCGGACGCGCGCGAGCCTCTCGCGGGGGCTCAGGCCTCGAGCGTGGTCTTGATCCTGGCCGCGAGGGAGGGCCCGATCCCGGGCACCGCCGCGATCTGCTCGACGGGCGCATCGCGGACCCGCTTGACCGAACCGAACACCCTCAGAAGGGCCTGGCGTCGCCGCGGCCCGACACCGGGAAGGTCGTCGAACGCCGACCGCACTGCGCTCTTTCGCCGCAGGTCGCGGTGGTACGTGATCGCGAACCGATGCGCCTCGTCGCGCAATCGCTGAACCAGGTACAGGGCGGAGGACGTCGCCGGCAGTACCACCGGCTCGGACAAACCCGGAAGGAAGAGCTCCTCTCGCTCTTTCGCGAGACCGGCCAGGGGCAGGTCGTGCAGGCCGAGCTCGTCGAGGACTTCCTTGGCCGCGCTCACCTGGCCCTTCCCGCCGTCGACGATCACGAGGTCCGGGAGCTTCCAGCGAAGCTCCTCCTCGGCACCTTCGTCGCCGGCGCGGGCTCGCCGGAATCGACGACGCAGCACCTCCTGGTGGCTGGCGAAATCGTTCGCGCCCTGAACGGTCTTGATCCGGAATCGGCGGTATTCGCCGCTCCGGGGCTTGCCCTCCTCGAAGACGACCATGCTCGCAACGGACTCGCGACCCTGGATGTTGCTGATGTCATAGCACTCGATCCGCATCGGCGGTCCGGGCAGGGAGAGGGCTTCCGCGAGCTCCTCGAGGGCGGCCAGGGTCTTGCCCTGATCGGCCAGCCAGCGTGCCTGCTCCCGGGCCAGGGTCTCGGCGGCGTTCCGGGTCGCGAGGGCCATCAATTCCCGCTTCTCGCCGCGCTGGGGAATTCGCACATGGACGGGGCCACCGCGACGCTCGACGAGGAACGCCTCGAGGGCGGTCGAGTCGCTGAGGGCTGTCGGTACGTAGACCTCGCGCGGAATCGAACCGGCCCGCGTGTAGTACTGCTCGAGGAAACCGGTTACGACCTCGTCGTCGGGGGCTTCCCTGGCCGCGTCGAGGAGGAAGACGTCGCGACCCAGGAGCTTGCCGTTGCGAACCACGAACAGCTGGACCGCTGCCTGATTGTCCTGGCGCGCGAGGCCCACCAGGTCCAACTCGGTCCGCGCGAACGCGGCCATCTTCTGGCTCTCCATCGTCCGCTCGATCGCCCGGATCTTGTCGCGGAGGGCGGCCGCCCGCTCGTACTCGGTGCTCTCGGACGCGGTCGCCATTTCGCCCTGGAGCGCCTTTACCAACGTCTCCTGACGGCCCTCGAGGAACAGCTCGACCTGGGCGATGTCCGCGCGGTAGTCGTCCTTCGAGATCGCCTGGATGCAGGGGCCCTGGCAGCGCTTGATGTGGTAGAGGAGGCACGGTCGCTGGAGGGCGCGAACGCCATCGTGGATGTCGATGGTGCAGGTCCGGAACGGGAACAGGCGACGAACCAGGTTCATCGATCCGTCGACGCTCGACGCCGACGCGTAGGGCCCGAAGTAGCGACTGCCGTCATTTGGCAGCTTGCGCGTCCGTTCGATTCGCGGAAAGTCGTCGCCCAGGGTGATCTTGATATACGGATAGCTCTTGTCGTCCTTGAGCCGGACGTTGAAGCGGGGCTTGAACCGCTTCACCAGGTTCGCCTCGAGCAGCAGCGCCTCGGACACCGAGTCGGTGAGGGTGTACTCGACGTCGTCGACCCGATCGATCACCTGCCGGATGCGATGAGCCTCGCCGTACGGCGATTGCCGCTGCCAATAGCTCCGAACGCGGTGCCGGAGGCTCTGGGCTTTGCCGACGTACAGCACCTCGCCCCGGGCGTCCTTCATGAGGTAGACGCCGGGTCGATCGGGCAGCTTGGCGAGGGTCGCGGTGAGGGCGGGGGTCACACTCGGATTCTAGGGGCGATCGCCGACTGTGCCCCTACGACGATGGCGCCGCGCTCGTTACCGGAACGCCACTTTGCGCGGGGTTGCCGCTCGGAAGCGGGATCGCAGGCGGTGAACCGTCCTTGAACAAGCTCGCCGCGTAGATCTCTACCGGCGTCGAGCCGTTGTTCGCGCCGAAGTGCGCAAGATCGGGGTTCTCGACGATCGAATCTCCAGTGGCGAGGGTGATCGTCTCGCCGCTGCCGTGCGTTTCCGTTGCTCCGCCCGAACGGATCACTGTCGCCTGCCCGCTGATGATCGTGTAGGACAGCGTGCCCGCCACGACCCGTGCGACCTGCCAGCCGGGATGGGTGTGGGGAACGAGCGCTGAGCCGGCCGGGATCGTGTAATGCCAGAGCCCGAGTCGCTGATCAGGGGCTGTTCCGGGGAGCGTGTTCCCCAGGTCCGTGCGAATGATCCCGCCGACCGGTGACGGGCTCGCCGCTGGTGCGCCGCTCGCACCGACCTGGCAACCTGCGAACGCGATCGCGATCGAACCCGACAGCGCGGTGGCCAGGACCATCCGGGTCGCAAGGCGCGACCGCATTTGAAACATTCCGCCCTCCGCCACTCCTGTCGCCCTCACCCACGATCGGTGCGACCCGCCCAGTAGTCTGGCGGATAAGGGCGGCCCGCCACACTCCGCCAATGGTCCTCCACCCCGACGTGGCCGAACGATTGGCCCGCCTCGCCCCAGACCAGCGGGCGGCCGCGACGGCGCCACCCGGTCCGATCCTCTGCGTCGCTCCGGCCGGCAGCGGCAAGACCACGACGCTGGTCGCCCGCGTTGCGTGGCTCGTCGCCGAGGGAGCCGACCCGACGACCATCTCGGCCATCGCGTTCAACAAGCGCGCAGCGGAGGAGATGACGGAGCGGCTCGACGCCGCCCTCGCTCCCCTGGCGGTCGAGCCGGGTGCCGTTCGGGTCCGAACGTTCCATGCCCTGGGACGCGAGATCCTAGCCTCCGCGGGCCGGCCGGTCGAGCCACTTCTCGACCGCATAGCAGTTCTCCGGGCCCTCGTCCCCGAGGCCGTACCGGCTGAGCGACGTCGTCTCGACACGGCGATCTCGAGGCTGAAATTGGACCTGGCCGTGGATCCCGAGGATGTCGCCCGGGACCCGGACGCTGGACCGATCGCGAGGACGTTCGTGGCCTATGAACAGGCGATCGCCGCATCTGGCGGGCTCGACTTCGACGACTTCATTGCCCGGGCGCTCTCGCTGCTGGAGACGGACCCCGTCCTCCTGGCGCGCTGGCGCGAGGCCTGCACCCACCTGCTGGTCGACGAAGCCCAGGATCTCGATCGGAGCCAATTGCGGCTCGCGGCGCTGCTCGCGGCTCCGACAAACAAGGTCTTCTTCGTCGGCGACGACGATCAGTCCATCTACGGGTGGCGTCTCGCGGACGTGCGGCGTCTAGTTTCCACTAGGCACAGAACGGCCCCCGTCGCCCGCCGCTGTACTGGCCGGCCGAAGCCGGGATCGAGGGCGACATTAAATCAACAGCCAGGCGGTTGGTCGTTTCCGACTCCAGGGACCGTCGTGGCGTACGCGGACACCCGCTTTAGCGTCGCACCTTTGGGCGGAACTGCGAGACCCTTCACCTCGAACGCGGCCTTGGTGCCAGCGGACAGACAGGCAACTAGGTCACTCAGGGCCTGTAGCCGAATGTTCCCGTTCGGATCGCGGGGTTTGTGCCAGCTGAGCTGACACGTCTGCGCCAGGATCGCCTGGCACAAGCCGGGCTCACTCGAGGCCGGGGTTAGGCGGTGGGAACGTGGGATTGCGGTGGTAGCAGGCCCAGATTCCGTCACTGTCAAAATCGTGCAGAGACGGGACCTCGTGTCCCTGAGCGCCGACGTCGTGCGCATTCGCGGTCCCGCTGTTACAAGCGGCCGATGGGAGCGGTTGGGGTCCCACTGCGAACGTGCTGCCGGCAGAAAGCAGGAGCATCGCGAGCGCAAGGCCAGCGATGAGGAGAACGCGCCTCATAGGGTCTTCCTCCAGCGCCTGAGCCTTCGAGCGCGCCGATCCGACAATACCGCGCGCTCCCCGATCGGGGGCCCTCCCGGCGCATCTGAGACGATGCCGGACTCGTGCATTGTACGCCCCATGGCAGGCGCCTCCAAACTAAGGGCCTGTAGCCGAATTCGCCTCGCCTGTTGATCCGGGGACGAGGCGTAGGGTGGTTGACGCCGAGCGCGGGCGTCTGGTGGCCGGACGTGTCAGCTCAGCTGGCACAAACCCCGCGATCCGAACGGGAACATTCGGCTACAGGCCCTCAGATAGACAAAGCCGTTGGAACCCTGAATCAGCGCGAAGACCCATACATTGTATGGGCCGCCCACGTTGACGGATACGCGGCCCGTGACGCTCAGACTTCGCTCACTGCCGATGAATGCGGTTGAGGAAAACTTGGCGTTCGAAACGGTAACGACCGGGACGTCGCTGGCGATCGGTGCCCACTCGACCCAGCCGCCAGTGACCCTGATTTCGAATGACCGGGCCGCGGCAACGTTGGAAAGCTCATATCTGAGATCAAACGCGTACAAACCGCCCGGCGGCAGCTGGTAGATCGTGCAGCACACGGCGCCCGGCAGGCCCCGTTTTCCGACGACGCCGAGGATTGCGCCGCTCTTGTCCGACGCCGCAGCTCTTGCACCGCTTGTGGCCCTTCGGGAGCGCGGTCACCTGAACCCCGCATCGCCGAGCGGCTCGGCGTCCGCCTTTACCTTCTCGATGTAGGCCTCGAAGGCCGCTTCCGGCTTGCGAGCGAGCGCCTGCCAGCGGGAGGAACGTTGTCTAGCCGCCTCTGGGGTATCGCCGAGTTCCAGTTCTACTAGTGACGGCTTGTCACTAGTGGGTTCATGCGCCCGCCGCGTCCCGTTCTCGGCCATCTCAATCAGCATCTGGCCGCCGCGTCGGCCGGCCCGCAATTGGATCTCGGCGGCGTAGTTGCGGGCTTCCAGCGAGTCGGCATATCGGCGGGCCGCGGCCGCGAGGCTTTCGAGATGCTTCGCTTCCGCGGGCGTCGCGACGGCTGCCAGCATTCGGGTGGCGTCGTCCAGGGGGACGAGTCCGCTCCGCGCCGTTCGCTCGACGCCGAGACTGAGCAGGATTGCAGCCTGCCAGTACGGCGCCTCTTTTCGGGGATGGGGCCAGCCGTCAGGCCGGCCGGCCTCCCGCTAATGCCTGAAGGTTAGCGGAGCCCTGTCACAACGACGAAGTGGCTCGGTTGCGCCACGGCGACGTCAGCCCGGAGGTAGGCCCTGATCCAGACCTGCAGATTGCTGAACGCGCTGTTCGTGGCGTCGGACGCCTGCCGCGACACCTCGACCGTGAGGTTCGTTCTCACGCCGATGAGGAGCTCCGGCCACTGCCCGACGTAGGCCGTGCTGCAGTCGGTCGACGTGCCGACGGTGTCGGTGATCCCAATTTGGGCGGTGACGAACGCCGGGAGCTTCGCGACACTCGGCGGCGGCCGCAGCGGCTGGTTGGTCGTGTCGACGAGTCGATCGAGCTCGCCCGACGTGCGCGGGGCGTATATCACGCCATCCGGCTCGCCGTTGTTCTGCTGGACGGTTTGGACGGCGGTCGAGAGGAAGGCGTAACTGGCGATCACGCTCCCGTTCGTGCCGCTCGTCTGGGTGTTCACGCCCGAGGTGTTGAGGATGCCGCGAGGCTCGGGGGCCGTGCCGCTGCCGCGCAGCGCGGCCCGGTCGAGCTCGATGGCAAGGGCTGCGCCGAGCGCGTTCTCGATCGTCTGCTCGACCTGGCGGGCGTCCTCGATCAATTCCACGGACGCCTTGACCAGAGCGACCAGCGTATGGCTCGTGAGCGTGACCTGCTCCAAGACCATGTCGCTCGCCGTGATCGCGGCGTTCTCGGTCTTCCAGCCAGCCGTCGGGTCGGTCGCGACCCTGGCAATCAGCATCTTGTTCTCGGTCATCGGCACCGTCGTCGCGCCGGCCTGAATGACCCGCGTGGCGTTGCGCGCCCGGTCGATGACGTTCGCCGACAGGGGATCCGGGACCAGGAAGCCGCCGGCCGTGGTCGTGAGTGACATCGCCTTGACCTGCGGGTCCACGCCTCGCCAATCGCCGGTCACGATGCCCTTGAGGAAGGCATTCATCGTCAGGCCGTCGGGCTCGACGTGATCGGAGAGCCGATCAGACGGGGTGAGCGTCTTGACGAGGCCGCTTTCGTTGACCCACGTCCCGGCGCCGGGGCGGCGGTAGGGTTGGTCGCGGCCGGCGGCGAGCGTGGGCTGCGGTGCGTTCACGTAGCGGGTCGCGGCGGCGAAGGCGGCCGCCGGGTCGGAGCGGTCGGCGGCCTTGACGGCGGCTTGGAGCTCGGTGATACCGGTTCGCGATTGCTCGACCGCGGCCTTCGAGAACTCGTCGAAGCTCTTTTCAAAGTCGACGCGCTGGGCGTTCGTCAGCGGTCGGCCGTCGGCTGCGGCCATGATCCGTTCGAGGTGGTCGTAGGCGCGCACGGCGGCGCCCGGGTTGGTGTCGGTCATTTTCGGAGTGCTCCTAAGGACGCGCGTTGCAACACGGCGGGGCGGTTCACCTCTGTCCGGCACTCCGGCGGACTGTAGGTGGCGCATCGACTGGCACTCCGGCCAGGCGCGCGGCCCTCGGCTTGGAAGTCTAGCACGCTCAATCGGCCACGCTCGTCAACGTGATCGTCGTCAGCGGCTCGTCGTCGATGAAGACGTCCAGCGCGACGAGCCGGAAGCCGTCGTATCGCCGCTCGATCCTGTAGTGACCCGCGAGGAGCCGTCCGGACAGGTGCTCCCGGAGCGGCTCGTCCTGTTCGCCGATCGCGGCGACGATCGCGTCGAGCACGCGCTGCCCAAGATGAGGGCGGGTCTCGTCGTCGTCAGTCATCGTTGAATCTCCCTTCTGGCGCTTTTCGACTGGTGCAGACGCTGGTGGGCGGCGCGTCCTTCGGGCGTCCGGTATGGGCCATAGGTGCGGCGGTGATGACCACACGCGGCGCAGCAATAACGAGCATCATGATGGCGCGGAACGAATACCAGCTCGCAGCCCAGGCACGCGCGCGGAAGCGGGCGGACGCGGCGCGCGGCGTTATAGGTCGGCCGGTAATCGGGCCGATGAGCGAGCCAGCGCCGCTGGTAGACGGCCGGCCCCGCGCAGGCCGGGCAAAGCTTCCGTCGAGGGCCACGGCGGCGCGGTTCGGCCGGGAGCGGCGCCCCGCAGTTCTCGCAATCAGTTATCGCGGTATCGAACATATCCCCCTCCGATTCGCGACTTGCGGTCCTTGGAAACTGAGCCTCGCAGGGATTCGACCCCCCCTACCCCGCGGTCCCCGTTTTGGACGTCGGGCCAGCGATTCCGATACGCCCGGGGGGGTGGACGGGTTGGATCGCACCGACCGCGTCATGCCATCGCCTCGGTCGACGACGGTGGTGTGGCGGGGGGTGGTGACGCGAACGGCGCAGCGCGGTGACGCCACACTGGCGCGCCCGTCGCGAGGTCGCGGTAGCTGGCCGCCGGGCCGCACCAACAGGTACGGCTCGCCGCGTGGTCGTGGCCAGTGGGGTCGCCCACGGGCACGGCGTGGATGTCAGGCGGTAGGGCGCGACGGCGGGGAGTCGTCATCGGAGCGCCTCAACGACTGCGTCCCAGTCGGATGGTCGCCAGACGTGAACCTCGAGCCCGCACGTGGCCAGGTCGTCGAGCCATGCTTGCTGCGCCGGCGTGGGCTTCGCGTTACCCGCCTTCAGTTCAGCGGCGATCGCCCGCCCGTCACGGGACCGGACGAGCAACAGGTCCGGGAACCCCGCGCCATCGCCCGAGACGGGCGTGACCCAGCCGTGGGCCGTGCGAGCCGGTCGGAAGTGTGCCCGGCGCCACCCGAGCAGGGCGGCGGCCTCCATGACCTGAGCTTGGAAGGTGCGCTCGGAGATCGGCGGAGCGGCGACGGTCATGCCGTCGTCTCCGGCGAGCAGACCAGGCAGAGAGCGAACCCGCCCCGGACCCGATGCTCATTCCGGTGCGAGTCATAGTCGCGGCACGGTGAGAGCCAGGGGATCGCCGGCCCATCCTTAGAGGCAGCGACCATCGTCGTATCGACCGTCGTACCTATATAGGGGTACGACGGTGCGACGGTCGATCCGCCTTCGATGGTCCCGGCTGTCGTACGACCGTCGTATTGCGTTCCTGCGACGGTGTGCGACGGTGCGACGGTCGGGTACAGCCGAATCGCGCCCCGCGGGCCGGTCGCCACGGCATCGACCCGGTCGCCGAGACTGCGGACATACCGGATCGCGGTGTCTTTCTTGACGCCGATCGCGGCCATGAGCTCGGCATAACCCATGCCCGGCTGGGCCTCGATCGCGGCCAGGACGGCATCGGGCGCGACCTTCGTGCCCTTCGCTTCATCGAGGTCGATCGGATCGACGAGCAATCCATCGCGCTTCGTCGCGGCGATCCGTCGCTCGTGGCGAATCCGCTTCCGGCTGGTGATCTTCGTCCGGCTGCCGTCGTGTTCCATGAGGAGCGTTACGTCGTTCCACCGGCCCCACTCGCCGAGGACATCGCTAATCCGTCGCTCGCCGCGTCCGGTCGGCTTCTTGAGGTGTAGGACGAGGATGATCGCGAGCTCGGGGTACTCGTCGAGCATCGTTCGGAGGCTGGCGTATACGGCCTGGATGGCCTGTCCCCACGGGTCGACCTGCGTGGCCCCGGTGGCCGTGTCGACGATCAGGACCAGCGCACCACGGTCGCGTAGCCATCCGGTCACCCACGAGCGCCAGGGCGCCACGGTGAGCGCCGGGGCGCCTCCGGCAGCCCTCATGAGCGGCAACCTGTAGTAGCGGCCCGTCAGGTCCGCCCGCCCGAGGTCCAGCGCGGCGAGGATCGCTTCCTCGCGGGCGTAGTCGTCGTCGGTGTGCATCTCCGACAGGACCAGGACCGGCCCGATTCTCAGGATCGGCCAGGTACCAGCGAACGATCCGCCGGCTACCGCGACACGGATCCCGAGCTCGCCGGTGATCGCGTAGGACTTGCCGGCGCCTTCCTCGGCCGCGACGACGACGATCCGACCCGGACGGATCAGGTCCTCGACGTACTCAACGTCGCCGAGCGGCGACAGGACGGCGGCGCCGCGGTCCTCGGGCTGGGGCCAAGGGCCGGAATCAGATTCGCGATAGGGTCGCGTCGCTTCAGCGACTTCGGCCTCGCTGAATCCGGCCTCGCGGAGCGTCGCGGCGACACGCTCGACGGATCGCACGGAGCCCGTGCGCCAGGTCGCGGCATCCCTGAGCAGGCGCGGACGTTCGTCGGCGGTGGCGTTCGGCCAGGAGCTCGAGGTACCCCGCGGATTATGCTCGGCGGCCTCAGCCTGGGTCTCGAGGGCCGCCATATCGACCGGCGGCGCCCCGTCGTGCCATGCCGGGACAGGTGTAGGATCAGCTAGTCGGGGCTGCGGATCCACGCCGCACCTCCGGCTCGGCCGTCACGGACGTCTCAAGGACCGTGACGGCCTCTTTGCGTGCGGCGTCGACCAGGGCCAACAC
>DATCPH010000293.1:0-3978 GCA_036570185.1 Candidatus Limnocylindrales bacterium | reverse complement strand
CCCCCACTCCGACCCCAACCCCGAGCCCAACGCCGACTCCGACCCCCAGCACCACCCCGACTCCAACTCCGACGCCGACGCCCGCGCCAACCCCTACCGTCATCTCCATTGCCGACGCTCGCGCCCTCCCGAACGGTCAAGCAGCGACGATCATCGGAACGCTCACGACTCCATTGGCAGTGCTTGAGGCGGGCCGCACGGCCTACGTACAGGATTTGACCGGCGGAATCGCGCTCTACCTGGACGCGGCCCCAACGACCACCTGGCCGGCGGGAACCGTCGTCCAGGCCACCGGAACGATCGACGATCGCTACGCGAACAGGACGCTGCGGGCGGCACCCGCCTCGGTCGAGATGCTCGAGAGCGGGCCGATCCCCGATCCGATCGCGTCCGCGACTGGGCTGGCCGGGGAAGACCTGGAGAGCCAGCGGATTGCGATCACGGGCACAACGGTCGGCTCGCCCCCGGCGTACGCCGATGGAACGGGGATCCTCGTCGACGATGGCTCGGGCGAGCTCCGAGCGATCATCACGCCGACTGCGCTCGGCGACGCCACACTGCCGTCCCATACGGCCATTACGGTGGTCGGCCCGCTCGGCCAGCGCGACAGCAGCGGCACCGGGACCAGCGGTTACCGTGTTTACGCGGTGGCCCCGGGCGACCTGGTGGTCATCCCGACGCCGACCCCGACGCCGACACCGACGCCGAGCCCGGCCCCAACTGATTCAGCTCCTCCTGACCCCGCCGCCACGCCGACCCCAACACCTGCTCCCACCCCAACTCCGGCACCCAGCCCAAGCCCGACTCCGACCGCGGCTCCGACTCCCAGCCCGACGCCAACTCCATCGCCAAGCCCGACGCCAAGTGCCTCGCCAACCCCAACGCCGATCGCGATCTCGACCGCGCGCGCGCTGAAGGTCGGAGCGACGGTGTCGGTGGCCGGGGTGGTAACTGCAGAGCACGACCGCCTGGGTTCGACTGCGCTGGCCTCCATCGATGACGGGACCGGCGGCCTCTTCATCCATACCCCTGATGGCGTCACGCCGGCGCGCGGGGAACGGATCGCCGTCCGAGGCACCCTGGCGGCGCCCTATGGTCAGCTGGAACTCCGGGTCGCGATCGGCGGCTACCGATCCGTGGGGTCTGGAACCATCCCAGCCGCGATCCCGGTTACGGCTGCGAACGTCGGCGAAGGGACCGAGGCACGGCTGGTTGCCATTTCGGGATCGGTTGCGACCAAGCCCACCCGAACGAAGGCTGGCGTGCTGTGGTTCGACGTCCTTGACGCCAGCGGTCGGCGCGTGAGGATCATGGCCGACGCGGCGAGCGGTGTCGCAACGTCGGCCGTGGTCATGCGCAGCAGCTACCGGTTCACCGGAATCGTGGGCCAGCGCGCGTCGGCCAAGGACCTACTCGACGGCTATCGAATCTGGCTGCGTGATCGAGCCGATATCAGCCCGCTCAGCGGCACGGCCGCCGGAACAACGCCGGGATCGAGTGCGGCACCGACCGCGGCGGCCGCGGTGCCGATCTCGCGGGTGCTGTCCCAGATCGGCGCCTCGTTCACGATCGAAGGCGTGGTTACCGCCCCAGCCACTCTCCTCGATGCGTCGGGACGGCTCGTCGTCGTACAGGACGGCACAGGGGCGATCGAGGTGCTCCTTCCGCTGGGCCACGAGTCGCCAAGTGTCGGCCTGCGACTCAGGGTCGACGGCACGATCGCTCGCGCTTACGGCGCGCCGCGCCTGAAGGCCGACCATGTCGATTCGCTGGGTCGCGGAGCGCTCGTCGCGCCGCTCGCGCTCAGCACCGCGCCCACGGCCAAGAACGAGTGGCAACTCGTCCGGGTCAGCGGTTCGGTGATCAAGGTCGCGCGACTCGGATCGCGCTGGCGCGCGGAAGTCGATCTCGGCGGGTCGACCGCGGTCGTGGACGGCCTGCCCGGCTCGGGCATTCCCTCGACCGCCATCGCCGAGGGCCGCACGGCGACGATCGTTGGGATCGTGCGTCGACCGTACCCGACCGCGACCGATCAGCGCTTCGCCATCCTGCCTCGAATGCCAGCCGATCTCGTCCTCGGTGGCGATTCCGACGGCAGGGGCGGGGATCGCGCCGCCTCGGGCGCCACATCCGGTATGACGGTAGGGGAACGGTGGGACGGCTCGGCGCCCGGCAGCTCGGCCGCCTCATCGACTCTGGCCGGGGCGATCGACGTGGATCTCGCCACGCTCGCGGATCATCCAGGTGCCCTGGTCCGCGTAGGGGGCCTCGTCGTCGAGCCAACGAGCGACGGTTTCACCCTCGATGACGGCACTGCCATGGGGACGATCGTCCTTCGCGGCGACGCTCGCGACTACCTGCCTCTCCTCGAGGCAGGCGACGCCCTCAACGCCATCGGTCACGTGGAATCTGACGGCAAGGACGGCTGGGTCGTGGCGGTCGACGATCCCGCCGGCCTGATCCGCGTCGGCGACCTCGGCGAGGCGACCCCGCTCGCGCCAGCCTCGGGCAGCAACCCGGAGACGAGCCAAACCGCGACTGCGGAGCCATCACGTCCGCCTGTGACGGCCCGACTCGCGGGCTTCGAGACCCCGTTCGGGGTCGGCGAGCCCGGCGCAGCGGGCATCGCTTCACTGGCCTTGATCGCGGCCGCATCGGTGGCGGCCAGTTACGTTCGGCGGGCCCGAGAACGACGCCGGCTGGCCGCCCGGATCGCCGCCCGGCTTGCCGCGTTTGCGAAATCGGGGTCCGAAACGGGTTAACCGGGCGGTAGAGCGGCAGAAATTCGTGCACGGCCGTGCTTGACGCTCGTGAGAAGGCAGGGCTATCCTCGCGCGAGTTTCGCGCCAGCGAAGCACGCCATCTGAAGAGGAAGAGGTTTTGCCGAACGCGGATACCCGCGTCGCACTCCCCGCCGGAGAACGGCAGTACCACATCGGACTCGGTCCCGGCGAACTGGCCGAGTACATCCTCCTCCCCGGCGACCCCGATCGAACCGCCCGCATTGCCACCCGTCTCGAATCGGTCGAGCGCGAACATCGGCACCGGGAGTTCGCGTCGGTCACCGGGACATACCGCGGCGGGCGGGTGTCGGTCGTCTCGACCGGCATCGGCACCGACAACGTCGAGATCGTGGTGGCGGAGATCCTGGCGATCACGGAACGGCCGACCTTCATCCGGGTCGGTTCCTGCGGGGCCCTCCAGCCGGAGATTGCCCTCGGGGATCTCGTCATCTCGAGCGGAGCGGTCCGTCTCGAGGCGACGACGAGCTATTTCGTCCAAGACGGCTATCCCGCGGTCGCCGATTACGAGGCTGTCGTGGCGCTGGTCGAGGCGGCGAATCGGCTCGGACATCGAGCTCACGTCGGGATAACGGCAACAGCGCCTGGGTTCTACGGTGCACAAGGGAGACCGATTCCCCAGCTGCCGATCCGTTACCCTGACCTCGCCGAGGACATGGCGCGCCAGCGCGTCATGAACTTCGAAATGGAAGCGTCGGCCCTTTTTGTCCTGGCCGGGCTCGCAAGATGCCGAGCCGGTGCCGTCTGTGCTGTCTTTTCTCAGCGCGGCACCGGCGAGTTCATCGAGGAGGTCGCCATGGACGCCGCCGAGGCGGCCTGCGTGGAAACGGGGCTCGAAGCCCTTCAGATCCTCGCAGACATGGACCGCCAGAAGCGAATAGCCGCGACGGACCGCTGGCGACCGTCGCTCTGGGATCGAAGTTAAGCGACGTGCTCAAGCGCGGACACGGGGCGAGGGTTCCCGTGACGCAACACTGACCGAGGAGGAGCCCGATGGCAGAGGCCTACTGCGTCAAGGACAAGATGAAAGTCGAAATCATGAATCCGACGCGGATCACGATGAAGAACGGCAAGCCGGCGATCACGGGCACCTGCCCGAAATGCGGCAACAAGGTCTTCCGCATCGGCGGCTGATCTCTACCCCGTAGCCAGGGACGACCCCCGCCCGGTCTCGGGC
>DATCPH010000292.1:0-34642 GCA_036570185.1 Candidatus Limnocylindrales bacterium | reverse complement strand
ACCCTGGCCATGCGAGGCGCGATCACGCGCACGGACGGCTTGCGGATCGACCCCTGACCGCCCATTCCGCGAATCTCAGCCTCGATTTCGAGCGCGAAACGCAAGGATCAGCGCTGCACCGCCCAGGATCGCGCCGAGCCCGCCGAGCAGGACGCCGACGAGCAGCGACGTCGACGCAGCACTACGTGCCTCGGCAGCCTCGGTGCGGGCGGCCGCCAGCGTCACTGCGGTCTGATCGACGCCAGGTGCAGGCGCAGGAGCCGCCGGCGATGCGGAGCCCGCCGGCGCGCCGGACGCCGCCGCCAGGAGTCGAGCGTCGATCCGGTCGAGGCGCGTGACGATCTCGCTGAGCGACGGGATCTTCGTCGGGAACTCGACAGCGCTCGCCTCGACCACCGAGTCGAATGTCGAATCGCTCGATGTGGCCGTCTCATCGACTGCCTGACCGTGAATCGAGCCCGTCAGATGGAAGATGAAGTCGCCGGGGGCGGTGGGCGTGAGTGAAGCCTCGTAATTGCCGGGCGTGCCGAGGCCGGTGTCCGCGTCGAACCTGTTCTCGAGCGGGAGGTCCGAGGACGACTGGCCGCCGACACTGACGACCACCTTGAGCGCGCCTGCCTCGAGATCCGTGACGCCCTTGCCGTCCTTGTCCTTGACGACGACCTGGACTGCGTTGAGTGCGCCAACGTACGTTGGCTCTGTGGCCCAGCCCAGGGCGACGCTGTACGGGCCGAAATCCTCGAGGACGTGGGCATCTGCACTGCCCGTTGCGAGCGCGATCAGAGCGACGGACGTCGCGGCTGCGCCGAGACGCCGGAAACGACTGCGGTTCATGCGACCCTTCCCTGTGCCTTGCGCGACTCCGGCGGCGGGAGCCGCCGCGCGGTGGACGAACCGGGAATTCCCGGGGTGGGAGGCCGGCGACCGGCCTGAACGGCCAGCGGACAGGCGCCCGCGGCCGCTCCGTCAGGCGGGAAAGGCGGCAGGTGGAGCCCGGCCCGAGTCCTGCCGGGCAATCGTCCAGCGCTGGGCGCAGAGGGCCGCAGCGACCCACCAGCCTCGGGGGAGTCCCTGGGAGCGCGATCGATCGTGACATCCAGCCGCGGCGGCGTCGGCGAGCTGCGCCTCCAGACGCCGAATCCGCAAGCGAACGATCGCCCCCGCAGCCGAAACGACGAGCGTGACGCCGCCGACCACGGCCAGCGCCAGGAGAAGCCCGGAGCCACCCAGGATTCCTGGGCCCGGCAGGCCGCCGCCAGCGGCCAGCCTTTCGACGTTCTCCTGCGCGATGAAGGCGAGGGCGACGGTCGGATACAAGCGACGCCAGAGCCCGAGCAATTCGGTCCGGTAGCCCGGCGCGATCTCATGGCTCCGGGCAGCCTTCCCTGCGGGCTGCCGTTCGAGGCGGCGCACGCGCCACGCGAGGCCCGCGAGCCGAACCGCGGTAGCCAGGGTGAGAGAGGCAGCGGCGCACAGGGCGAGCGCCAGGAAGATTCGCCAATACGCGTCATGTCCGCCAGCCGACATCGCTCCCGTGAGGCGCGGCCCGAAGCCGAAGCGTAGGTGGTAGACGGCCTCATGCGCGAAGAGAAGCGCGGCCGTCGCGAGTGCACCAAGGCGAACCAATCGCCACGCGTTCACCCAGCGGCCGGCCGCCCAGAGGACCATCGTTCGCCGATGGTAAACGAAAGGCAGCTGACTCCCCGGACCAGCGTCAGTCCTGTATCCGTCATGCATGACGGGATCGACACGCAATGCCTCCGGGGGGCCGACCTATGTACCTCCCATCAGGCGCCGAGGTACTAATGGAAGCCGATCCCATTCAGGAGTAGCATCGCTCCCAGAAGCCCGGCAGAAACCTTGGGCTGGTGGGGCGACAGGGGGACAAGACCCGTGCGACGAAACCTGGGACTCTTCGTTGCGATCGTGGCTCTCGGCTTTGCGGCCTCGCCGGTCCTTGCGGCAGGGCCGCCCTCGGCTGCGCTCGGCGGAGTCGCGCTGGGCGTCATCCCGCCGCTGGCTCAGGCCGCGGGCCTCGCCCGTCCATCTGGAGGTTCGAGCTCGAACCTGTCCTACCACGGGGGGCCCGTGATGTTGACCAACACGACGTACGCGATCTTCTGGGGGCCCTCGAATTCGTGGGACAGCGGCTACCAGACGCTGATCGACCGCTTTTTCGGCGACGTCCAGGCCGACAATGGCAAGTCCACGAACGTTTACGCCAGCGACACTCAGTACTACAACGCGGCGACCACGAAGATCGCGTACAACTCGACGGTCGGGGGCTTTCGGCTCGACACGAATGCCTATCCCGCCAGTGGTTGTACCGACCAGGCGACGGCGATCTGCCTCACCGACACACAGCTCCAGGCCGAGATCAAAGCGGACATTTCGGCAGCCGGTTGGTCGGCCGGCCCGAGCAAGCTATTCCTGATCTTCACCCCGAAAGGCGTCGGAAGCTGCCTTGGGAGCTCGTGCGCGTATACGACTTTCTGCGCCTACCACAACTGGTTCACGAGCGGCGGAAGCCCAGTCCTCTACGCGAATCAGCCGTATGGAGCGGCCGGCTACAGCGTCTACACCTGCGATGCGGGCCAGCGACCAAATGGCAACACCGCCGATGCCACGATCAACCTCTTGAGTCATGAGCACAACGAGGCGATCACGGACGGGCAGGGAACTGCCTGGTTCGATCGGCGCGGCTACGAGAACGGCGACAAGTGCGCCTGGAACTTCGGGAGCTCGCAGGGGACCAGCGGGGCCAGGTACAACCAGACAATCAACACCCACCGCTATTACCTGCAGCAAGAGTGGAGCAACGCCAGGTCGGGTTGCGTCCTGACGGGTCAGTAATCGGCGTCGACTGAACGTCGACCCTTAGCTAAGAGCCAGGAACCGGCGGCCGCGTCTCGCGGCCGCTGGTTCTCGATTCTCGATTGCGTCCCTATGGCCAGTAGCCGGCGGCCCAGCTTACGGCAGCGAGGTCGCGCTGCCCGTACAGGGAAGGATGGAAATAATCGCCAGTCGAAACGTCGGCCGCCGGGAACGCATAGTTGAAGAGGGCGTTGGCGTCGAAACGACATTGAGTGTAGGCGGCGCAGACGGAGGCGAGGGTCGAGTTGAAATCGACCTCGCGCCGCAGGACGCGCGCCCGCCGGTCGACGTCGGATTGGGCCGTCGACAAAGGATTGGCGAGCATCGACTGGCAGACCCCAAACAGTGCCCAGAACGAGCGGGCCGACGAGTTGTTCTTGAATAGCGCCCACAGGTTGTATACGTTGGGGATGCTTGCCACGAAGACCCGAACGGTCGGCAGGCGAGACGTGATCGTCGTCATGGCCGCCTGGAACTGGGTTCGATAATTGGCGACGCTGGTCATGAGCGATTCGCGGGACGTGCAGACGTCATTGCCGCCCATCAGGACGGTGACGTATTCGGCGCCCTGGTTTGCCGCAGAGCCTATCTGGCCGTTGAGATCGATCATCCTGGCGCCGCTCTTCGCGTCGTTATACGCATGACCGGAGATCGCCGGGTTCAGAGCGAGCAGGCGTCTGTAATGGCTGTTGACCGTGGAGTTGGTGCCGGTCGACCATGAGGCCGATGGGTTGTCCGTATACGGGAAAAAGCCGGTGTTGTAGGCCCGAGTGATGGAGTCGCCGGTCGACGCGATCGACTTCGGGTAGGAAGCCCCTGCGGCGACTGCCGCCGTGCCAATGAGCGCCGCGATCGCGACCGCGATCGCAAGGCCGATGCCGCCCCGTCCCCGAGCCGCACCAGTTCGAATCGTGGCATCCATCCCCAGCCCCTCCGATCCTGCCTCTGTGGATCGCTCTACCGTACCGCGCCGATCAAGCCCGACCGACCGAAGGGCCCTGCACCACCGGAGTCCCCAGCAACCGCGCGTCAGCCCAGGTAGCGACGTTCCACGTAGCACCAGGCAAAGCCGTTCGGTGCGGGCATCTCGAAGATCACGGGATGGCCGTTTCCCAGCGCGTGGGCGCGGGCGTGACCGGCCTGCGATTCGCAGCAACCGACGTGGCCGCATGTTGCGCACAGGCGGAGATTGAAGTCGCTGCCGCATTCCTGGCAGCGGGCCGATTGGGCCGCTGCCAGCGCCGCGGGTGTGTGCTCGCAGGCACTGATCGCTCGTGGCGCGCCTAGGATTTCCACGGGTCGCGGTCGCTCAGCCGCGTCGGCTACGTTGGAGGTAGACGGCGCCACGCGCATCGACGAGCATCGAGTCCGGCGTCTCGACGATCCGGATCACCACCTCGGCGCACACGGAGCAGCGCAACACCACCCCCGGCGCGCGGGTGTACGCGATGAGCGTTCCGATCGGCGCGACATTGCCGCAGTGCGCGCATTGCCCGGGCGCCGCCGTCATCTCCGCGCCGAACGCATCCTGCAACATCCCCGCGACCGCGTTGGCATCGAGCGTCATCGGATCATCCGTGGTGGGCCAGGCAGTGCCCGCGGCGGTCGTCGCTTCCGGGGTCCCTTCGGTCATGCTGCGTCCTTCATCTCAATCAGGTTCCGGTCGGTCCAAAGCGCTCGGTCCGGATCTGCGAGGGTGTCAAGCCCAGTCCGACGAGCCCCTCGGCAGCGCTCTCCACGAGGAGAGTAGGCCCGCAGATGAAGACCTGCAGGGATGGGCCGCTCGTGGGCAGGATCTCCGCCAGCATCGGTCGGTCGATGCGTCGGGCGTAGCCGGTCCAACCGGGCGGTTGTGACCGGGTCAGGGTGTGCACGACCGTCAAGCCGTCGGGGGCCGCGGCCAGTCGATCGAGCTCATCGAAGTAGATCACCTGCCCGCGCGTCCGCGAGCTGTACAGGAGCACTGCGGGCACGTGGGAGCCCGCCGCCGCGCGATGGCGAACCATTGCCATGAGCGGGACGACGCCGGACCCTCCCCCGATCAACAGGAGCGGCCCGCCCATCTCGGCCTCCCAGACGAAATAGCCACCGATGGGCCCGCGCAGTTCGATCCGGTCGCCGACCTGGAGGACGTCGTGCAGGAAGGGCGAGACCTCGCCGTCCTCGATGCGCTCGACCGTCAGGTCGATCAAGCCGGCCTGGTCCGGCGACGACGCAATCGAATAGCTTCGCTGAGCCACGTAGCCGTCTTCCGCCGTCAGTCGGACGTCGTAGTGCTGGCCGGGCTTGTGCGCGACCCAATCGGGAAGGCCGAACCTGATCGATTTCACGTCACGCGTCTCATCCCGGATCGCGCTGACCGTCGCGAGCTGCCAGCGGATGGGTTCGGCCATTTCTCGTCAGTCCCCGCTGTAGCGCTGTTCCTTCCAGGGGTCACCTCGGATGTGGTAACCGAATGACTCCCAGAAGCCGGGCTGGTCGTGCTCAACGAGGCGCAGGCCGCGAACCCACTTGGCGCTCTTCCAGAAATAGAGGTGGGGAACGACGAGCCGGGCGGGCCCGCCGTGAGCGGGGACCAGCGGTTGGCCGTCGTAGCGATAGGCGACGAAGGCCTGGCCGTTGACGAGGTCCGGAATCGGCAGGTTCGTCGTATAGCCGCCGTCCGAGTAGGCGATCGCGAAGCCGGCGCGGCGGTCGAGATCGACGTGCTCGAGGAGGGTGTCGACGCTGACCCCCTGCCAGCGGGTGTCAAGCTTCGTCCACTTGGTGACGCAGCTGATGTCGACCACGAACTCCTGCGACGGCAGCGCCAGGAACTCCTCCCACGTCCACCGAACCGGCGCGGCGACGAGCCCTTCAATCGAGAACGACCACGCGGCCAGGTCGGGGCGAGGGGTTGGGCCTGCGGAGAGGACTGGGAAGTCGGTCGTCTCGTATTGGCCGGGCGGGATTCGATTGCCGCGATTAGTTTGCCGCCGGCGGCCGACGAACCCCCTCGTGACGAAGCGTTCGGCCATCAACGCGATGGTACCGGAAGAGTGTCAAGCCCCGGCGCGTGCTGGACCCCCGAAATCGCGAGACTCCCGCAATGTTCATCGGGATGGAAGCGACGCCGACGAACGGCCCGTCCGGCGAGAGTGTGACGGGGGAGACGAGCGAGACGGGCGAGACGAGCGCCGCAGGGGACCCCGTTCGAGCCGGCGAAGGAGCCAACGAGGCGGCGCTCCGTCTTCAGACCTTTTTCGAGCCGAGGCTACGATAGCCGCGCACCTCCGATGTGAGGCGCACCTCGACGTCTCCAAGCGATAAGGGGTTGAGCATGACCCAGGAGGCACAACCTCCTGCCATCGACGCGCCCGAAGGCGCGACGTCCGCCGTCGCGGCCGGAACAGGCTCCATCGGCCACACCTCGCGTCCGCTCGATGAGACCGAGCTCCGTCGCATCGATGCTTACTGGCGTGCCGCCAATTACCTGTCCGTCGGCCAGATCTACCTCCTGTCGAACCCCCTGCTCCGCGAACCTCTCCAGCCGGAGCACCTCAAGCCGCGGCTCCTCGGCCACTGGGGAACGACGCCGGGCCTGAACTTCCTGTACGCGCACATGAACCGCGTCATCCGCCGATTGGACCTCAACGCGATCTACGTCACGGGACCGGGGCACGGCGGGCCGGGCCTCGTCGCGAACGCCTACCTCGAGGGCACCTACACGGAGATCTATCCGCTGATCACCCGCGACGAGGAGGGCCTGCGTCGCCTGTTCCGGCAGTTCTCGTTCCCGGGCGGCATCCCCAGCCACGTCGCGCCGGAGACGCCCGGATCGATCCACGAGGGCGGCGAACTGGGCTACTCGCTCGCCCACGCCTACGGAGCGGCCTTCGATAACCCTGACTTGCTGGTCTGCTGCGTGATCGGCGACGGGGAAGCGGAGACGGGGCCGCTGGCCACGAGCTGGCATGCCAACAAGTTCCTCGATCCCGTGACCGACGGCGCCGTCCTGCCGATCCTCCATCTCAACGGCTACAAGATCGCCAACCCGACGGTCCTCGCCCGAATTCCGGAATCTGAGCTGAAGGACCTTCTCGAGGGTTACGGCCATCACCCGTTCTTCGTCTCGGGCGACGACCCCGAGGTCATGCACCAGCACATGGCTGCCGTCCTGGACCAGGTGGTCGACGAGATCCACGAGATCCAGGCCAGGGCCCGGACGCAGCGCCCCGACGATGGGACCGCCGCCCGGCTGCGCCGGGACGCGTCCCAGGACGGACCTCGACCGCGCTGGCCAATGATCGTATTGCGGACACCGAAGGGTTGGACGGGGCCGAAGGTCGTCGATGGCCTGCCGGTCGAGGGGACGTGGCGGGCACATCAGGTCCCGCTCGACCAGGTCCGGACGAACGACGAGCACCGGGCCGCGCTCGAAGCCTGGATGCGGAGCTACCGTCCGGAAGAGCTCTTCGACGATGGCGGTCGGCTCGTTGAAGAGCTCGCCTACCTGCCGCCGCGCGGCGATCGACGGATGAGTGCGAACCCCCATACGAACGGCGGCCTGCTGCTGCGCGACCTCGCCCTCCCCGACTTCCGCGATTACGGAGTCGGGTTCGAGGTGCCGGGCACCACGACGAGCGAGGCGACCCGCGTGCTCGGTCAGTTCCTGCGCGACGTCGTCGATCGCAACCGGCGGACCTTCCGGGTCTTCGGTCCCGACGAAACGGTGTCCAATCGACTGGGCGCGATTCTCGAGACGACCGATCGCGCCTGGGACGCCGAGCGCCTCCCGACGGATGACCACCTCGCGCCCGACGGACGCGTGATGGAGGTCCTCTCGGAGCATCTCTGTCAGGGCTGGCTGGAGGGTTACCTCCTCACCGGACGGCATGGCCTCTTCGACTGCTACGAGGCGTTCATCCACATCATCGACTCGATGTTCAACCAGCACGCCAAGTGGCTGAAGGTGACGCGCGACATTCCCTGGCGCGAGCCGATCGCGTCGCTCAACTACCTGCTCTCATCGCACGTTTGGCGCCAGGACCACAACGGCTTCTCGCACCAGGACCCCGGCTTCATCGACCACGTCGTCAACAAGAAGGCCGACGTCATCCGGGTCTACCTGCCGCCAGACGCCAACACCCTCCTGTCGGTGGGGGACCACTGCCTCCGTAGCCGCAATTACGTGAATGTCATCGTCGCCGGCAAGCAGCCGGCCCTCAACTGGCTGTCGATGGATGACGCGATCCTGCACTGCACCCGCGGGATCGGGATCTGGGACTGGGCCAGCAACGACCAGGGGTCCGAGCCCGACGTGGTTCTCGGCTGCGCCGGCGACGTTCCCACCCTGGAGACCCTGGCGGCGGTCGACCTGCTGCGAACGCACCTGCCGGATGTGAAGGTCCGCGTCGTCAACGTGGTGGACCTGATGCGGCTCCAGACCGACGACGAGCATCCACACGGCCTCTCGAACCCCGAGTTCGACGCCCTCTTCACGACCGACCGGCCGGTGATCTTCGCGTACCACGGTTACCCGTGGCTGATCCACCGCCTGACGTACCGACGGCACGGGCATCCCAACCTCCACGTCCGTGGCTACAAGGAAGAGGGGACCACGACGACGCCGTTCGACATGGTCATGCTCAACGACCTCGACCGCTTCCACCTCGTGATGGACGTCATCGACCGAGTCCCCGGCCTCGCGGGCCGGGCCGGTCACGTCCGTCAGCTCATGAGCGACCGCCGCGTCGAGGCGCGCGCGTGGACCCGGCGTGAGGGCGAGGATCCGCCGGAGATCCGCGACTGGACCTGGCCGTACTGATCGGCGCGCGGCGATGTCCGGCTCCGTGACGGACCGATCGTGAGGATCCTTACCGTCAATTCGGGCTCGAGCAGCCTGAAGCTTGCCGTGATCGGGGACGGCGACAGCGTCGTCGCCGCGGCAAACCTTCCGGCCGTTGGAACGGACGACGACCCCGATCCCGGCGGCGAGGTCGCGGCCGCGATCAGCGGGTTCGGCCAGATCGATGCGACCGGCCATCGGATCGTTCATGGCGGTTCGCGATTCTTGGCGCCGGTCAGGATGACGGCGGCCGTCGAAGAGGAACTGCGTTCACTCCTGGATCTGGCGCCGCTCCACCAGGCGAAGTCCCTGGCCGCGCTCGGGCTCGTCGAGCGCCTTCTTCCCGACGTTCCAGTCGTCGCCTGCTTCGATACCGCGTTTCACGCCACGATGCCCCCCGAGGCATCAACCTATGCGATCCCGCGCGAGTGGCGCGATCGCTGGAACCTGCGCCGCTTCGGGTTCCACGGCTTGTCGCACGCGTGGGCGTCACGGCGCGCCGCCGAGCTGATCGGTCGACCGCCGGCCGACCTTCGGATGGTCACCTGCCATCTCGGTGCGGGAGCATCACTGGCTGCCGTCGTCGGTGGCAGGTCCGTCGACACGACGATGGGGTTCACTCCGCTCGAGGGCCTGGTCATGGCGACCCGTTCTGGAACCATCGATCCGGGCCTGGTGCTCTGGCTCCATGACCACGGGCGGCTCGATTCAGGGGCGATCGGCGATGCCCTCGAGCACGACTCCGGCCTCCTCGGCCTGGCAGGCAATGCCGACATGAAGGCCGTTCTTGAGGCGTCCAGGCGGGGCGACCGCGACGCGCGGCTTGCCCTCGATGTGTATCTCCACCGGCTCCGCGCCGGGATTGCGTCGATGGCCGCGTCGATGGAGGGCCTCGAGGCCCTCGTCTTCACCGGTGGCGTCGGAGAGAACGCCCCCACGATCCGGGCGGGCGCAGCCGCCGGCTTGGGCTTCCTCGGGATTGGGGTCGACCCCGAGCGGAATGAGCGCGGCTCCGGCGACCGGCAGATCGGCGCTGACGGGGCAGAGGTGCGCACCCTCGTGATCGCTGCACGTGAGGACCTCCAGATCGCTCACGAGGTCCGGTCGGTCCTGGGCTGACTCGCCGCGCCCGGCTGGCTCACGGCCGTTGGTGTAGCTTCTTGAGATGGCGCCGAATTCGATCCCTGCTGACGACGAACGCGTGCGGGTCCTGTTCCTCTGCACCGGAAACTCGGCGCGCAGCCAGATCGCCGAGGCGCTACTGGAGGCCAGCGGGGGCACGAGCTTCGATGTCGAATCGGCCGGGATCGATCCGCACGGCGTCAACCCCCTGACGGTCCGCGTCCTCGCCGACGACGGAATCGACTGGTCCGGCGCCCGGAGCAAAGGCATCGGAGAGTTCCTCGGTCAGGATTTTGACTTCGTGGTCACGGTCTGCGACCGAGCGCGCGAGGCATGCCCGACGTTCCCGGGCGCCCGCCGGATGCTCCATTGGGATCTCGACGATCCCGCCGACGCCCAGGGAACAGACGAGGTGAGGCTGGCGGCCTTTCGCCGGACGAAAGACGAGGTCACACGCCGCCTTCCGTCGCTCATCGAAGCCGCCCGCCGGTTGCCAGCCGTCTCCTGAGAGGGGCGTTTGCGCGATTCGCTGTCGGGAACCCCACGCTTCTGGGGCCATGACGCACGGATATCAGGCCCAATGCTAGGCGGGCGGCTTCGCGTCCGACCGCGGTTCGTTCTTGGCTTGCCGATGGGCGCTGGGCAGTTCCTGCGGCGCGTTTGATCAGCCCTACTCATATCGGCAATCGCAGCAGGCGGAAGCGAGGGGGCTCTGCCGCTCCGTAAGAATGCGGCTGATATTGCCGGTCGCAGGTCCCCGCGGCCCTGCCGGCAAAGCCGCAGCGCGAGGTCCTTGGCCGATTTGCGCGCACCTCCGGCGGCCAGATGGCCAGCGTTAACAAAGCCCTAACGGGCTGTTCACGCGCCTTCCCGAACATCGCCTTGCAAACCGCGCGAATTCCGGAGGCCGCCGTATCGCGGCTCGAACCGCGACCTGGCAGCAGCGCCCAATGGAGGAACAGCATCGTGACAATCGGTACTCGTCGCCTGAGCGTCGTGGCCGTCGTCGGCTCCATTGCACTGGCAGCCTGCTCCGGCGGCACGCTGAGCCCGTCGCCGACATCTGCTCCCGCCGCCTCGCAGCCGCCCGCGTCCGAGGCCGCATCGGCTCCTGCGGCGTCCGCCCCAGCCGCACCGGCATCGGCCGCAGCCATCAGCTACCGCTGCACGAAGGGCGAGGGACA
This sequence comes from Candidatus Limnocylindrales bacterium, assembly GCA_036570185.1. Classification (GTDB taxonomy): domain Bacteria; phylum Chloroflexota; class Limnocylindria; order Limnocylindrales; family CSP1-4; genus DATCPH01. Next base: position 23,635 of record DATCPH010000292.1, on the reverse strand, counting down.
GCTGAACGGCGCTGGGTCGACGTTCATCTTCCCGCTGCTATCGAAGATGGGTGAGGACTACAACACGAAGTGCGGCGTCAAGCTGAACTACCAGTCAATCGGTTCGGGCGGCGGGATCAAGGATTGGCAGACGAACACCGTCGACTTCGGAGCAACCGACGCCTATCTCTCCGACACGGACATCTCTGCTGCCGCGAAGAACGGCGAACCGATCGAGGTTCCCGTGACATTCGGTGCCGTGGTCGTCGCCTACAACCTCAAAGGCCTGGGTGCCCCCCTGAAGATGACGCCGGACATCATCGCCGGCCTCTTTCTCGGCAAGATCACCAAATGGAATGACTCGGCCATTGCCGCTGCCAACCCGGGCGTCGCGCTGCCGACCAGTGACGTCGCCGTCCTCCATCGCTCGGACGGATCGGGCACGACCAGCATCTTCACGAAGTACCTGACGAAGGTCAGCCCGGCGTGGGTCACTGCGGTCGGTGCCGGAGATCCGACCAAGTCGGCCGGCAAGACGGTCGACTGGCCGACCGGCCTCGGGGCGAGCGGCAACGAAGGCGTGACCCAGGGCGTCACCCAGACCGAGGGAGGCGTCGGCTACATCGAGCTCGCTTACGCGCTCAAGAACAACATTCCGTTTGCCGACGTCCAGAACAAGGCGGGCACGTTCATCACTCCGTCCCTCGACTCGGTCAAGGCCGCGGCCGATCTCCCGAGCTACCCACCCGATCTGCGCTTCGACCTGGTGAACACCGACTCGGCAACCGGCTATCCCATCGCCGGGACGACCTGGGTCATCGTCTACAAGGACCTCTCGAAGGTCCTCAAGACGCAGGAGCGAGCCAATGCTCTCGTGGACTTCCTGTGGTGGGCGATCCACGAGGGGCAGGGCGACTCAGCGCCGCTCTTCTACGGCACGATCCCGGCTGGCCTGCTCGCCCAGGACGAGGCTGCCGTCAAGACGATCAACTGGTCCGGCACCCAACTTCTGCCGTAACCGTCGCTCGTCCTCCTCCCCCTTCGCCTCGGCTGTCCCTCGGCGGCCGGGGCGACGGCGTATCACCGGGAGCGGCATCATGACCATCGAACGATGAGAGACGCCCGAATCGTGCTCCCTGGCAGGGTGAAGTGACCGACGTCGACGCCCCCACGATAGGGACATCGGCGCCGAGGTCATTGAACCTGGCCCGGGGCCGTGGTTGGAGTGGGGACACGGTCTTCCGCGTGGCCTGCGCGATCGCGACCGCGCTCGTGCTTGCCCTCCTCGGCCTGATGGCCTGGGACAGCATCGCCACGACCGTCCCGGTCTTCAGCAAGTTCGGGATCTGGGGCTTCGTGGCTGGCCTCCGCTGGTCGCCGTCGTTCGCGATCTATGGCGCGCTGCCGTTCATCTTCGGGACGCTACTGACGAGCGTGATCGGGCTCCTGATTGCCGTGCCGATCGCGGTCGGGATCGCACTCCTGGTGACCGAGCTGCTGCCCCCACGCGTGGCTGGGCCGGTGGCGATTACGGTCGACCTTCTCGCCGCGGTTCCGTCCGTCGTCTGGGGCCTGTGGGGGCTCCTGATCCTGGTTCCATTCCTGCGCCCGATCGAGAGTGCGCTGGCGCATTCGGTGGGCCAGGTGGTCCCGTTCTTCGGCCCGCCCACGCCCGGCCCGAGCTACTTCGTGGCAGGCGTGATCCTGGCATTCATGATCATCCCGATCGTTGCCGCGGTGACCCGTGAAATCTTCGCGGCCACGCCAACCCTTCAGCGTGAGGCTGTGCTTGCCCTCGGGGGCACGCGATGGGACGTGATCCGGGACGTCGTCTTCCCGATCGGTCGCACAGGCCTGCTGGCGGCCGTGATCCTGGGCCTCGGGCGCGCCATCGGCGAGACCATCGCGGTGACCCTCGTCATCGGCAACGCGCCGCGGATCGGCAACTCCATCTTCGCCCCGGGCTTCACCCTGGCAAGCGTCATCGCCAACGAATTCAACGAGGCCACCGAGGAGCTGCACCCCGAGGCGCTGATCACGCTGGGGGTCGTACTCCTCGCCATCGCGGTCCTCATCAACAGCGGCGGACTCCTGATCCGCCGAAGGTTCGAGCTTGGAGCCGGCCGTGGCCGTTGACGCCGGACGCTTCGAGGAGTCCAGGCTGTTCCTGCGCCCAACCGTCGGCGGCCGTCGGCTGAAGTCGCGGCTGGTCGTGATCCTCACCGGGGTGGCGTTCCTGATCGCGCTCGTCCCGCTCGTCTCGATCGCGTCGTTCGTGGCCAGCCGGGGGTTCGCCGTCATTCGGCCGGAGTTCTTCACGCAGGATCCGCCGGGCGATCTCAGCGCCGTTGGGGGAGGAATCCGCAACGCGATCGTCGGGACGCTCGAGATGACCGCCCTCGCCACGATCATCGCCGTCCCGCTTGGGCTCCTCGTCGCGATCTTCGATGCGGAGGTCGGAGGGCGGCTGTCGACGCTCACACGCTTCGTCATCGATGTCCTGGCGGCGCTGCCGTCGATTGTCATCGGGATCTTTGTGTACGAACTCGTGGTCGTGACTCAGCGTCACTACTCCGGGTTCGCCGGCGCCGCGGCCCTCGCGGTGATCATGCTGCCGACGATCGTTGTCTCGGCAGAGGAAATGCTGCGCCTGACGCCGCGTCCCGTGGCGGAGGGCGTCCGCGCCCTCGGCCTCAGCCGCTGGCGATCGTTCTTCTCCGTCCTCCTCCCGGCAGCCCTATCGGGCATCTTCACCGGTGTCCTGCTCGCGGTCTCGCGGGCGATCGGAGAGACCGCGCCTCTGCTCTTCACCGCCCTCGGCAACAACTTCTTCAGCCTGGACCTGGACGAGCCGATGCAGGGTTTGCCGCTTCTCATCTACCGTAACGCCCTGAACTCGGCGTTCCCCCCGGCCCGCGATCGCGCGATGGGAGCCGCACTCGTGCTGGTGGCCATCGTCCTCCTCTTCAACCTGATGGGCCGCTGGATCGTCGCTCGACGCCGGCCGAGCGCCGCGGGTCGGGGTTGAACGGGGGGCTGGAGATCATGGCCATCGAACTCGGACCGGAGAAGACGCCAGCGATGCCGGAAGGCCCGGCGGTAAACGCCCCGGTCGCCCTGACGGCGGGTGGAGCGGCGAGTAATCCACGCGCCGACGCCAATGCGCCGATCGTTCGACTGCGTGGCCTTGACGCCTATTACGGTCCCCGTCGAGTCGTCCGGGACATCTCCCTTGACGTTCGGCCGAACGCGATCACGGCGATCATCGGTCCCTCGGGCAGCGGCAAGTCCACGCTTCTGCGCTGTATCGATCGGATGCACGAGGTGATCCCGGGAGCTCGGGCCACCGGCACGGTCGAGTATCGCGGGACGGATATCTACGGCCCCGACATCGACCCGGCGGCCGTCCGGCGTGCGATCGGCATGGTGTTCCAGCAGCCAAACCCATTCCCAACCATGTCGATCGCCGAGAACGTGGCCGCGCCGGCGCGCTTCAACGGCCTGGTGAAGGGCAAGGCTGCCGAAGCCGCCCTCGTCGAGCACTGCCTGCGCCAGGCGGCGCTGTGGGACGAGGTGAAGGACAAGCTCCACCAGGGCGGAACCTCACTTTCGGGCGGTCAGCAGCAGCGGCTGTGCATCGCCCGAGCGCTGGCGCTCGAGCCGGACGTGCTGTTGATGGACGAGCCGTGTTCCGCACTGGACCCGGTGGCGACGCTCCAGGTCGAGCAGCTCATGGTTCAGCTTCGTACGGGCTACACGATCGTCATCGTGACCCACAACATGCAGCAGGCCTCACGAGTGAGCGACCGCACGGCGTTCCTCACAATGGGCGACGATCGTGCCGGCTACCTCGTCGAGGAGGGCACGACGAATCAGATCTTCACCTCTCCCCGGCAGCGTTTGACCGAGGACTACATCTCAGGACGGTTCGGATGAGAAATTCACCGCTCGACGAAGCAATCGATGCCGCCGCGGTCACGCAGGCGACCGGCCGCGACCCGGAGGTCGTTGCCGATCGACACCCGTTCCGCGAGGCCTTCGATCGGGAGCTGGGTGCGGTCAAGGAGGGGGTCCTGCGGATGGGCAGCCTCGTCGAGGAGCAGATCCTCGCGGCGCTCAGGTCCCTCGTCGACCACGACGCCGACCGGGCGCTCGCGGTGATGGCGGCCGACGGCCGGATCAACGAGGTCCAGCGCGACGTCTCGGCGCAGATCGTGATGACGATCGCGACGCAGCAACCGGTGGCCCGCGACCTGCGTTTCCTGCTCGCGCTCGACCACGTGACCGCGGAACTCGAGCGCATGGGGGACCACGCGGGGTCCGTCGCCAAGCAAGCCCGCAAGCTCGCTCCCTTCGCGCCGATCGGTGGGTACCGCAAGCTCGAACGAATGGCCGAGCTGGCCGCCGAGCTCGTCCACGGGGTCCTCCTGGCTCTCGTCGATGTCGACGAGGTTCGGGCCCGTGGGGTCGCCGGGCGCGACGACGAGATCGACGACCTCTATCACGCGCTGTTCGACGAGGTCCTCGAGGCAATGCGGTCGGATCCCGTCAACGTCAACCCCGGGGCGCGGGTCCTGTTCGCGGCGCATTACCTGGAGCGAATCGGGGACCGGGTGACCAACATCGCCGAGGACGTGGTCTTCCTGGCGACGGGCGAGATCGAGGATCTGAATCCTTAGGGCGAGGACCGCTCGGCTAGCGCGAGTACCGCCCAGCTCACAGTCTCGCAACCACCGGCCATGGCCGGCAGCAGCACGATCGAATCCCGCTCCGCGACCGGGGTGTCGAGCGCCTCGAGGTGGCGGACGTCGGTGTCGTTCACGAACACGTTGACGAAGCGGTTGAGGCCGCCGCCGGCGTCGAGGAGCTGGGTCGCCAGGGGCGGATAGGCGGCAACGAGGCGGTCGAGGATCTCGCGGACGGTGGTTCCGTCGATCTCGACCTGCTTCGCCCCGCCCGTCGAGGCTCGAAGCGTGGGCGGGATCCGAACCGCGGTCACGCGTCGAGCCAGCGTTCGAACGCGGCGAGGCTCGGCGCGATCGGGGGCGCCAGCCCGGGCTTTCCAGGGCCCGCGGCCCGGTCGCCGGACGTTCCGAGCGTGCGGGCGTCGGGCGTCTTGAGGCCGTTGCCCGTCAGGAGCGCGACGACCTCATCGCCGTCCCGGATGACGCCCCAACGGCGTGCCGCCTCCGCGGCGGCGATGGTCACGCCACCGGCCGTCTCGGCGAAGATGCCCTCGAGTGTCGCGATCTGGCGGATTGCCGCGGCCGTGATCGGGTCGGGGATCGCTTCGATCGAGCCACCGCTCGCGTTCGCGAGCTCGATCGAATAGGTGCCGTCCGCGGGGTTGCCGATCGCCAGTGACCGAACGAACGTGTCGGGAGACCGCACCGGCTCGATTTCGACACCTCGCTTCCAGGCCACCGCGACCGGTGCGCAGCCTTCCGCCTGGCCCCCGACGAAGCGGATCGGGCGGCGCTCGATGAGGCCGACCCCCGCGAGCTGCTCGAAACCACGGGCAAGCTTGGTGAACATCGCCCCGGACGCGATCGGGGCCACGACCACGTCGGGGCTCCGCCAGCCAAGTCCTTCGGCGATCTCGAAGGCCAGGGTCTTGCTGCCCTCGGCATAGAACGGCCGGAGGTTGATGTTGACGAAGCCCCAGCCGGATTCGTCGGCGATTTCCAGGCAGAGCCGGTTGACCTGATCGTATGTCCCTTCGATCGGCACGACCATCGCCCCATACGCGAGGGCGTGGTCGATCTTGGCTGGCTCGAGGTCGGCCGGGATGAAGACATACGCGGGCATGCCGAGCGCTGCGGCCGCGGCGGCCGTCGCACCGGCCAGGTTGCCGGTGGACGCGCAGGCCAGCGTTGAGATGCCGAATGAGGGAGCGCAGGCGGCTGCCACCGCGACCGCCCGGTCCTTGAACGAGAGAGTCGGGTTGCGGGTGTCGTCCTTGACCCAGAGTCGCTCGATGCCGATCGCCGGCCCCAGCCGCGCGGCCTCGATCAGCGGGGTGGACCCGACGGCGAGCCCGCGCGCCGGCGGGGCGTCCACCGGCAGGAGCTCGAGGTAGCGCCAGATTCCCGCCGGCCGCGCCTCGATCGCCGCTCGCTTGATCGTGGCCCGGACCGCGTCCAGGTCGTAGGCGACCTCGAGCGGGCCGAAGCATGCCGAACAGACGTAGCTGGGCCCGCAGGGCTCGGGACGACCGCAATTGCGACAGGCGAGCCCCGTTACGCGCGGCGTCGCGGGGCCGGCGGCGGGAGGCAGGGTCAGGACGGACATCGATCGCTCCGGATTCAGCGGGGACGCAACGGCCGAGACCGGAAACGAGAAGACCCTTCCTGCTCCGGAAGGGTCCCGTCAGGGAATTTCCCTTATCTCGCAGGAGGACCTGCCCGGAGTTGGCACCTTGCCGGCTCCAGCCGGTAGGTTGTCGTGGCTTCATCGGGCCGGTCCCTCCGCCACTCTTGATAAGAGCTATTCAGTTGTCCGCGTATCCTGCCCCACTTTCTTTCGCGCCGCAACCGTTTGTGGTCGTGTTGTTCCGCCCAGATCCGCAGGAGATGCTCGGCAGGCAGCGATGTGGATGCCGCTGGTCCCCAAATCGACGCCACGCGACGGCTCGAGAGGAATTACCAGCCTCGAGCGGCGATGGCAGCGCCGCCGACCGGCCGAGCGTTCACGGTGGCCCAGTCGTCGCGGGCTTTCAGACGCTCAAGCCGGCCCCGACGGCGCCGAGTCGTCGCCCGGCGACGATCTGGTGATGAATTCCGCCTCTCGAGCCGATAACCGACGTGACGCGACGATCTGGTGAGAGGTTCGGCCGGCTCGGACGACCAACCGGCCCGCGCGCGGCTTGACGTGTGGCAGTATTATCAAACCGACGGTCGGTTTGTTAATGAGAGGCCCAATGCCGAGAACCCTTAACCCTGAAACGTATGCGCTGCGTCGCGACGCCTTCGTCGACGCGGCCCAGCGCCTGATTCAAACCAAGGGCTACCAGCAGTTCAGCGTCCAGGACGTTCTCGACGAGCTCGACGCCTCGAAGGGTGCCTTCTATCACTACTTCGACTCGAAGGCGGCCCTGCTCGACGCGGTCATCGACCAGATGGCCGATGCGGCGGCGGCCAGGCTCGAGCCAGTCCTGGCCAATCCGAACCTGTCGGCCGCGCAGAAGGTCGATGCTCTCTTCAATGGGCTCGCCCAATTCAAGGCCGAGCAGAAGGAGCTGGTCCTTGCGATCCTCCGGGTCTGGCTGTCGGACGACAACACGATCGTGCGCGAGACCTACCGGCGCCTCGTCACGGCTCGGATGGTCCCCTGGCTCGACGCGATCGTTCGCCAGGGCATCGCCGAGGGTAAGTTCTCTGCGACCTTCCCAGGGCTCGTAACGCGCGTGCTCGCCTCGCTCATCCAGGGGACGAGCGAGCTGGCTGGCGAGCTGTGGGTCGCCCGCCAGACCGATTCCGTGTCCTTCAAGGAGGTCGAGGACACCTTCGCCGCCTATCGCGAGGCCTTCGAGCGAATCGTCGGAGCGCAACCCGGCACGCTGACCCTGGTCGATGGGCCGACACTCCGCTTCTGGTTCGGCTAGCCCCCGTCTGCGATCACGCAACGTCCAAGAGAGGAACCCAATGACCGCGATCATCCAGACCGAAAAGCTCACCAAGTCGTACGGATCCCAGCGCGGCATTGTCGACGTGGACCTCGACGTTCAGGCAGGCGAGGTCTTCGGCTTCCTCGGGCCCAACGGGGCGGGCAAGACGACGACCATCCGCACGATCCTCGACCTGATGCGCCCGACCGGCGGGCGAGCGCTCGTCTTCGGCATCGAGTCGACCGCCGATCCAGTCGCCATCCATCGGCGGGTCGGCTACATCCCGGGCGAATTCACCCTGTACGACCGCCTGACGGGCGGCCAGACGATCGAATACTTCGCCAACCTCCGAGGTGGCGTCGATCCCGCCTACCAGGCTTTGCTGATCACCCGCTTCGACATCGATCCCAGGCGGCGCTTCAAGGAATTGTCCAAGGGCAACAAACAGAAGATCGGTCTCGTTATTGCCCTCCAGCACCGCCCCGAGCTGCTGATCCTCGACGAGCCTACGTCAGGCCTCGACCCCCTCGTCCAGCAGTCCTTCTACGAGCTGGTACGCGAGGCTCGAGCCGAGGGCCGCACCGTCTTCCTATCGAGCCACATCCTTTCCGAGGTGGAGCGCACCTGCGACCGGGTCGCGATCATCCGCGAGGGTCGATTGGTGAAGGTCGACAGCATCGAGGGTCTGCGCGATCTGGCCCACCACCAGGTCGAGCTGCGGTTCTCGGGCCCCGTTCCCACGGCCGAGTTCGAGCAGCTGCCGGGCGTGGCTGACGTGACCGCCACGGACCACGTCCTGCGGATGCGCGTGTCGGGGGCGATCACGCCGGTCGTTCGCGCGGCTGCCCGATACGAGCTCCTCGACTTCGTGAGCCGCGAGCCAACGCTCGAAGAGACGTTCCTCGCCCAGTACGGCCACGTGGCCGAAAGCGATCCCGCGTTCGAGCCGGCAGCCCCGGCGGGGAGGGCATCATGACGGCCGCGTCCACCGAGCTGACCCGCGTCGCGCCGGTCAGTCACATCTACGGCTTGGGGAGCATCTACGGCAAGACGATCCGGGATTCCCGGCTGGCGTTCATCATCGTCGCCGGGCTGCTGGGCGGGCTCGCTCTCGTCATGGGCGCCGCGATCTCGAGTGTCTTTCCGACACCCGCGTCCCGGCTCGAGGTGGACAAGCTGATCGGCGGCATGCCGGCCCAGATGGTCGACTTCTTCGGCAAGCCCGAGAAGCTCGGCACCTTGGGCGGCTACGTTACCTGGAAGTACGGCCTCACTTTCGTACTCGTCACGTCGCTATGGTCCATCCTCGCGCTGTCGTCGACGCTCGCCGGCGAGGCGAGTAGAGGCAGCCTCGATCTCGTCGCCGTGGCGCCGTTCGGAAAGCGCCGAATTGCCCTCGAGAAGCTCGCCGCCCACCTCACGATGCTCGGCCTGGCGCTGGCGGTGATGGCGATCCTGCTGTCGGTCAGCTCGAACGTCTTCGGCGACCCCGCTCTCGGTGACCCGATCCCGCCGCTGTCGGCGTTCGGGTTCGCTCTCTGGCTCGGCCTCAACGCCCTGTTCTTCGGCGGCCTGGCGTTTGCGCTCGCCCCGATCCTTGGCCGCGCCGGGGCGGCGGGCATCGCCGGCATCGCGCTTGCCGTGCTCTGGACGGCGAACGGACTGCAGGCCCTCGGTCCCCTCGCGGTCTTGAGCCCGTTTCATTGGACGGCGAACCATGTCGCCCTGGTCGGCGAGTACGACTGGCCCGGTCTGGCGCTCGTCGGGGTGGTCGCCGCGGCGTTCCTGGCGATCGGCGTGGAGGCATTCACTCGTCGAGATCTCGGGGTCACTGCGGGCCTTGGGCTGCCTCAGCTTCCGGGTGCCGTGCTCGGCGTTCGCGGACCGATCAGCCGAGCCTTCGGCGACCAACTACCGCGAGCCCTGTCGTGGGGATTCGGCCTGTTCGTGATGGGCGCGGTTCTCGCGTCGCTGGTCGGCGAGATGTCGGCCCAGATCGCCGGGGACCCGAACCTTCTGCAGGTGTTCAGGACGGCATTTCCGGACTTCGACCTCACGTCGGCTGGCGGGTTCCTCCAGTTGTTCGTGGAGCTGTTCTACATCGCTGCCGGCTTCGCCGCGGCCACACTTGTCTCGAAATGGGCGTCTGACGAGACTGATGGTCGCCTCGAGGAAGTCCTGGCCACGCCGCTGACGCGAGCCCGATGGGTCGTCGCCGGCGGAATCGCCGCGCTGGCGGCCGACATCGTGATCACCGGACTCTTCGCCCTCGGCGTCGGCTTCGGCGCCTCATCCGGCGGCGTCGCTGCCGGGTCGGCGATGATCGGCTCGGTTTCGCTCGGGTTATATGCCGCGGCATTGATCGGGATCGGCTTCGCGATCGGCGGCCTATGGCGAACCTCGCTGGCGGCCGAGATCGTTGCGTTGCTGGTAATCGCGACCTACCTCATCGACCTTCTCGCCCCTCCGCTCAAGCTGCCCGACTGGGTCCACGAGCTGGCCTTGACCGCTCACATGGGTCAGCCGATGGTCGGCATCTGGGATTGGACCGGCATCCTTGCCTGCATTGTTCTGGCCGTCGGCGGCGTTGCGATCGCAAGCTGGGGGATCGCGCGGCGGGACGTCAGCCGCTGAACGGAGCTCGCGATGCGGTAGCGTAACCGCAAGCCGCTGGCCCGTTTCGACCGAGCGGCTCGACCTTCGCTCGAACGCGAGGTGACTAGCGGGCCGTCCAGCCGCCGTCGATGAGGAGCGTGGCCCCGGTCACGAGCGAAGCGGCCGGCGACGCCAGGAAGACGATTGCGCCGGCGACGTCCATGGGCTCGCCGATCCGGTGAAGGGCCGCGATGCGTTCGGTGACATCGGCTTCGAACTCCGGATCGGCCAGTGCCGGCTCGGTGCCGGGCGTCCGGATGAACGTCGGAGCGACCGCATTCACGGTGATTCCGTGCGGTCCCCACTCGACCGCCAGGCACTTTGTCAGATGGGCCACGGCAGCTTTCGTCATGCAATAGATCGACTCGCCGGGGAGGGCGACGAAGCCGGCCTGTGAGCTGAGGCTCACGATTCGGCCGTAGCCCTGACCGATCATGACTCGCCCGGCCGCCTGGCTGGCGAAGAACAGACCCTTCAGGTTCACCTCGATCGTGAGGTCGAAATTCTCTTCAGTAACATCCTCGGCGGCGGCTCTCGGTCCAAGGCCGGCGTTGTTGACAAGAATGTCGAGGCGACCGAACGCGGCGACCACGGCGGCGACCGCAGCGTCGATCTGGTCGCGTCGTCGGACGTCCATCTGGACCGGTAGAACGCGTCGGCCCATGGCCCTGATCTCGTCGGCCAGGTCCGGCTCGCCGCCCGCGTCGCGAAGCCCGAGGGCGACGTCGGCTCCGGCGTTGGCCAGCGCGAGCGAGATGGCCCGGCCCAGGCCTCTTCCGGCGCCCGTGACGAGCGCGACCTGACCTTCCAGGTCGAAGCGCGGGAATTGAGGCTCCATCGTTGCCTCCTTCGGCGGAGTTGGTGGGAGGACGACACGATCCCGGACGGGTCCTCGCGCCATCCTCCTGACCGAAGGCCCGGCCACCGAGGATAGCCCGCACAGCTTGCGGCCATCCATCGCGCGTGGAGCGGCATACTTCGCCAATTCAGCCCGCTCGATACGCGAAGCCAACAATCGCGCGAGGTCACGATGCCGACTCCCGCCCCCCATGAGTCCGACATGCGCCGCGAGATCGAGGAGATTCCCGGTGTCGTCGAGCGCCTCCTCGTCGACGGAGCTGGCGAGACAACGGTCATCGCGGCGGCTGTCCGGACACGTGCTCCACGATGGGTCTCGATCGTCGCCCGGGGCACGTCCGACCACGCCGGAATTTACGCCCGGTACCTGCTGGAAACCCACCTTCGACTGCCGGTTTCTCTCGCGGCCCCCGCCGTGACGACCGTCTACGGCGGGGGCCCCGAGTGGAGGGACGCGCTCGTCATCGCGGTATCGCAATCGGGCCAGAGCCCGGACGTCGTCGGCGTCGCCGAGGCCGCGCGAGACGGCGGAGCGATGACGATCGCGGTCACCAACGATCGGACGTCGCCGCTGGCGGGCGTCACCGACTTCGTCCTGCCATGCGACGCCGGCGTCGAGCAGTCGGTCGCGGCCACGAAGACCTACGTCGCCCAGCTCGCAGCGCTGGCATCCCTCGTGGCCAGGCTCGCACCGCAAACGGAGCTCGCCGGCGCGATCGGCGCGCTGCCCGACGCGCTCGCGGCGTGCCTCCGGGCCGCACAAAGCTGGCTGGACGTGGGCGGCGGCGACGCAACCCAGCCGGCCACGGTCTTCGCGCGCGCAGATCGAGTGCTGGTGGCCTCGCGCGGCTACAACCTGGCCACGGCGCTCGAGGTCGCGTTGAAGCTCAAGGAGACATCGCGAATCTTCGCCGAGGGCTACTCCACTGCCGATCTGCTCCACGGCCCGGTCATCCTTTCCGCGCAGGATGTCCCGGCGCTCGTGTTCCGCCCCGACGGCCGCATGGGCCTCTCGATCGACACAGCCGTCGCGCGCCTTCGGGCGACCGGCTCCGACCCGTGGATCATCGGCGGCGCCGAGTTGGGACGGGGCGGGGCCGATTCCTCGACCAGCGCGCAAGACGCCAAGCGCCGGCTGAGCTTGCCGCTGGCCCTGCCGGAGGCACTGACGCCGCTCGCGTTCGTCCTGCCCGGACAGCTCCTTGCCGAAGCGGTCGCTCGACGGCGAGGCTACGCGCTCGACGCGCCCGAGGGCCTCGCCAAGGTCACCCGCACGCTCTGATCCGCCTCGTCGTTGCGAGGCCGACATGGGCGGGCAGGGCGGCTCAGTGCGACCTGCTTGGCCAGAGCGCTGCCGGGCCTGAGCGGACGCCTCCGGAGCAGGATCGACCCGGATGATTACCCTGAACCAGGACGACACGAAAGGTGGTTTCAGATGACGACACGCCCGGCGCAGGAGGAACTCCGCGCCAAGCTCAGCCCGATCCAGTACGCGGTCACCCAGGGCGCGGCGACCGAGCCGGCGTTCACCGGTGCCTATTGGGACAACCACGACGAGGGCACGTATCGCTGCGTCGTCTGTGGCACCGCCCTTTTCGACTCAGGCACGAAGTTCGAGTCGGGGACGGGCTGGCCCAGCTTCTATGACGTGGTCGAGAAGGGCAACGTCACGACCCACGAGGACAACGCCTACGGCATGCGCCGGATCGAGGTGCGATGCGATACATGCGACGCGCACCTCGGCCATCTCTTTCCCGACGGCCCCCGGCCAACGGGCCTGCGCTACTGCATCAATTCGGCCGCGCTCGAGTTCGCGCCTCGGCGGGACGAGTAAGCCGAAGACCCGCCCTGCGGTCTAGCGGAAGAACTCCCGCAGGTCGTTGGCGCTGCAGCTGTTCGCCAGACAAGGCATCCCCCAGGGCGATTCGAACGTCCGCAGCAACGAGTAGTGGTTGTGGCTCGTGGACGACTGGAAGGCGGACTTCGCCAGCGGACTGATGACCACGGTCGCAACCTTGCCGCCGCCCTCGAGAGATGTGCTGCCCTCATCCCACGTCAGGAACACCACACCGTTGGCGAACGCCGTGCTGTTCAGGATCGTCGGCATGAAGTTCTTGAGGAACGTGTCGCCGGTTGCGATCGAGCAATCGTGCATGTCGTTGCACAGATTGGGCACGACGAACCAGAAATTGCCCACGTTCGGATCGAAGTGCGTGAAGTCAGTGATGTTGGCGCAGCGAGTCGTGCTCAGCGAGACGCTCGTCCAGCTGATCGCCGGCTCGTGCTTGCGCGCGTAGTTGCCGGTCCCGTCTTCGCCGCCTGATGCGGTCGCGCCCGTGTAGCAGCCCAGCGGCACGTTCTGCGCCGCAACATGCCAGGTTCGACCGGAGGCTTCGACCTGGTCGGCGACCGTCGATCCTGAGCTGAAGTTGTAGACCGCGTCGTCGGTTACGCCCTGCGTTGACCCTGACCAGAGCGCGAGCGAGTTGGGCTCGGAAGGGTGGCTGACTGCCGTGTAATTCGTAGCCAGGCCGTACTGGTTGGCAAGGCTGTTGATGTACGGCGCCGCGGCATTGCCGATGATCGACGCCGACTCCTCGTTCTCCATCAGGACAATGAAGACGTGCCCGAAGTTCGGCAAAGGGGCGGGCGTGGGCATCAGGATCGGCGAGGCGACGCGTGTCGGCGTCGGCGCGGGGCTCTGGGTCGGTTTCGGCTCGCGGGTGGCCTGAGTCGCAGCGGCGGCGTTTGGACGAACGCCGCTCCACGGCATTTGGGACGTCATAAGTGCCAGCAGGGCCGCCAGCGCTGAGACGACCGCACCCGCGACCAGGAGGGCCCAGATCTTGTCCTTCACCGCCGTTCCCGCCCGAAAGGGCCACCTCCCACCCTCAAAAGCCGCCTCGAGACGGCAGAACGGCTGCGCCCGTCGCAAGAACGCGCCGCCGCCCCGCCTCCTGCCGACGGACGACCCAGCGCTTCGTCACTTCGACGATCGCGAGGTAGACCACGACAAACGATCCGAGGGCGATCCAGAACAGCGGCGGCAACTCGGTGAACCCGAGCAACCCGCCGAGCGGTGAGGCGGTCAGGACGACCGCGAAACCGACCGCGCCGACTGCCGCGATGACCAGCAGCCGGCTCGGCCGGCTCGTCCAGAACGGGGTTCGTCGGGTGCGGATCGCGAAGATGACGAGGACCTGTGTCGCGAGCGACTCGATGAACCAGCCCGTGTGGAATTCGGTCTCGCGGGCGTGGAGGACCAGCAGAAGGAAGCCGAACGTCAGGTAGTCGAACAGCGACGAGATGGGGCCGAACACCAGCATGAATCGCTGGATCCCGGAGATGTCCCAGCGAGCCGGCTCGAGCTCGACTTCGGGGTCGATGCCGTCGGACGGAATCGCCGTCTGAGATGCGTCGTAGATGAGGTTGTTAAGAAGGATCTGGCTCGGGAGCATCGGCAGGAACGGCAGGACAAGGGCCGCCCCGGCCATGCTCAGCATGTTCCCGAAGTTCGAGCTCGTTCCCATGCGGATGTACTTGAGAGTGTTGGCGAACGTCCGGCGTCCTTCGCGGACGCCCTGGGCGATCGACTGGAGGCTGGGTTTCAGCAGCACGACATCAGCCGCAGCGCGGGCGACGTCGGTGCCGTTATCGACGCTGATGCCAACGTCGGCGTGGTGGAGCGGCGGCGCATCGTTGATCCCATCGCCCAGGTAGCCGACGACCGCGCCGCGCTCCTGGAGGGCGCGGATGACCCGGAGCTTCTGTTCGGGGTCGACGCGCGCGAAGATCGTCGCCTTCTGGGCGCGGGCGGCGAGCGCCCCGTGAGACATCCTCCGGATCTGGTCCCCGGTGAGGATTCCCCCGACCTCCAAGCCGACCTGCCGGGCGACGGCGGCTGCCACGAGGTCGTTGTCGCCGGTGACGATCTTGAGGCCGACACCCAGCGAGCGAAGGTCCGCCAGCGTCTCCGTGATGCCCGCCTTCGGCGGGTCGCTGAACAGGAGGAGGCCCTCGAACACGAGATCGCTTTCCGTGTCCGCCTCGATGGTCGTTGCCGTGACGCCGTCGCGGCTCCCGACCCCGATCGTTCGGACGCCCTTCGACGCCGCGCCGTTGAGTTGTTCGAGGATCCTGGCCTTCTGCGTCGAATCGAGCGTGACAGTGCCCGTCGTCGTGCGTACCAGGGAACAGCACCCGAGGATGGCCTCCGGCGCGCCCTTCGTGATCAGCTGCGTTGAGCCGTCGGGACGCTGGATCAGCACGCTCAGCAGGCGGCGCTGAAAGTCGAACGGCAGCTCTGCGAGCTTTCGGTAAGCATCCAGGTCGGCAGGCTTCGCCGCATCGACCGCGAGCACGGCGATGTCGAGGGGATTCGTAAAGCCCGTCTCGAAATGACTGTTGAGCCAGGCCAGCGCGAGTGCGCCGGGCGCGTCCCGGCCGTCGGGGCCGGACGCCCTCTCCAGCGTCAAGCGTCCCTCGGTGAGGGTTCCCGTCTTGTCGGTGCACAGGATTGTCATGCTGCCGAGGTTCTGAATGGCCGGAAGGCGCTTCACGAGAACGCCGTCGTGGGCCAGCGCCCGGGCGCCACGACTCAGGTTCACCGTCACGATCGCCGGCAGGAGCTCGGGGGTCAGGCCCACGGCGAGCGCAATCGCGAACAGGAGCGACTCGACAAAGGGCTTGTGGAGGGCGACATCGACGGCGAAGACACCGACGACCAGGATCAAGATCACACGGGCCACCAGGAGCCCGAATTCTCGAACGCCCCGCTCGAAGTCATTGGGCGGGGCCCGTTCGATCACTCGGCGCGCGATGAGTCCGTACGCCGTGCTCGAACCGGTGGCCGTGACGACGGCGGTCGCCGAGCCGCTGATCACACCCGTCCCGAAGAACACGAACGCATCGCGGTCGTCCTCGGTCACCGGGTCGAGATCGCCGTCCTTCACGGCTTTCAGGGCCGGGGCCGATTCGCCGGTCATCGCCGACTCGTCGACGTAAAGGTGATTGGCTTCGAGCAGCCGCGCGTCAGCCGGCACGACGTCGCCGGCGTCGAGGACCACGACGTCGCCCCGGACAATGCTGCGGGCTGCGACGAGCTGCTGCTGTCCGTCGCGGATCACGGTTGTCTGGGGAGTCACTCGCGCGCGGAGGACAGCGACGGCCTCCTCGGACCGAGCCTCCTGGACGAACCCCAGGGCCGCGGATAGCACGACGATCACGAGGATGATGCCGGCATCGACTCGATCGCCGACCACGATGCTGGCCACGCTGGCAATGATCAGCAAGAGCACGAGTGGGCTCGACAACTGGCCGGCAAGGATCACCGCCAGCGATCGGCGCCCGTGCTCCTCGATCGCGTTGGGACCGTCGGTGCGGAGGCGTGCCGCGGCTTCGGCCGAGGTGAGGCCGGCTGTCATGACGGGCTCATCATGACCGTGCGGCGGCCCAGCGCGCATCGACGATGAAGGAGGTCGGTCTCGCCGGGCGGCGGGCGCGGCTGGCTCGCCACTGACGGGCCCTCAGCCGCCGAGGGACGCTGAGGCGCCCGGAGCGGAGCGAGGCCTCGATCGGAGGCCCATGGCGAGCACGGCGACGGCGGCGGCGGCGCAGGCAGCGCCGAACCAGAACGGCGCCGCAGGGGCGATCCGGTCCCAGAGGAGCCCGGCGACGACCGACGCGGGCAGGACGAGAAACCCGACGACCGAGTTGAGGATCCCGTAGGCGGTCGCCCGCAGGTCGGTCGGTGCGAGGTCCGCGACGAGTGCGCGCCCGACAGCCTCGTTCACCCCGTAGTACGTCCCATACAGGATCCAGAGGGCGGCCACCGGGGCCGCGGAGCCCGCCACCGCAAAGCCGAGGTACGAAGCGGCGTAGATGGTCCAGGCGAGGCCAATCAGTAGGCGACGTCCGATCCGGTCCGAGAGAGCGCCGACCGGCCACGACACGACTGTGTTGGCGATGTTGAACGCCACGATCATCACCAGCAGGTCGCGCACGTCGACCCCGAGCTGCTGGCTCCGCAGCGACAGGAATGCGTCGGAAGAATTGCCGAGGGCGAAGAGGCCGTTCGCTCCGACGAAGAGCCAGAAGGATGGGGGAAAGCGACGCCATTGCCCGAGACCGCGCGTCGTCGGTTCCGTCGATGCCGCTGGGGTGTGTGCCCCCTCGGCCACCCTCGGCCGGATGTCGCGGACGCCGATGACGATGGCCGCAACGGCCAGCACGCCCGGCACGATCGCGACGAGGACGAGCGTCCGGAACGTCCCTGCGCCGAGATCGAGGGTTCCGCCCTGGGTAGCCCCGACAACCAGGGCCGCCACCGCCACGCCGAGGACGGCGCCGGCGGTGTCCATCGCACGGTGCAGCCCGAACGCCACGCCCCTCGCCTCTGGTGCCGTCGAGTCGGCGATGAGCGCATCCCGGGGCGAGGTTCGGATGCCCTTGCCAATCCGATCGCCGACGCGGGCAATCAGGACGACCGGCCACGCGCCGGCGACAAAGAGGAGCGCTTTCGAGACGACCGAGCTGCTGTAGCCGATGCCGACGAGAAGGCGTCGCCGGCGGATTCGATCAGAGATGGCTCCGCTGGCCAGTTTGAAGAACGAGGCGGTGCTCTCGGCGAGGCCCTCGATGACGCCGATGATCGAGGGCGAGGCGGCGAGGACGTTCGCCAGGAAGAGTGGGATGAGGTAGACCAGCATCTCGCTGGAGACGTCGGTGAGCAGGCTCACGAGGCCGAGGGCAACGACGTTCCGGGTGATCCCGCGTGTCAGGCCACCCCGCAAGCTCGTTCCCAGCAATCGCACGGCCGAAGGGTACCCGTTGCGTCTTGACTCCCGCGTTCGGGACGGCGCTGTGTGTCGTCAATACCTACTGGAGCATCGGCTTCATCGTGCTCGTGCAGCTCAATTACGCGATCGCGCCGCGGCTGCCGGTCCTGTCCCGCTTCTGAGTGGCCACCGTGAGGCGGCCCACGATCCCTGAGGGTTACCCGAGAAGTAACACAATGGTGACTCGGAGGTAACGCCCGCGCGCCATCGTGGAACCAATTGAAAACGCCAATGCAACGTCCCGACCGTGGTTACAGGTGCGGTGCAGGGCTATCGTTGGACGTCCACGGAGGAGTTCAGCATGGGGAGTGCTTCGACGACTTCGGATCTCGATCTCCCAGCGAGAGGGAGCGCGTCGTCACCGACGCTACGGTTCCGAATCAGGGCGCGACCGGGCCACAACACGGCTTCTACGATCCTGATTCCGCGGCGTATGACGATGTGAGCTTCGCGGTGAGCTTCATCGACTTGAGCCTCGCCGATGAGTCCGAGGCTGTCCGGGAACTGGAGAATGCCCTGGCGCCTCTCGACCGCTAGGGTCTCGCCGACCCTGATAAGCACTGCCGCTGGGCCGAAATCGAACGGCAGTTCGACACAACCGGGTGAACTCTGGTATCTTGCTTGTACGCCCGGCGATCGCGGGGCAAATCGCAGACGCGGCGCAGATCACTCCCTCTCAATGGCTCTCGGCGAGACAGGTTTGCCGAGGCCGCGCGAGAAGGAGTTTTTTCATGTTCAGTGTCCAGGGTGACAAGCAGCTCACGTGTAGCGACTGTCGCACCGAATTCGCGTTCACCGCGAGCGAGCAGCAGTTCTACGCGGATCGAGGTTTCAGCGAGCCTCGCCGCTGCGCGTCCTGCCGTGCGGCTCGCAAGGCAGCTCGTTCCGGTGACGGTGCCTACGCCGGCGGCGGCTACACGAGCGGAGAATCGGCCGGCGGCAACGGCGGTGGCTACGGCGGCTCTCAGGGCCGCGGTTACGATCGGGGTCCCCGAGAAATGTTCTCAGCGACGTGCGCGAGCTGCGGTCGCGAAGCCCAGGTTCCGTTCCAGCCGAATGGCAGCAAGCCCGTCTACTGCAGCGGATGCTTCCAGTCGCGGCGACCTGCCGCCTACTGAGTCCGAGTCAAGGCTTCGCGCCTGACCAAAAAGCCCCGTGAGCGATCACGGGGCTTTTTCGATTCGAGTCCGCGCCCGACGACGTTGACCGCGGCGCGAGGCGGACGCTTCGGATCGTCTAGACGCCCGCCGGCGCGGCGCGTCCGGTGCCGGCCGTGCCCTGGTGGAACTGGCGCAGGCGGAAGCCGAGGACGAGGGCCGTGACCCCGCCGATGATCGACCATGTCGCCAGTAGCGCGACCGTCAGGATGGCACCGACGATGGGCATGACCAGGACGATCAGGCCGAGGATCACCCGGGCGCCTCCGGCAAGGGCGAGGATCCACTCGCCGGTCACCTCGCGGCGGATTCGCCAGGCTGTATAGACCTCCATCGCGCCCTGGATGACGAGCCACCAGCCGAGGAGCAGGACGAAACCCAGGACGGTCAGGCCCGGGATCAGCGCCGCGAGCACGCCCGCGACGAGCGAGACGATACCCATCACCGCGAACGGCCACGAGCGCCCCCGAGCCTCGGCGACGCGCCAGCCGACAGCGATCTGCGTCACGCCCGCGATGATCGCCCAGGCTGCGAAGAGGTATGCGAGCGTGGTGAGCGCAATGCCCGGGAAGAGGATCGCCAGGACTCCGAACAGGATCCCAAGGATGCCCTGCAGAGCCAGGACCCACCATTGACGTGCGGCGACAGCAAGCATCGGCCGACCTCCCGACGGGTCACGCATCATCCGGCCGGGCAAGGCCGCGATGGCGGACTCCTCGAAAATGTACGCCCGGGGCGCGGGTTCGAACAGACCCTGGGCCGCCCCGTAGCTCAGCACGCGACGACACAAACGAGCAGTCCGACCGTCGCTCCGCCGCCGCGCCGTCATGAGGGAATCGGAATGCGCCCTTCACTGTCGCGAATGGCCGCGACCGGCCTGATCGGCCTGCTCGTCGCCGCCTGCGCGCCGCCCACGAGCCCAGCGCCGGTCCCGGCAGCATCGTCGTCTGCGTCCCCCGCGGCGTCTTCGGCACCGACGACGCCGGTCCCCACGCTCTCCTCAATCGCATCGCCGTCCCTTCCGCCGCCAGCCGCGACCGCCAGCCTCCCGGTTCGGGCATCTGCCCGAGAGATCGGCGAGCAGGTTCTGCTTGCCCCAGGACCGGCCGGAACCCTCTTCGTCTCGATCCCACGGTCGACAGGCTCGGTCCTGGCGCTCCTCGATCGCACCGGGCGACCGCAACCGGGATGGCCGATCGTCATCCAGGACTCGACCGCATGCGGGCTCCTGTTGCCAGCCGAGGATGGCTCGGTCCGGGTCGTCTGTTCGATGAAGAATCGCGACGCAAGTGCGAGTCCGACTGGCGCGTTCGCGTACGACTCGATGGGACGCTTACTCCCCGGCTGGCCGGTCGATCTTGCTGATCACTCGCCGGGCTACCTCCCAGGGCGCGTCATCGGCAACGAGTTAACGGTCTTCATCTGGGTCCCCGGAAAGGCGAGGATCTCCACGATCACCGCGAACGGGACCCTTCGCAAGGGCGCGCAGGTTCCGCTCGGAGCCAAATGCTGCGGCGATACCTGGGCTATCGGGCCGGACGGCATCGCCTACGGGACCATCAATGACCGCGGCTGTCAGTCCAGGCCACCGGGGTCGCAGCTGATCCCAGTGGCGGCTGAAGGGATGCGCGGTGGCCCGTTCCAGATCGAGGGCCTCGCCTCGAGGCCCGCCTTCGATCCGTCGGGCCGAATCCACGTGACTGCTAATGACCGCGATCAACGGGGAGGCTAGAACGCTCGTCTTCGAGCCGAACGGCCAGGCTCTCGCCGGCGACTCCGGTGGCCTTGGGATCGGGGCGGCTCCGGAATGCGTGGGGATCGAAGGGTCCTGCGAAGTCCCGGCGGCGCCGCTCGTCGGACGGGATGGCGCGACGTTCGTGGTCGCGCCCTATCCCGACAACACAAGAGTGGCCGGCCTGAGCCCAGCCGGCAAGGTCCTGGCCGGCTGGCCATATCACTCCGCCGCCGGTTACCAGCGCACCGGTTTCTGCCCCGCGGGCGCCGTTTCCGAGGGATATGACCTGGCCGCGCCGGCGATCGGCCCGGACAGCACGATCTATCTTCTTCACTCGGCGCCAGGCGCTGCCCTTGGGGGACGCGTCGTCGCCCTCGGGCTGGACGGCAAGGTTCGGGCGGGCTGGCCGGTCCAGCTGACGCGGCCGGGCTCGGCGTTCTGGTCCGTTGTCGTCGGCGCCAACGGGACGGCCTACGCGCTGGCTATCGAGCCCGAGTCAGCGACTCCTCCTCGGCGACCATCCTCGCCATGGCTCAGGACGGCACCGTGCTCTACACCACGACGATCATCGAGCCGTAGTCAGGGACTCCGTTTCCGATACCCAGCTCGGCCGTTGCCGACACCACCGACGAAGAACTCAGTCCGGCCCGGATTTCTCCGGCTCGTAGGTCAGGATCAGGACCCCGTAACGTCCTCCTTTTCGAGCTCAGCTGCGTTGCTCGGCATGATCCGTTTTGAGCTTGCGCCAGCCGCCAGCCCGATTGTTCGCAATGATCCCTTTGAATATCGCCACGAGCGCACGCTCGTTGATCTTCTCGTCCCGACGAATCGCGACCGTCCGAGCCGTCTTATTGTCGTGACCGGCCGTGATGATCCCCGCAGGGTCGGGCACGATTGCACCGTCGTAGAGGAAGACGTTGACGTGGTCCTTCGCGGCCAGTAGCGCGCAGATATTGCCGTCGAGGACGAAGTAGGGCCGGTCTCGTCGTTTGATCGTTTCTTCGACGTCGGGGTCCGCCTCGTGCACGAGATCCCGGACCCGACTGCAAATTTCGCGCTGCCAGCCGGGCAGGCCGTCCAGGTAGGCGTCGACCCGGGGATCCTTCACGTATGGCATCTGGAGGTGACCTCCTGGGCGTCGCAGATCGGGCGGGATCCCGAGCGTGTCACGTGAGACCTCGAACGTCCAACACGCGTCCCCAATGGAAGACGCGGACGGCCACGAGGACGCCGAATGCGGCAAGTACAAGGATCGCCGCCGCGGCAATCGAAGCGTCGAGGTCGCCGCCCTGGAATTCGCCGTAGACGACCAGCGGCAATGTCTGGGTACGGCCCTCGACGTTGCCGGCGAACATGATCGTTGCGCCGAACTCGCCGAGCGACCGCGCCCAGGTCATGACCAACCCGGCCGCCAGCGAGGCGCTGGCGAGGGGCACCGTCACCATCCGGAAGAGTTCCCGCTCCGACGCGCCATCGACGCGGGCGGCGTCCTCCAGGTCGCGATCGACGCCGGCGATTCCGGTTCGAGCCGACCGGATGAAGAATGGGGCGGACACGAACGTCTGAGCCAGGATCACGGCGATGGTCGTGAACGGGATCGAGAAGCCGAGCACCTCGAGCGGCGCCGCGAGCAGTCCCCGACGACCGAAGACCAGCAGAAGGGCGAGGCCTGCCACCGACGGCGGCAGGACAATCGGCAGGTCGACGATCGCCTCCAGCCAGCCCTTGCCTCGGAAATGCCGACGAGCGAGCACCAGAGCGAGCGGCAAGCCGAACGTGACCGTCATGACGAGGCTGACCGCGGTGGTGACGAGGCTCAACCACAGAGCATCGAGGACGACCGGCGATCCGATCGCGACAGCGAGGGACCCATCGAGGACGGCTCGGACGACGAGAGCGATGACCGGTAGGGCCAGGAACAGCCCGAACAGTGCGGCCAGCGCCGTGAGCGTGCGCCCACCCCAGCCACCCGGCCTCCGACTTCTCGATCGCGACCTCTCGATCGTCGAAGCGGCTGCCGCTCCACGCCCGGCCGCGTCTTCGATCACGACGGCGGGAGGAAACCGAAGGAGCCGAGGATTGCCTGGCCGTCGGGACCCGCGAACCAGGCGAGGAATGATTGGGCCGCAGCGGCGTTCCTCGACGCCTTGACCACGACGCCTTCGTACGCAGCGGGGACGTTCGCCGAATCGGGCACGGCCACCGTCGCCACCTTGGTCGATGCCCTGGCGTCGGTGACGTAGACGATCCCGGCATCCCCCTCGCCGAGCTCGATCTTGGCGACAACGGCTTTCACGTTGTCTTCCTTCGTGGCGATGTTGGCGGTGTAGGCGGCTGCGAAGTTGGCCGGGTAGCCGGCCTCTTTCGCGAGGTTCCCAACGAGCTGGGTCGCGTACTTCGTGATCGGCACGGCGTCGCCGGCGGCGATGACCTTCACGCCGGATTTGGCAAGGTCCGCGGGGGTCTTGATCCCGGCCGGATTGGTGGTTGGCACGATGATCGTCAGCGTGTTACCGGCGAAGGTGACAGCCGCGCCATCGGCAAGTCCTTTATCGACGAGCTTCTTCGGATTGGTCGTGTCGGCCGACAGGAAGACGTCGGTGGGGGCGCCCTGTTCGATTTGGGTCTCCAGCGTGGCGGAGGAGTCGGTCGAGATCGTGAGGGTCGTTCCGGGGTTTGCGGCCTCGTACGCGGCCTTGACCTTGTCGAGGGCGCCCTTGAGCGAAGCCGCGCCGTAGATCGTCAGGGCGGCAGGCAGCGCCGGCGCCGTTCGGCTCGATGGCGGCGGCGCGACCAACGCACCGACACC
>DATCPH010000291.1:0-31033 GCA_036570185.1 Candidatus Limnocylindrales bacterium | reverse complement strand
GTACGCGGATGTCATCGAGGTCGACCGTCTCGGCGCGATCTGCAGCAAGGGAACCACGCTCCGACCGCGGATCGGCAACGTCCCGCCGCGCGTCACTGAAACGCCGGGCGGAATGCTGAACTCGATCGGCCTCCAGAACCCGGGCGTGGACGCCGTCGTCGACAGGTACACGCAGACGTGGGCCCAGTGGCGGACTCCCGTGATCGTTAACGTGGCCGGGGAATCGATCGCGGACTACGTCGAGGTCGTGCACCGGCTCGACGGCGTACCGGGCGTGGCCGGCATCGAGCTCAACATCAGCTGTCCCAACGTCGGCAAGGGCGGGCTGCAGTTCGCGATCGACGCGGAGGCCGCGGGCTCGGTCACGGCAGCCGTCCGGCGCGCCACGGACCTGCCGCTCCTCGTCAAGTTGTCGCCGAACGTGGCCGATATCCGGCCGATCGCGCGGGCCATCGCCGACGCCGGAGCGGATGCCCTGACCGCCGTGAACACGCTCTCGGGGATCGCCGTCGCGCCGTCCCGGCGACGACCGCTGCTCGGGAATATCTACGGCGGCGTCTCGGGGCCGGCGATCAAGCCGATCGCGTTGAGGATCGTGTACGAGGTCGCCCAGGTCGTGAACCTGCCGATCGTTGCGATCGGCGGCATCACGGAGTTCGCCGACGTCCTCGATTACCTGGCCGTCGGCGCGGTCGCCGTCCAGGTCGGGACGGCGATCTTCGCCGATCCCACCCTGCCGGTTCGCCTCGTCGACGAACTCGCCGGAGAATGCCAGCGGCGCGGCCTCTCGACCTTTGCACCGCTCATCGGAACTGCCCTGCCGGGGCGCGTCGGGGCGCCGTCGGCGCGGGGCGTCGAGTACCGCCCGTGAGCGCCCGACCGTGAGCGCCCGCGCGTGACAACGATCCGGCCGGCCCTCGCCGCCGCCGCCGATCGGACGATCGCGGCCCGTACCGAGGCCCTGTTTCGTGCGGCCGGCGCGCTTCGCGAGGGCCACTTCCTGCTGAAGAGCGGTCGCCACGGTGACGTGTACCTCGAGAAGTTCGCGGTCCTGTCGGACCCCGGCGCAACGAGCGAGCTCTGTGGATTCTGGGCCGCGCGCCACCACGGACCTCACGGCGACGCCGCCATTGACATCGTGGCGGGACCGACGACCGGCGGCGTGATCCTCGCCTTCGAAACCGGCCGCCAGCTCGGGACGCCGGCGATCTTCGCCGAAGAGGTCCGGGACGAGGCGGGCGCCACTCGCCGCGAATTCCGGCGCGGCTTCCGGATCGAACCGGGGGCGCGGGTGCTCCTCGTCGACGACATCCTGACCACCGGCGGCTCGCTCCTGGCGATGCTCCCGGCGGTCGAGGCGATGGGCGGTGAGGTCGTGGAATGTGCCGTGCTGGTCGACCGGTCGGCTGGGACATCGACGCTCACGTCGGCGTCCACCGGCCGCGTCTACCCGCTCCGGGCACTCTGGGTCCTCGATCTCCCCACGTACGAGCCCGGTGAGGCAACGTGCCCCCGTTGCGCCGACGGGACGCGGCTGCACGCGCCGGGCAGCGCCGGGACCGCCGGTACTGGGCCGCCTGCGTCCAGCCCGGCGTGACGTCCGGCCCGGTTCGCCGAGCGCGGAACGCCGCCCTCGCCTGGCTCGTTGGCGCCATTCTGGCGACCGCGGCGGCATGCAGCCCCGGACTCGGGGCGACCAGCGGGGCGACCACCGGTCCGCCGTTGTCCGCGGTTCCGGGCCTTCCGACCCCGCCGGCGGCGCCCACGGTCGACGGTGTGGTCGTTCACGTCACGTCCAGCGGCCTGAGCAAGGTCACGGCATTCACCCTTCGGACGGCTGACGGGCGCACGCTGGCCTTCGACCTGGCGTCACTCCAGGACCCGGTCCGGTTTCCGCCGGGTCATCTGGGCGAGCACCTGGCGAACTCCGTGCCGGTGCGCGTCTGGTACCGCGACGACGGCGGCGGCCACCTCAGCGCGCTGTGGCTCGAGGACGCATCGGCGGGCTGACCGACGGCGGTGTTCGGCGCCATTGCCGTTTCATGGGATGCACGTGTCGCAGGCTGGGAGGGGTCCTCGAGGCCAGATTCGGCCGAGATCGTTCACCCGGCGGAACAAATCGACGTCGGGGCCGCCGTTGGCCCGGATTCTTTCGTCCGATGAAAGGAATCCGCGCCGATTGGGCTCGATCCGGCGCTTACGCCCACGGCATGAAACGGCGGGGCAGTCATTTCCATCCCACGAAACGAAATGCGTGGTTGAGCCTGGCCAAGCGCCGGCGGCGTGGGGCGCACGCCAGCAGCGTCGGGCGCTACTTGACGGAGTCGAGGACGGACGTCAGCTCCGCGTCGGAGAAGATCACCTCGAAGGAGCCGCGCACGATCCCGGTCTTGTCGACGACGAAGACCCACGGCTCGGTCAGAAGCCCCCACGCGTTCGTGACGTCGCTGGGCGTCAAGGCAGGCGCAAGCGACGGCGCCGGTGCGGTCAGGACGGGCTGCAACTGGCCGTTCGCGTAGGTGAGCTGGTAGGGCTCGACGTGGATGAAATCCACTGTTGGGTACTTCGCGGGGAAGGGCTTGATCCGGTCGAGCGTCGGGCCGCACTGGGCGCTCACGCAGAACCTGGGGGTAGCGAAGATCACCACGAACGGCTCGTCCGTTGCGAGAGCCTGGTCGATGGAGGTCCGGTAGAACGCGGGATCCGGCTTCGGGTCGGTGGAGATCCTGGCAAGGTCGCCACCCACATCGGCGGCCGTCGGCGTCTTCGAAGCGGGTGCCCTGGCACCAACCTGGACGACCGGTGACGTTGCCTCGACGTCGAACGTCATCCGAATCGTCTCGGCCGGCCCGCCCCCGACGGCGGTCGTGAAGTCGGCGGCATACGTTCCAGCCTCTGGAAAGTCCACCGTCGCGACGTAGACTCCGCGCTCGTTCTCGATCGCCCAGACGAAGGTTCCGACCGCTGACGACACGGGCTTCGAGGCATCCCTGGCGAGGTCGTACACGGTGATCTTCGCCGTTCGATCGGGGGCACCGACGGGGTTGTTCCGGGCGTCAATGAACGAAAAGAGCAGACGGTCCTTGCCCGGGACGAGCTCGCCCGAGTTACTGATCAGGATCGGGATAATCGAGGGAGCGCTCGCACCGGCTCCCGAACCGACCGGGCCGCCGAGGACGAGCGGCGTCGACGTGGGGGCTGATGCGGAGCCGCTGCAGGCGGCCAGGGAGAGCGCCGCGACCGCGATCGCCGCGCCGAGTGACGGGATGCGCACGAGGGCAGGGTAGCCGGACGCCGGGCGAGCCGCCCGCGACGGTGCGGAATCGAGCGAGCGCGGCCTCTCGCCCACGCCGGATCGGGGTCAGGTCGGGGTAGAATGTCGCCCGTCCCGACCCCAGTGCCCGCCGCCCGGAGATCGCTTGACCCGCTTCCAACGTCTCGCCACGGCCACGGTCGTGGCCACGCTCTTCCTGGTCACGATCGGCGTCATCGTCCGTGCCACGGACTCCGGCGTTGCGTGTCCCACCTGGCCCGGTTGCTTCGAAGGACAGGCCCTGCCGTCGGTGGGCGCCGGCTTCAACGTCTGGATCGAGTGGACGCACCGGACCGTGGCCGCGCTCATCGGCATCCTGATCCTGGGGCTGGCGGCGCTGGCCGTCCTCGACCATCGGGACCGCCCCTCGATCGTGTGGCCCTCGCTCGCTGCCGTGG
The DNA here is from genome assembly GCA_036570185.1 of Candidatus Limnocylindrales bacterium. Taxonomy (GTDB): domain Bacteria; phylum Chloroflexota; class Limnocylindria; order Limnocylindrales; family CSP1-4; genus DATCPH01. The sequence continues at coordinate 27,322 of DATCPH010000291.1, read as the reverse complement.
TCCTCGTCGGGTTCCAGGCCTGGCTGGGACGCGAGACCGTCCGGCTCGGCAACACCGGCGAGTCGGTTACGGCCCACCTCGCCACGGCGATGGTGCTGGTCGGCGTCCTCGTCTACCTCCTCGCACGGTCTTCGTTCCCGGCACGGATTGGAGGACGGGGGAGTAGCCAGCGGTTCACGCTCCTGGCCACGTTCGGGGCGGTTGCGACCTTCGTTCTCCTCTTGTTCGGTTCGCACGTCACCGCGACCGACCAAGCGCTCGTGTTCCCCGACTGGCCGCTGATGGGTGGCTCGCTCTTGCCGCCCCTGACCGACGCCACGTCGGCCAACGTGCTCCACCGCTGGATCGCCGTGATCGTCGGGCTCGTCGTGCTGGCCGTGGCGGGTGCAGCGTCGCGCACCGAGCGGCAGCGGCCGGTGCTCGTCGCCCTCGCCTGGTCGGCCGCCGGGCTGTTCGCCATCCAGGCGGTCGTGGGCGGTCTCCAGATCCTCACGCGGCTGGCGCCCTGGACTGAAACCCTCCACGTTGCGCTCGGCGCGGTCGTCTGGGCGCTCATGATCGGGCTGGCGGTCGCGGCGTACTACCTCGCGCGGATGACTCCTGCGATCGGGGCTGCCGCCGGTGCCGGCGTCGACGGCGATCGAGAGGGTGGCCGCCGGGTCGAGGTCGGATCCGCGACGGGCGCGCGCGCCGAGCCGAGAACCCTGGCCGACTCCCTCCGTTCGTACGTGGCGCTGACCAAGCCGCGCATCATCGAGCTCCTGCTGGTGACCACGGTTCCGGCGATGGTCCTTGCGACGCGCCAGGTACCGGGCATCCCGCTCGGCGACTGGGCCTGGTTGACCGTCTGGACGCTCGTCGGCGGCTCGCTGGCGGCCGGCTCCGCGAACGCCATCAACTGCTATCTCGACCGGGACATCGACTCGCTCATGGCTCGGACGCGGCGTCGCCCGCTCCCTTCCCACCAGGTCGAACCGGAGCGGGCGGTCGTATTCGGGATCGTCCTCGGCGTGGTCTCGGTGGCGCTGATGGCGTGGTTCGTAAACCTCCTGGCGGCCTTCCTGACGCTCATCGCGATCGCTTTCTACGTGGTGGTCTACACGATCCTCCTCAAGCGCTCCACGCCCCAGAACATCGTCATCGGCGGGGCCGCGGGGGCTCTCCCGCCGGTGATCGGCTGGGCGGCGATCACGGGCAACGTCGGCCTGCCGGCTCTGCTCCTCTTCGCCCTGGTCTTCTACTGGACGCCGCCCCACTTCTGGGCGCTCTCGCTCCGAATCCGCAAGGACTACGCCGCAGCCGGCGTGCCCATGCTGCCCGTCGTCCGGGGCATCGCGGAGACGACCCGCCAGATCGGTCTTTACACCGTGCTGCTGGTGGCCATCTCGATCGTGTTCGGAATCGTCGCCGCGATGGGGGCGATCTACCTGGGCGCGGCGGTGGTGCTCGGCGCGATCTTCCTGTGGCAGGCCTACCGTCTGTGGCGACAGGGAGCGTCGGAAGAAGGTTCCACGGCCGGGGCGATCCGCCTCTACCGGTACTCGATCAGCTACCTGACCCTGCTCTTCGTCGCGGTCGCAGTCGATACGCTCATCGCGATCCCGCTCTCATAGCGCGCTCGATGCGGCTCCATTTCCTGGGCGGGGCGACGACCGTTACCGGTTCCCAGTACCTGCTGGAGACAGAACGGGCCAGAGTGCTGATCGACTGTGGCATGTTCCAGGGAATGCCCAACGAGTCGATCCGGAACCGGATCCCACTCGACTACGATCCGGCAGCCCTCGACGCCGTCCTCGTGACCCACGCCCATCTCGATCACTGCGGGCTGCTTCCGCTCCTCGTGAAGCAGGGCTATCGAGGATCGATCTTCGCGACGATGGGCACGGTCGAACTGGCCACCATCGTCCTGCTCGACTCCGGGCGCCTCCACGAAGAATTCGCGAAGCGCGAGATGCGCTGGGAGAAGCGCCACCCGGACTTGGTGGACGCGGACGACGCGAGCCAGGAACAGGTGTACGAAGCCGCCCTCGAACTCGCGCACCAGGGCGACGCGCTTGATGGCGCGGCCCCGGCGACCGTCACTTTGACCGTGCCGCCGCCCGGATCGGCCGCGACCGGCGAACATGTCGCGACCTCGATCGAGCCTCACACCCCGCCCGACACCGGGCCGCCTGACCCGGAGGCCGGCATCCGGGCTCAGGGCCTGCCGCTCATCGTCGATCTCGATGCGCCGCTCTACACCGAACGGGACGCGGCCGCGGTCGTACCCCAGTTCAAGGTCCTCGAGTACGACCGCGAGCTGGAGGTTGCTCCCGGCGTGCTCGCCACGTTCAACGACGCCGGCCACATCCTGGGCTCCGCGATCATCCGGCTCCGGGTGCGTGAAACGGACGATGGCCCCGAGCGGGTCATCGTCTTCTCCGGCGACCTCGGCCGCCCGGGCGCTCCGATCATTCGTGACGCGACCGTCGAATCGGCCGCGGACTATGTCCTGTGCGAGTCGACGTACGGTGGCCGCGAACACGACCCGCAGGACGAGGCCGTGCGGATCCTGGCCGAGACGGTCCAGATGGTGGCCGATTCGGACGGGGTCCTCCTCGTCCCATCCTTCGCCATCGGTCGGACCCAGGAGGTCGTCTGGCAGCTCGACCGTCTCCTCCAGGAGGGCCGGATCCCGCTCCTGCCCCTGTACCTCGATTCGCCGATGGCGTCAAAGGTGACCGACGTTTATCGCCACCATCCCGAGTACTTCGACGACGAGACGCGCCAGCTGCTGGCGAACGGCGACACCCCGCTCGATTACCCGAAGCAGACGATCACCAACGACATCCACCAGTCGCAGACGATCCTCCGCTCGCCCCGCCCGTTCCTGATCGTGGCCTCGAACGGGATGCTGACCGGGGGTCGAGTGGTGGGCCATCTTCGGGAGCTCATCGACGACCCGACCGCCACGATCCTCTTCGTCGGCTACCAGGGTGCGAACACGCTTGGCGCACATCTCCAGGCTGGCGCGACCACGGTCAAGCTCGATGGGCAGGTTCGCGCGGTGCGCTGCAAGGTCCGGTCGATCAGCGGATTCTCCGCGCACGCCGACGAATCGCAGCTCCTCGCGTGGCTGCGGAACTTCGGGGCGGGCAAGCAGCACGGCGACGAGGGGTACCCGAGGCGGGTCTTCCTGATCCACGGCGAGCCCGAGGCCCAGCGGGCTCTTGAGCCGAAGGTCAAGGCCCTCGGATTCGCGACCCATGTTCCGATCTGGCACGAAGTGGTGACGCTCGACTGAGAGCTCAGCGCGTCGGCGTTCCTCCGCGGGACGCGATCCTGGCGGCGGCGTCGTCCCAGCCGGCGTCAATCGGCCGGCCGGGTTCGTCGAGATCGATCAGGAGCGGCGCGTGGTCCGACGGGATCGGCTTGCCCTTACGAGCTTCGCGGTCGATCTCGGCCCAGACGACCCGATCGGCGATGGCCGGGGACACCAGGAGGTGGTCGATGCGCATCCCGAAGTTCTTGTGGAAGTTGCCGGCCCGGTAGTCCCACCACGTGAATCGGCCGGGCTCGGACCGGCGAAGGCGATAGGCGTCGACCAGGCCGGTTTCCAGGAGCGCCGCGAAGGCATCCCGCTCCGGGTCCGACACGTGCGTGCCGCCATGGACGGCGCGGGCGTCCCAGACGTCGGCGTCGGTTGGGGCGACGTTGTAGTCGCCGCCCACGACGAGGGGTCGCTCGGATGCGGCCGTTTCAGTGAGCCATCGACCGAGGCGTTCATACCAGCGGAGCTTGCCCGCGTAGAACCCTGACCCCACGATCCGGCCGTTCGGAGCGTAGATGGACACGAAGCGGATCCCGGCGACGACCGCGCTCAGCATGCGGGCCTCGTCCAACGGGTTGAAGTCCTCTTCCGGAACGTTGGCCGCCGAGCCGGCCGAGCTGTCCCGAACCTGGCCATCGCCGAAGTTCGTGATCACGTCGTCGGCCGCCAGGCCCTGCCGGACGGCGAGCCCGACGCCGTTCCAGCGGCCCTCGCCGTGATGGACGAGGTCGTACCCGAGCATCGCAAATGCCATGACCGGGGCATCGGCGTCCGAGAGCTTCGTCTCCTGCATGAGGAGGACGTCCGGCGCGGCGCGGTCGAGCCACCACTCGACCTTCTCGAGCCTTGCCTTCAGCGAGTTGACGTTCCAGGTGGCGATGCGCATCGCGACCGTGTCAGTAGCGACGGCCGCGCTGGCGGCCGAGGTCGAAGCTGCCGGTGTCGGAGATCGCCATGACCGCCATCGTCCCTGCCTGCACGGGATCGGAGACGACGAGATCGACGGCCGACGTGATGGAGCCGACCATGTTGAGGGCGATGATAGGGATGCCCTGCTCGCGAAGCTCGAGCGCCGCCCGCGTGATGTCGCCGCCCATCAATGACCCCGCGAGGACGAGGAGGCGGGCACGGGGCAAGTCAGCGACGGCCCTGACGGCCGCCGCAATTTCGCCTTCCCCGACGAGGGCGATGGTGTCGACGCTGATCCGCTCTCCCCGGAGGTTGTGTCGATCGGCCTCGCTCACGGCCCCGAGGGCGACCTGCGCGACCTGCGCACCACCGCCGATGACGATGACACGTTTGCCGAAGACGCGATCGAGCGAGCGGGTGACCCGACTCTTGCCGACCCCGGGCGTCTCGCCCGCGGCCGCGACGACGACCGCCTCGTCGAGGCCTTCTACCTCGACCTCGACCTCGACGCCGTCAACATGCCCGTCGGTTTGTGGCGAGTCGTCGAGGTGGCGAACCGTGCTCAGCGTCCTGAGCGTTCCTCCGGCCGCGCCGATGCGCTCGAGGAAGGCGGGGATTGCGGCCCGCGGGTCGTCGATCGTCAGCCTGAGGGCAACGGTTGGTGGGACTGCCGCGCGGCGCTGCATGAGGGGTCGCCTCGGGATCGGAGCCGGAGCCGTTCAGTCGCGCCGTCAGCCGGCGTTGGTGCGCTGGAGGTCGCCGACCGTCATGCGGTGAGGCTCGAAATCAGCCGAGGGGTCGTGTTCCTCGAACGGTAGCCCGAGAGCAGCGAATGCCTCGCGCGTGGCGGCGGGATCGGACGTGGTCAGCATCAGGGCGCCCTCGGTGTCCTCGGCGACGCCGACGATCCCGGTGATGTTGACGCCACGGTCGCCGAGCGCGGCTGCGACGCGGGCGAGTGAGCCGGGCTTGTCCTCGAGCTGGACTGTGAACCAGACCGTCACGACGTCACCTCCTGTTCCGAGATGGTAGCCCGCGAGCGGTTCGTGCGAGTTACTCTGCGCCCCGTGGCGTCAACGTCGGGCAGCGCTGCCGAGGTGCAGGTCTTCGGCACCGACGACTCACCGGCGACCCGGGCGGCCCTCCGGTTCTTCAACGAGCGGCGCGTCCGGGTCCATGTCATTGACCTGCGCCGGAAGCCGATGGCCCGCGGAGAGCTGCGCCGCATGGTCGATCGTCTCGGCGCTCGGGCGGTGGCCGACGTCGACGGCAAGCGCTGGCTCGAGCTCGGCCTCGGTTATCTGCGAATGGACGACTCCGAGCTGTTCGAGCGACTCCTGGCCGATCAACGGCTGCTGCGACTGCCGCTCGTGCGCGCCGGCGACCGGTTCGCCGCCGGTCGAGATGAAGTGGCCTGGAAGTCCATGACATCGATTACGCCGCACGACCGCTGATTGCCCGGGACGAGCGGCCTTCATCGGTGCCAAGCGGTGCCGAGCGGCGCCGAGCGGCATGGGGCATCCGGAGACCTCGGCTCGCCTCAGCCGCGGGCTCGCCTGGACGCGACCAACCCGGCAACCAGCCCAACCCCCGCGAGGGCCAGCCCGATCCAGGCCCAGCGGACGTCGAAGTCCATGAAGCTACCGCTGCCGAGATATCCGAGGCCCTGCCCGATGAAGATCAGCCCAACGGCTACGAGAAGTCCCGGGCCGAACCACCACGCCCGGGTCATCGCCGACCGCTCACCGGGTAGGTCATCTCGGTGGCATGCTACGACGGATGAGTGCCAAGCCCCGCGCGGGAGCGATGAGCGACCTGTCCCCGATGCCGACTGACGCCGATCGCGACCCTGGTCACGAGAACTCCGGTGAATCCACGTCGGAGGGCCAGCGGCGCAGCGGCCGGCTGGCGTTCGGTCCGAGGGCCGCCAAGCTCGTCCAGGGCGTCGCCGGAGCGACCGAGGACCAGAAGCTCCTCGAGCGGACGCCGCGGCCCGCGTTCCTCGACGACGATCCGTGGCGCGCGCTCCGAATCCTCGCCGAGTTCGTCGAGGGGTTCGGTGCGCTTGCCGGCCTTGGACCGGCCGTCACGGTCTTCGGGTCGGCTCGCGTCGCCGAGGGTCATCCGACATACATCCTGGCCCGGGAGATCGGACGCCGGCTTGCGCAGGAGGGCTACGCCGTGATCACCGGTGGTGGCCCGGGAGTCATGGAGGCCGCCAATCGCGGCTGCCAGGAAGGCGGCGGGCTGTCGGTTGGTTGCAACATCGAACTGCCGCACGAGCAGCATCTCAATCCCTACGTCGACCTTGGTGTCGAGTTCCGCTACTTCTTCGCCCGCAAGACGATGTTCGTGAAGTACGCGGACGCGTTCGTGATCCTGCCGGGCGGCTTCGGGACCCTCGACGAGCTGTTCGAGGCCCTGACGCTCATCCAGACCGGCAAGATCCGACACTTCCCGGTGGTGCTCGTCGATTCGGGGTATTGGCGTGGCCTCATCGCATGGGTCCGGGAGACGCTTCTCGAAACCAACGCGATCGCCGCCGTCGATCTCGATCTGCTGCACCTCGCCGACGACGCGGAGACGGTCGTGAGCCTGATCCGTGACGTGGCGGGCCCGACCGCCACGGCCGACGCCGGGGTCGGCGCCGAGCAGCCGACCGCGGGCGTCGAAACTCCGACCGCGGACGCCGAGCGACCGGTGGCCGGTACCGAGGAGGCCGAGTCATAGCGGAGGCGCTGCTGCCTCTCCGCTGCGAGCCGTCCCCGCGACGCAGACCCTGGGCAGGATCGCGGCTCGAGGGGTACGGGCTCCAAACCGGAGAGCTGTGGCTGGCCGGCCCCGAGTCGGCGGTGACCGCCGGCCCGTGGTCGGGACGCAGCCTCGACGAGGTGGCGCGGGCGATTCCTGAGCGCCTCCTCGGGCCGGAGTCCCGACGCCGCCTCGGCGACCGCTTCCCGATCCTGGTCAAGGTCCTCGACACGGGCGATTGGCTGTCGATCCAGGTCCATCCCGACGACCGCGCGGCGGTCGAGCTGAGAGGACCTGGCAGCCTCGGCAAGACCGAAGCCTGGGTCGTCATCGACGCGGCCCCGGGCGCCGAGATGGTGATCGGCCCCCGCGCGGAGTACCCCGAGGCCGAACTGCGGCAGGGGATCGAGGCCGGCAGCATCGACCAATACCTGTTCCAACGGATCGAGTGCCGAACCGGCCAGGTCATGCTCGTCCCCGCAGGAACCCTTCATTCGATCGGGCCGGGTGCCTTCGTCTACGAGATCCAGCAGCCCTCCGACCTCACCTTCCGCGTCTTCGACTGGGATCGACCTGCGGCGTCCGATCGGCCCCTTCATCGCCTGGAGGCCCTGCACTCGATCAATCCTTCGGGCCGGGCTCTGACGGTCGGTGACGTGGGGAGCCTCGCAACCCGCCCGCTCGTCACCGACTACTTCGGCCTCGAAGCGATCGCCCTGCCGGCTGAGGTCGTTCGCCGCCCGGCCGGAGCCCTCGAGGTGATCACCGCGATCCGTGGGGCCGTGGCGGCATCGGGTCAGGGATTCGCCGAGCGGCTCGAGTCGCTCGAGACACTCGTCGTGCCGGCGTCGGTGCCGTTCTATGAGCTTTCGTCGACCGATGATGGCCTCGTCCTGGTGGGCAGGGCCTGAGACGACTCAGTCCCCCTCGTCCGGGGGGCCGCCGCGCACGACCGCGACTTCGATCGTGCCGTCGACGATCCGCACCGGGTAGTAGCGGAACCGGCGCACACGGGTCAGGCGGCGCGCCTCCGCCTTCAAGCCGGGCGGCTCGGCCTTTGGCGGCGTGCCGGCCGGCGACCAGGTCGGCTGATAGACGCCGTCCGGGTCGAGCCCTCCCGTCGTCGGCATCCGAACGGGATTCCCCGACGCCAGGTCAAACCGACCCGAATGCAGCGGGCACGCCACAACGCAGCCGTCGAGCTCGCCGAGTGACAACGGCGCCGACATGTGCGGGCAGCGGTCGTCGACGGCCACGATGCCGGCGGTCGTATGCGCAAGGAGAACGTCGAGGTCGCCGAACGTGACGCGTCGCAGCGCGCCGTCGGGCAGCTCCTCGATGGGGATCGTGGCCACGAACGGCGCGTCCGCGGCCCCGAGGGCGGTCAGCGCCGGCGGGAACGGAGCCGCGATCGTTTCAACGCGCATTGCGGTGATCGTAGTCGGAGGCAGGCGGGAGCGCCGTTCTCAGCGAGAGGCAACGCATCTCGGCAGCGAACGGCCCCGGACGGCGGAGCCGCCCGGGGCCGATATTGGGGCCAATCTGTTGGCCGGCCGCCGCCGGCTCAGGGGATCAGTCGACGGCGGGTTGACTCGGGATGCGGGTCGCGGGCTCCGCAGCGGTCTCGGACGTCGCGGCGCGCGAGGGAACTGTCTGGGGACCCAACGTCTGGCGAAGCGGGATCTCACGAAGGAAGAGGGTCGCGAGAACCGCCAGCGCGGCTGCGCCGACGCCCAGCCACATGCTCTGGCCGATCGCGAGCGTGAACGCGCTGTGGAAACCGTTCAGGAAGATCGGCTGGAACTGGGCGGGGATCTGATGGAGGAATTGGAGACCGCTGTTCCCGGATCCCACCGACGTCAATTGCCCAAGGTCGAATCCGACGGGAGGCGTCGCCGGCACCAATGCCGATGGTGCGCCCGCATTCACGATTTCCTGTCGGAGCAGCGACCAGGTGAGGTTGTCGCGGAAGAGCGTGAACGCGAGGGCGATTCCGACGGTCGTCCCGATCTGCCGGAACAGCGTCAGGTCGCTCGTCGCCGCACCAAGCTCATGGAACGGCACTGAGTTCTGGACGATGATCGTGAAGACGGCGAACGTGGGGCCGACGCCCAGACCGGCGATGAACATCCAGGTCCACAGCGTGATGTCGGCCGTCCCGACACGGAGCTGGGTCATCAGCGCCAGTCCGACGGCAAGGATGACGGTGCCGATGACGACGACCGCCTTGTAGCGACCGGTTCGACTGACGACCTGGCCGGCGATGATGGACGAGAAGATCAGGCCGAACAGGAACGGCAGCAGCTTGTATCCGGACTGCGTCGCGCTGGAACCTTCGACGACCTGGAAGTAGAGGGGCAGGAAGATGATCGCGGCCCCGAAGCCGAACGTCGCCAGGAAGATCGCGACCATCGAGGCGCTGAATGTTCGACTCCGGAACAGGTGCAGCGGGATGATCGGCTCAACGGCCCGCCGCTCGATCGCAACGAAGACGATGAGGAAGACTGCGCCGGCTCCGATCCAGCCCCAGACGTATGGATCTGCCCAATTGCCGTTCTCCGCGATCGTCAGCCCGATCAGGATCGGCACGAGGCCTGCGGCGATCGTGATGACGCCGAGGTAGTCGATATTGACCTGCTTGCCGGCCTTCCGAATGTTCGGAAGAAGTTGCTGGATGACCGCGAGAGCGATGATCCCGATCGGCAGGTTGACGAAGAACACCCAGTGCCAGCTGAAGTTGTCAGTGAGGTAGCCGCCCAGACCTGGGCCCACGAGGAAGGCGATCCCGAAGACCGCACCGAAGAGACCCTGGTACTTGCCGCGCTCGGCTGGGGTGAACATGTCGCCGATGACCGCCAGGGCGATTGGGAACATGGAACCGGCGCCCAGGCCCTGGATGCCCCGGAAGAGGATCAGCTGCCACATCGTCTGGCTCAGCCCGGACAGGGCAGAACCCACGAGGAAGAGCGTCACGCCGATCAGCAGCAGTGGCTTGCGGCCGTACAGGTCGGACAGCTTGCCGTAGATCGGAACGGTCACCGTGCTGGTCAGCAGGTAGATCGTTACCACCCACGTGTAGTAGTCATTGCCTCGGAGTTCGGTGACGATCCTGGGCAGGACGGGACCCACGATCGTCTGATCGAGGGCGGCCAGGAACATCCCGAGCAGGATTGCCCCGAGGATCTCGATCTTCGTTCGCCGGCTGAGACCCAGCGCCGGGTCTTCCACGACTGATGGGGTCTCGACCGTATCGACAGGAAATGCTTCCATGAATTCCTTCCCTTGGAGCTCGGTGGGTGGGACGCTAGCCGACGGTGACGGCAGGCTCTTGGGCGGTCAGCGGGCTGGCGACGGGCATCCCGAGAGCACTGTCGCCGAAGTGGGGGTGGCCGCCGGTCCGGCCGAATTCGGCGATCACGGCTTCGCGAAGGTCGGCAAAGGCTTCGGCCAACCGAGCCAGGCGAACCCGATCGATACGCTGCAGGACGGCACGCATGCCCTCCCGACGCAGCCCTTCGACCTCGTCGATGACGCGCAGGCCCTCGGAGGCGGGCCTCACGAGGACGAGCCGCCGGTCGTCAGGAACCCGGACGCGCTCGACGAGTCCGCGTTCCTCCATTCGATCGATCAGCCCTGTCGCGTTCGACATCGAGACGCCGAGGATCTCAGCGATCCGGCTCATCGACATCTCGCCGTGATGCTCGAGCTGCCAGAGGACGTGGAGGTGGCTCATGCTGACGCCCGATTTGACGAGCCGGCCGGTCGAAGCGCACTTCAGTTCCCGAAGCGAGCCATCGACTTCGGCCAGAATGGTGTCGATGAGCCGGTCGCGAACGCCCTCGGGCGCAGCGTCACCGGGCGTATTGACAGTTCCGGTCGCATCGATCGTTCGCATTACCTGAAGTATTCTACCCGCATGGATGATCGTGTCAAGCCCAACCATTCCACGCGAGCGTCATCGCGGGAATCCTCGAGGAGAGCCGGATGCGATTCGCGCTGATGATCGAAGCCCAACAGGGCCTTTCGTACGAGGAGCTCCTCGGGCTCGCCAGGCGTGCCGAAGCTGGGGGCTTCGAGGCGTTCTTCCGGTCCGACCATTACTCGAGCTTCCCCGGGCCGGTCGGAATGCGGACGACCGACGCCTGGGCGGTTCTGGCCGGCCTCGCCCGCGAGACGGCGACGATCCGGCTCGGAGCGCTCGTCTCGCCGGTCACGTTCAGGTATCCGGGCAACCTCGCCAAGGTTGTGACCACGGTCGACGAGATGAGCGGCGGGCGGATCGAGGTCGCCGTCGGGGCAGGCTGGAACGAACTCGAGCATCGCCAGCACGGCTTGCCATTCCCCCCGATCGAGGTTCGCGCCGAGATGCTGGAGGAGGAGCTGGCGATCCTCCATGGCCTATGGACGGAACCCGATGGGTGGTCCTTCCAGGGTCGACATTACACGCTGGAGGATGCGCACTTCCAGCCGAAGCCGGTCGACGCTCCGAGCCGGCCAAGGGCGCGCAACGGTGCCGTGCGCCCGCGAATCATCCTCGGGGGCGAGGGCAAGCCACGGTCGATGCGGATGGCGGCCCGATTCGCCGACGAGTTCAACGTCACGTCAGCGACGCCGGATCGGGTCGCCGATCGCTATGCGCGGCTCGACGCTGAGTGCGAGGCCATCGGGCGAGACCCGGCGACCATGGCCCGCTCGGCAATGGTCGGCGTGCTGATCGGTGCGACCGAGGACGACGTGGCGCGTCGGGTCGCCGCGATGATGAAGGTCATGGGCGAGGGGTCAGGAACCGAGGCCTGGCTGGCGGCCCGTCGCGAGCGCTGGATCATGGGGACACCCGACGACGCTCGCGCGATGATCCGCCGCTTCGCCGAAGCGGGCGTGGAGCGGATCATGCTCCAGGACTTCCTGCCCTGGGATCTCGAGATGGTCGAGCTCATGGCGCAGGAGCTCGTCGGCAAGGCCTGAGAGCGGCGGCGACGATCGCTCGCCGTGCTTCAGGGGCCCTCCGAGCCCTCCGAGCCCTCCGCGGGCGGAATGGGCCCGACCCGTCCAGGCGGCCCGTAGCGGAACCAGGCGCGGCCCACCAGCAGGTCGACTGAGACGGGTCCGTATCGCCGCGAATCGATCGGGCCACCGAACCCGGCGGCGGCAGCGGTCGCCTCGTCGGCGTCCGACAGGAGCCATGCCTCGTCGGCGCCGAGATGCAGGAATCCGCCCGCGAACGGTACCGAAGCACCGGGACCGGCCGCGACACGCTTGATCGACAGCGTTTCCGCTTCGGGCTCCCGAAATACGGCGATTGACCCTGGACGTGGCCACCGACGGATCGTCGGGTCCACGAGGAGCCAGTCGCCGGGAGCGATGGCCGGCAGCATCGAGGCCTCCACGACGACGACGCGCCACGGGCCGCGGAGTCGGTCGCGCAGCGAGGCCGTCCGCGCCGTCGGAACCACGACGCGGACCTGGGCGGGTGTTCGATCGATTACTTCTTGGTCGCCCAGAAGATGTCGGCGAACTCCTTGACGGCGGCCTCGAGCTGGGCGGCAGCTTCGGCGTCGACGTTCTGCTTGTTCTTGCTTGCGAGCTTCAGCACGTTCCAGACCTTCGTGTGTAGGTCCGGCGCCGCCTCGAGGTGTTCCGGCTTGAAGTAGTCAGACCAGATCACCTGGACTTCTCGCTTGACGCGTTCGGCGTGCTCCTCCTTGACGTGAACCAGCCGGACGAACTTGTTCTGGTCGGCGATTTCGTGCGAATTCGGATCGATCTGCCCGATGAGCTCGACCATCCGGGCGACGGTGCGCGCGGCCAGCTGGGCGTCCGCGGGGTCGTAGATCCCGCAGGGGATGTCGCAGTGGGCGTGAACGGGCGTTGTGGGCGCGACCCACCGAGCCAATCGGAACATGACGACTCCTTTGGGCGACGAGGCGGTCCTCTGAGGTGAGGCATTGAGTGTCGGAGCCAGGGCGGAGGCTGTCAAACGCGATCGCCCTTGACCCCGGCGGGACGATAGGCGGCGAGGAGGGGATCGACGATGGCCGGAGACGGAGATTTCACGCCCGGGCTGAACGCGACTCGGCGCCTGTACGAGCTCGCTCTCGATTACCTCGAGCGAAGTTGATCCGCACAGGCGGCACTCGTCGCCGAATTCGAGGGCGACGCGGCGGCGCTTTCCGATCTCGTCGGCGAGATGGAAATCGACGTCGATGTCGACGAGCGCCTCGTTCTAACGTCGACCGGCCGATTTAGCGGTCGAGTGCTTGTCGACGGTCCAACGGAGGGCTGGCGGGAGATCAACTCGGCCGAGGATGTTGCAGAGTTCTACGACCCGACCGACCTGTTCGCCGATCTCGCCGATGCAATCGCCGAGGCGTATCCCGATGTCGATGACGGCGCGGAATTGGACGATGCCGACGAGCACGCCTCCATATCGGCGACGCCTCGGGCCGACGAGATCCCAGCCCAAGGTCAACTGGGTGGACAGCCCGACGAATCATTCCCAGTGTCGGGAGGCCCCCCCATTCCTCGGCGGGGCCGGCGATTCCGAACGAAGACGAGGCGGGCGAATCGGCGTCTCTTCGGATCCTGCGCGATCTCCACGCCGCCGGCGTCTATACCGAGGCCGAATTCGAGGCGAAGAAGGCCGAGCTCGGCGCCTGAAGCGATCGCTCCTCCGGCGTCAGTCGATGCGTGTTTCGAGCAAGCTGGATGCCGTCAAGTTGTAATGGACAGGCGGTCCACTGTTCCGCTAATCGATTGCTGGACGTTGCGCAATTGATCAAATGGAGTAGCCTATTCGACGATTAGTGTCATCAACCTCATTTGGAGGTTCCAGCGTTGGCCAGATACAAGGTGCTCAAGGTCGGCAAGCCACTCAGCATCGAAGAGTTGAAGAACTCGCCGCGCCGGCGTGGACGCAAGGCAAATCCACGCGACGAAGAACTCAAGGTACTCATCAACGAGGTGAGTGCAGGACCTGAGAGTCAGGTCATTCCCTGGGAGCTTGGTACCCAGAAAGTCGCAACGGCGCGAGTTGCGGCGAACAAGGTCATCAAGCAACTGGAAGCGCGCATCTATGTTTCGACGCATCGCGATCATCCCGGCGCGCTCCTGTTCTCGCGCCAACCGCTCAGCGGAAGGGCAAAGCGGAGATAACGCCGATCCGGTCGACCGAGCTCGTCCCGGACTGGCCGATCGGGAAAACCACTCGGGTCGGTCGAAGCGTCCCCAACCGGGTGAAGGCGCCAAGCGCGACGCTGCCGGGCTCGGCCCGTTCCGGCGCGTATCATCGGCGGTGATGACGGACCGCTCGTTTCCCATCGTCGATGCAGCGCCCGTCTGTCCCTTTGTCGCGTTCGATGAGGATCGCGACCAGCGCGCTGAGAATCCCGATCATCGCCACCGCTGCTATGCGGATGAGCGACCGGCGCCTCGGGCGCTCGCTCACCAGGCGGCGTACTGCCTGTCGAGCTCGTTTCCAGCCTGCCCCACGTTCCAGGACTGGGCGAGACGAGAGGCCGCCACTCCCCGGCCTGCTGCCATTGCCGACGGGCACGCTGGCGAGGCCCCGCGCCGGAACCCGCCCGCCGAGTGGATGACGCCGCCCGCATGGCGGGGAGCGCCTGCCGAGGATCGACCGGACGCTGCGGGGGCATCACGATCGAGCTCGGCCGATGCCTGGCGTGGATCGAGCCCGCCAGGCCGGCGCGACGAGGGGCTCGCCGCCAGCCCGGCCTATCGTCTCGCCTCGGGGCATTCCGCCGACACCGCCTGGCGGGCGGATTTCGATCGGGTTGACGACGAGGACGGGGATTCAATTGACGACTCGGCGTCGCGCCGCGGCCCGGCCGGCGCGGGTGGCTACGCCGGTGGGGTGGCTGCAGGAGCGGCAGCAGCCGGGACACTCGGCGCTGGGGCTTCGCGCGCCGGCGCGGCTGGAGGGGCGGGTGCGGCCGGATTCGGGGCCCCAGGCGGGGCAGCGGGCGTAGCTCGAGCGCCAGGGTTCGCCGCCGGTGGGGCCGCGCCGGACGGGCGCCGGGGGGATCCCGACGTCAGCGCTCCATCCTGGGAGCGTCCACGCCGTTTCGAGGCCTATCCGACGCTGAAGACCCGGGTGGGCCTTCCGAATGTCCCCAGGGTCGTACCGATCGCCGCCGGGGTCGTCGTCGCGGCCATCATCCTGTTCCTACTACCGGGCTTCTTTTTCGGCAAGCCCGCCGGCGTTGCTTCCAGCCCAAGCCCGGCCGCCAGTGCACTTGCGTCGGCCGCTGCGGAGGTCACCCCGGCTCCGGCGCCGTCTGCCCTGACCTACACGGTGGCAAAGGGCGACACGATGTCGAAGATCGCGGCAAAGTTCCACGTCAGCCTCGCCGACCTGGTCGCGGCGAACAAAGCGAAGTTCCCCGACCCGAACAAGATCGTGGTGGGCAGCGTCCTGATCATTCCGGGGTCCGTACCGAGCTCACTCCCGGGCGCCTCGACCGGGCAATAGCTCTCCGTCCTGGACGTCCGCCTCCGACGCCCGCCGAGGGTTTCTGGTCTAACGCGGAGCGAGGTTGATCGCGGTGATCTTGCCGGCCTCGACGCGGAATGTGGCGTCGAGGTGCTGCGATGGCGCGCCGGGGCGCACGACGAGCAGGTCGGCCTCGTAGTTGTTGCCCGTGTCGCGGACGTCGCCCGGGATCATCTTGAGACCGCGGTCGGACCGGAGGAACCAGCCGCCGACGCGGTCGATGCCACGAAGGGTCTGGACGCCGTCCCCGACGTGGACGCGCATCTCCGTCTTCTCGTCCATCAACTCGACCGCGCCCTCGCGGTCGCCGGCATTGAGCCGTTCGAAAAACACTTCCATCGTCTCGACCGCACCCATGGCCTGAGTGTACCCGAGGCGATCTGCGGCTCGCGATCTGGCCTCAGCGCCGCGACACGATCAGCCTTGGGCGGCAGCCCGGATCGGCGCTGTCTGGCGCGCCCGGATCCGCCGCACGAGCTCGGCGGCCTGCTCGTAACGGCCGAAGCTCGGCATGATGTAGGTCCCACGGACCAGGGAGCCGACCGAGGCCAGCAGTTCCAGCGTCATCTCGAGGCCGACCTCCGCAGCGCGGTCGCCGGCGGCGTGCATCGCTGCGCGCGTCGCCTGGGGAATGGTGATGCCGGGCACTTCGTTGTGAAGGAACTCTGCGTGCCGGGCGCTCTGGAGCGGGAGCACGCCCAGGAGCACCGGAACCGGGAATCCGGCTGGGCCAAACCTGCGGTGGGCTTGGGCGGCCATCGCCTCGACCTGCTCGAGGTCGTACAGCGGCTGGGTCATGACCAGGTGCGCGCCCGCCTCGAGCTTTCGCTCGAGGCGGTCCCATTCCGTGGCCCCATCGGCGGCGGTCGGATTGAGGGCACACGCGATCGTGAAGCGGGCATGCTGGCCAATCGGCGAGCCGGCCTGGTCCTCGCCCCGGTTGAGGCGGGTCAGGATCTCGATGAGCCCGATCGAATCCACGTCCCAGACCCCCGTTCCGGTGGGATAGTCACCGACGCGGGGCGGGTCGCCGGTGAGCGCCACGAAATTGCGCACACCCAGCGCGTGGGCTCCGAGCAGCTCTGATTCGATGGCCATCAGGTTCCGATCTCGGGTCGTCAGATGGACGATGCACTCGAGATCGAGGTCGTGCTGGATGCCGAACGCGACGGCCATTGCGCCCATCCGGACGCGGGCCATGGCCGAGTCGCTCACGTTGACGAGGTCGACGCCTGCTGCCTGGAGGAGGCGGGCCGCCTCGATCGTGCGCTCGATTCGGACCGAGCGAGGCGGGTCGATCTCGACCGACACGATGAAGCGGTCGGACGCGAGCGCGGCCGCCAAGTGCGTCGGCGGTGTCTCGTCGTCCGATGGCCAGTCGGGCAGGGCCCGCTCCACGGCCGTGGCGCCGGGTGACCGCGTGCGGGTGGGCGGTGGTTCGGTGTCCACGGCGTCGAGGGCCGCTCGCATCGCCGCCACGTGAGCGGGCGTCGTGCCACAGCAGCCGCCGACGATTCCGGCGCCGGCATCGAGGTAGCTCGGAATCATCCGGCCGAAATAGGCGGCGTCCGCCGCATACACGAACTGGCCCTCGACCCGCTGTGGCAGTCCTGCATTGGGGAGGATCGAGAGGGTGATCCGCTCGCGGTCCGCTGAATGGTCATCCATCCCGGTGGCGGCCCGCGCAGTCGCCGCGGCCATCGCCTCGAGCGCATCGAGACACCCCTGAGGGCCAACGCCGCAGTTGACGCCGATAACGTCGACGTCGGCGCTGAGGAGTGCCGCTGCGGCAGCCCCTGGGTCGGTGCCGTCCGCGAGAACGAGGTCTTCGCCGAATGTGAATTGGGCGACGAGCGGAAGGTCTGCCGAGGCGCGCCGAACTTCGTCGATTGCGACGAAGAGGTGGCCGAGGTCGACGAACGTCTCGAGGATGAACAGGTCCACGCCGCCTTCGAGGAGGCCTTCAACCTGCGGGCGATAGGCCGCGCGGATGGAGGCCTCGGGCAGCCGCAGAAGATCGCGGGTCGGCGCGCCGATCGGACCGATGGAGCCGGCGACCAGGACCGGCCGGCCGGCGACGTCCCGCGCCTCGCGCGCGACCTGCGCGGCACGGCGGTTGAAGCCGGCCGTCTCGGTCGCCAGGCCCCACGTCGCAAGGCGAATCCGGTTGGCTCCGAACGTCGCCGTTTCGATGAGGTCGGCGCCGGCATTCACGTACTCGCGATGGATCGAACCGATCAACTCGGGCCGGGTCGTCGCCAGCTCGTCCAGGCAGGCGCGCTGGGGAATCCCGCGCGAGAAGAGGAGCGTTCCCATCGCTCCGTCGAGCAGCAGCGGACCCCGCCCGAGGCGGTCACGAAGGGCTGTGCGCGCGTTCATATCGGAAGCCTACCGGTCACCGGCGCTTGGCCGCCGGCGAGACGACTCACCGCCAAGCCCAGCGGCCGCGAAGGCGTGGGCCTCAGCCGAGGCTGCCGATCGACGCTCGGCTGCGGATGAGGTCGAGGCGGCCGTCGGACTGGAACAGGACCTGTGGCGGCCTCGGGCGACCGTTGTAGGTCGACCCCATTGAGGCTCCGTAGGCTCCCGCATCGCCGATCGCCACGAGATCGCCCCGCTGCAGGATCGGAAGGAGGTGTTCGCCGAGGTGGTCGCTCGACTCGCAGATGGGTCCCTCGACAGCGGTCGGTGTCGCGTCGTACGTCGGCGCGTCCCGCGGATCGCCGTCGCTCTGGATCGCCTGCCGCAGCGAGGTGAGAGCGACGATGTCGTGACGCGCGCCGTACAGGGCCGGACGGATCAGCTCGGTCATGCCGGCGTCGAGGATCACCTGGCGTCCGGCCCGCTCCCGGACATGGAGGACGCGGGCGACCAGCCAGCCCGCGCGGGCAACGAGCGCCCTTCCCGGCTCGATCGCGAGGTGCGCAGGGCGGCGATCGGCTGGGACTGCATCGAGCAGGTCGGGAATTTCGCGCGCGAACCGCGCCGGATCGGGCGCTGGATCGCCCGGCGGCAGCACTGGGAAGCCTCCGCCGAGATCGAGCGTGTCGAAATCGCGCAGGCCACCTCGCAGCAGCGCCAAGAGGGCCAATGCCCGTCGGATCCCGTCGCGCCATGCATCGACGGCTCCGAGTTGCGAGCCGACGTGGAGGTGGATGCCGCGCGGCCGAAGCGGAATGCCCGCCGCGAGTTGTGCCACGGTCTCGGAGAGCTCCGTCTCGGTCATGCCGAACTTGGAGACTCCCGCCCCGACCGCGAGATCCGGGAGGGTCTCGGCCGAGACGTCGGGATTGAGCCGCATCAGGACGTCGAGGCCGTGCCCCACTGGCAGGCGGCCGGCAAGCCGTTGCAGCGCAAACGCCTCGTCGGGCGACTCGATGGCGACCCAGCGAAGCGGCTCGCCGGTACGGGCTGCGACAACCGCGGCCCGGAGGTCCCGGTCGGTCTTGCCGACGCCCTCGAGAGTGATTCGACCGTTGGGCAATCCCGCTCGCCGGGCAATCGCCCACTCGCCCGATGAGACGACGTTCGCGCCAAAACCTCGGTCCCCGAGGAGCCTCACGATCCCGGTGACGTCGTTGGCCTTCAGCGAAAAGTTGCGCTGCCAGGGATCCGGGTACGCCGCCCGCATCGCGCGCGCGGCATCGTCGATCGCCGCGACGTCGGTGACGAAGACGGGCGTGCCGAATCGAGTCGCCGCGGCCCTCAGCCCGACGGCGACCGAGCCCATGGCGACCCTAGAGGGCCAGCCGCCGGCTCCGGTCGAGGAACCCCAGCAGGACGGAGACGACGCTGATGACGATCGAGCCGAGCAAGGCGCCGACGAACGCGTCAGCCGTGAAGTGGGGCGGGAACCCGGCGATGTGGAAATCGAGCTTGACGAAATCGGATACTAGGGCGACCAGCAGCAGCATGGCCGCGTTGATCACGAAGGTGAAGAGGCCCAGGGTGAGCAACGTGATCGGGAACGAGAGGGCCTTCACGATTGGCTTGATGTACGCGTTGACGACGGCCAGGATCACGGCCACCGCCAGCAGCTTCCACCAGTCACTGCCGAATTTGAAGTCGATCTGCGGGACGACCTTGACCGCGACGAACACGGCGGCCGCATTGATCAGGATCCTGACGAGCAGTTCGACCACGGAGCTACCTCTCATTGCTGGACTCGGCCGTCACAGGCGGCGCCTCGCCGATTGGTCGGGGCGATCATCGCAGGTCGCCGCCCATCGTCCCACGCCCCAGCGCCGCCTGGAGCTTCGCGCGGACACCGGGCCACTCCTCGACCGTCACGCTGTACCAGGCGGAGTGCCGGATCCGGTGGTCCGGCATGATCATGTGGTTGCGGAAGATTCCCTCGAATGTCGCGCCGATCCCCAGTAGCCCGGCTCGAGCCTTGGCGTTCTCAGAGTGGGTCTTGAATTCGACCCGGTTCGCGCCGAGCGACGTGAAGGCATGCTCCATCTGGAGGTACTTCGCCTCGCGGTTGGCACCCGTTCGCTGGTACGCCGTCCCGAGCCACGTCCAGCCGATCTCGAGTCGCCGATGTTCGGGCATGATCGAGAGGAACCGGGTGCTGCCGACCGGTCGCCCGCTGGCGATGTCGATGGTTGCGAACGGCAACTCCGTGCCCGCCTCGGCGCTTCGGAGCGCCGCTTCGACCCACGCCCGCAGGCCGTCGAGGTTCGCTGGGCGCGCCACCGTCCAGCGCCAGATCGACGGCTCGAATGCTACCTCCGCGAGCTCGGCCAGGTGATCGATCGAGAGTGGTTCCAGGCGAATCCGCGCCCCTTCGAGCGTGACGGGTGATACCCAGGGTGGCTGTGCGGGATCGAAACGGGGGGTGCCCGTAGAGGCCTGTACTGCCACCCTCGGCATGGTAGCCGCCGCGACCGGCCAGAAATGCGCTTCCTGTATCGTCCCCGTGTGTCCGAATTCGGCGATCTGGTCGAAGCATTCCTCGACGAGTACTTCCGCCTCGAACCCCTCGAAGCGACCGCCGCCGGCATGCACGAGCACGACGGTCGCTGGCCGGATGTCGGCGAGACCGGGCGACGAGCGCGGATCGCATTCGCCGACCGCTGGGCGGATGCCCTCGAGCGTCTCGATGACGCCCACCTTGGGGTTGGCGAACGGACCGATCGCGACCTGATCCGCCTCCGGCTCGCGTCGATCCGCTTCCGCGAGACGGACCTGCGGACGGAGACGTGGAACCCACTGGCATGGGTCTGGTTCCTGGGCGAGGGACTGTTCCAGCTCCAGTCACGTGAATTCGCCCCACTCGCGGACCGCCTGGCGTCGATCGCCGGCAGGCTGGAAGGCTTGCCCGCGGTCGTCGACGTCGCACCCGACGTCCTCATCGGCAACGGCGATCGGCCGATCGCTCGCTTCCACACGCAGCGGGCGATCCGCGACCTGCCCGGCGTGACCGACCTCGTCAGCGAAGCGGTCGAGATAGCTCAGGGCGCTGCGCCCAACGATCCGGCAGTTGCCACGCTGCTGCCGCGCCTGCTCGCGGCCGCAGATCTGGCGAGGGCCGCCATGCAGCGGTTCGGCGACGACCTGCGCGATCGCGTCCTTCCCGTCAGCAGCGGCGAAGGCCGACTCGGTGAGGCGCTGTTTTCGGCGCAGCTCGTCCATACCTTCAAGAATCCAGGGGTCACGCCCGACTGGGTCCTGGAGGTGGCCGAGCCGGCCTTTCGGTCGGTCCGCGGCGAGATGCTCCGTCTCGCGCGCGACCTGTGGCCGACGTGGCGGGCCGGTGAGCCGATTCCAGTCGACGAATCGGCGATCGTCCGGGGGGTCCTGGACGCGATCGCCGCCGATCATCCTGGGGCCGAGGAGCTTCTCGATTTCTGCCGGGCCGAACTCGTCCGAATCGAGGCGTTCTGCCGGGATCGCGACCTCGTCGGCCTGGCCGATGAGCCGCTCGACATCCAATGGACGCCGGTCTTCCTCCGCTCGTTCGGGGGCGCGATGCTCTCGTCGCCCGGACCGCTCGATCGGGGTCAGAAGGCCTTCTTCTCGATCACCCCGACTCCTGACGACTGGCCCGAAGAACGTCGTGAGTCGTACCTGCGCGAGGACAACGCCAGGATGCTCCGCCTCCTGACCATCCACGAGGCGGTCCCCGGCCATTACCTGCAGGGGGTCTACGCGAACCGCGCCGGCTCGGTTCTGCGGGCCGTTTTCGGGGATGGTGTGTACGCCGAGGGCTGGGCTGTCTACGTAACGCAGGTGATGATGGATGTTGGATTCGCCGCCGACGATCCGGCACTGTGGCTCGTCCACTGGAAGTTCTTCCTGCGGTCGATCACCAACGCGATCATGGACGTCAGGATCCACTGCCGCGACATGACCGAAGACGCAGCGATGGAGCTCATGGTCGGCGGCGGCTTCCAGGAGGAGGCCGAGGCCCGCGCGAAGTACGACCGGGCGCGACTGTCTTCGACCCAGCTCTCGACCTATTTCGTGGGGCAGGCCGAGTTCTGGGCCATCGAGCTTGAGGCGCGTCTCCGCGCCGCATCGGCTCCGAGCACTGCCGGCGGCGGCGCTTACCGGCCGAAACCGCGCGTGGTCGGCGGCTATGGCGAAACGCCCGGATTCGCCTACCGGCCACATCTCGAATCGCTCCTGCTCCACGGGCCTTTGCCGTTGCCGCTCCTGCGGCGCCTGATCCTGGGTCAGGAGGCGACTGCGCGCGGGGAGGTTGTGAGCGACGAGGCCGCGAGCGCAGGGGCGGCAGACGCCGAGGCCTCCTGGGAAACGGCTGATGCCGCCCGCGAGGATCAACCTGGCGAGGGGATTTCCGGCTCGCCATAGCCCGGCGAAAGGCCCATCTTTGCCTCGTCAGCTGCGCCGGCGACCACCTCCTGACGGCGATCGAGTGCCGGAACCGGGCTTTCGACTGCGGCTGGACCCTGCCGTGGCCGCCTCTTTCACCGTCTTCGCTACCGCGCTGGAATCGAGGGCTGCCAGAAGCACGTCCACCCGATAGCCGGCTTCCGCGGCCGCAGCGCGAAGTCGCTCGGCAAACGCGAGGACGGGCTTGACGGGCTGGGCACGGGCGTTGCCCCGGACCCTCGTCGCATCCAGCGCATCGAGGACGGCGGCCCACTCCACGACTGATTCCCACGCCTCTCGGCCAATGTAGTCGACGCCTTCCCAGCTATTCATGCCGACTGCGGCTCGCACGACGGGATCCGTGAACCACGCGGCGGCCACGCGCGCGGCCCTGGTCCGCGGCGGCCCAGCAAGCGTCGCCGCGCGCGGAAGTCCCAACAGGACCCGCACCTGGTCGACAACCGCCCATGCCGCAGCCTCGTCGAGACCGAGTTCGCGGAGACCGCCCGCCAGCGGCCCGCCGAGTCGAAGCGCGTCGAAGCGCGCACGGGCCATGACACCGTCGCCGATCGGGGAGAGGGCGATCCAGGAGAACAGCGTGGCGCGCGCCGCCTCGTTGCTCAGCCCAGCGGCGAGGAGGGGCGACCTCCGAGGAAGCGCCAGGGACGCGGCGAGCCCGTCGCGGACGCGCCCCGCCCCCGCGTCGCCGTCCAGCCCGGATGCCGTCGCATCGGCCGCGGCCAGCAGGAAGTCGCGGGCCCGCCACCCGATCTCATCGAGGCTGGCGCTGACTCCCGGGTCCGATTCGGCGGCACCAAGCGCGATCGCGTCCAGGAGCCGCCGAGCGTGGCCATCGCGGAAGATCGCCCGGAGCGGCTGGTGGACGGGCTCGAGCTCCAGCTCACGGAGCGCGTCTTCCAACGACGGGACGCCCCTTCCGCCCAGCCGGCCGGCAAGCCGGGCCCATGGCCCTGAGGCGCCGGAGACTTCCCTGAACCCCCAGAACACGTGGCAGCGGTAGGCGTCCAGTTCGACGTACAGGCCGCCGTCTCGCAACTCGCCGACCCGACGCAGGTACTCCAGTCCCGTCCGCTGGTCGGTGAAGGCAACCAGGGCATCGCCGTCGTCGCTCAGCCCCAAACCTTCGGCGAGCGTCCTCCGGACCTGGGTCTTCGACCCGTCGGGGGCCTTCTCGACAAACGCAACGCTGTCGCGGATCCGCCCCGCCGTGGATCCGAAGCGGTTGTGATAGACCACCAGTGACCGGTCGCCCCCGAGTCCGTTCGAATAGGCGAAGACGTTCTCGTCGATCGGGCCCGAGCCGGTTGCGAAGTCGTACAGGACGAAATTCCGCACCTCGGCGAATCGGCCCCGTTGATGGAACAGCGGAAAGATCTCGCGCTCATGGCGTTCCATGAGCCAGGGATCGGGTTCCTCAGCCAGCGTCGCGCGCCGGAACTCCATCCCGTACTTCTCGCCATATCCCTCGATCTGGCCGTGCCCGATCATCGGCAGACCCGGCAACGTCGCCAGGAGCGTCGCGACGCCGAAGTACTTGTCGCCCTTGCCGAACTGTTCGAGCGCCGACTTCTCGTCGGGGTTATTCATGAAGTTCACGTAACGCTTGAGGATCTCCGGATCGAACTCGAGCGTCTCCTTCATCACCCGCCGGTAACCGGCGTTGTCCTCGTCCCGGAGCATGTGCATGAAGGCGCTGTTGTAGACCCGGTGCATCCCGAGGGTGCGGACGAAGTAACCCTCGAGGAGCCAGAAGGCCTCCGCCAGGAGGAGCGTATCGGGGACCTCTGCGGCCACACGGTCGACGACCTCCCGCCAGAACTCGTTGGGCATCAAGCGATCGAATTCAGCCTTCGCAAGCCCGTGCTCAGCGCGCGATGGAATGCCGCCCCCGGCACCGGGCTCCGGGTACCAGAGGCGCTGGACGTGCTTCTTCGCGAGGACCATCGCGGCATCGAAACGGATCACCGGGAACCGCCGGGCGACCGCCAGGATCGTCTGGATCACGGCCTCACGGACCTCGGACTTCAGGTAGTCGAGCTGGGCGGTGTCGTTCCATGGAAAGCTGGTGCCGTCGTTGCCGTGGTAGATGTAGCGAGCCTCGCCACTCCAGCGGTCGAGCCGCTTGAAGACGACTGCGGCGTCGCTGTCATTCCAGTAGTGGTCCTCCAGGAAGATCCCGACCCGTTCGTCCGGCGACAGGTCGGGCCCGTCGTACGTGTACGAGGGGAACGGCGGGTCGGGAAGCGACATGAACCAGTCGGGGTGGTCGATCATCCAGCGGGAATCGATGCCCATGTGGTTCGGGACCATGTCGGCCGAAAGGCGGATGCCGCGTGCCCACGCCCTGCCCCGCAGGTCCATGAGGGTCCCTTCGCCGCCGAGATCGTCGGCGATGCGGTAGTCATCGAGGGAGTAGGCCGAGGCGACGGCGTCCGGATTGCCGCGCATCCGCTTGATCCTCTCCGAGGCCACGCTGCGCTGCCACAGGCCGATCAGCCATAGCCCGGTGATGCCCGACCGGGCCAGCCGGTCGAGCTCTTCGTCGGGGATCGCATCGAGCGTCCGGATGTCGCGGCTGTACTGACGCGAAAGCTGGTCGAGCCAGACGTACGTGCTCTTGGCGATCAGCACGAGACGCGGCATCCAGTCCGAATCCCAGGAGAAGCGCTCGGCCTCAGTCTCGAGACCGGCAAAGGATGGGGCCTCGGCGGCCGAGCCGCCGCCCCCGCCGAAGCGCTGGTGGAGGCCGCGCTCCTCTTCAGCGATGACGTCGAGGGCAAGGATCAGCCGGTCGAGGAGATCCCCGAGCCCGGCGAGGTAGCCCGCCCAGTTGTCCCGGATCCAGCGCAGCTGCCCGGCGAGTGACGTCGGGGATGCCAGCAGCGGGGCTCGAAGCATCGCCACGAGCGGCAGCCCGCCCGGTTCGAACCCGGGCTCTGTTTCCAGGAACGATTCGAGGCCCGCAAGCAGCCGGGGGTAGGGCGTCTTCTCGCGCAGCGCGCGATCGTCGAAGAGCTCCCGGAGCGGCTCGGCAGCGGGGTTCGCGTTCGCCAGCGATAGGAGGAGCAGCTCCTCCAGGGCTTCGGCGCGCGCCTCGTCCGGCTCATCGGGTGGCTCCGGGTCGTGACCTGGTGACACGTCCGGCGACTCGCCGAATTCCCGGGAGAACGCGGTCGCGACGCGATCGACGCTCGGCCGGCCCAGGTGTCGATCCAGGGCGGCGGCCGCGTCGCTCAGTGCGCCGGGACGGACGTCGGTGGCGTAGCGATCGACGAGGTGGTGGAAGACCTCGTGGAGGACTCCGAGCGCAGCGAGGTCGCCGGCCGAGGCGTTGGGGGGGCCCGGGGCGCGCCCGGCGATCCGGTCGGCGTTGATCCGTGCTGCGATCCGCCGGGTCTGGGCGAGATCGTCGAGCGGGAGCGAGCCGCGGGGACCCAGCTCTTTCGAGCCAAGCCGGTGACGGCGACGCGCCGCGGTCGAGAGATGGATCGCCCGCATCGGGCGAAGCATGTCACGCGTTGGCGGCCGCCGCACCCTTTCGGCGTTCCGCCTGAACCCGTTCGATCGCGCGCCGGACGAGCTCGATGCCAGACGGGTCGAACTCATAGGTCCAGGGTCGGATCCGCTCCGGCCGGCTGAACCGGGCGTCCAGACCCTCCGCCAGTGCCTCCCGGGACATCAGGATGATGTCCGCCGTCCGCTCGACCTCGTCGAGGTCGGCGCTCGCACCGACCGTCGCCGCCACGATCTCGACGCCGCGCGTGCCTGAGATCGCCAGGGTTTCAGCGATGTTGTCGACGCCTCGCGTGGAGCCGCAGACCAGCCCCACGCGTGAGCCCGCCGGAAGGCCGGCGATCTCATGCACGAGCTCGACGTAGCCGGGACCGACCAGCATGGCAACGACTGGAACGCGACCTGCGGCAAGCGCCTGGGCCTCGTCGGCATGGAAGGTCGTCGTTGCAACGAGGTCGTAGTGAAAGCGCTCCAGCCGCTCCGGGAGCTCGTCGAGGAGCGCACCCTCCGCTTCGATGATTCCCGGGAACTCGCCGTTCAGACGTTCGGCGTCGTAGCCGGCGTCGGCCGTCGTGCACTCGGCGAACAGGACCCGCACGAGCGGCCCGGGGTGGCGTCGCTCCGTCGCCGCGGCGAACGTGGCCGCCGCAACCTCGTCCGAGGTGAATCCGGATTGCGCTGCGCGCCGGAGCATCTCCGACACGATCCCCGCCAGGGCGTCGGGGCGGCGGCGCTTGGGCGGGCGGTCCGCGACGACGGTTCCGGCCCCGTGGCGGCTTGCGACGTAGCCCGCATCCGCGAGGCGCCGGTAGACGGCGCGGATCGTGTTCGGATTGACGCGCAGGGCCGCGCCCAGCTCTCGGACCGGAGCCAGCCTGGATCCGGGCAGCAGGCGCCCGGAGTCGATCTGATACGCGATCTGCCAGTAGATCTGGGTTGAGATCGGGACGTCCGAGCCGCGCTCGACGTCCAGGGGAGCGCCGTCCGACCCCGGTCCGGAGGTCCCGCCGCCGCCCGGGCCGGAGGTCCCGCCGCCCGGTCCGGACGTCTCGCCGATCGCCCCAGATGTTCCGTCGATGGATGATTCTGCGCTGGTTGACATAGTCGCCTAGTCCAACTATTGTTCGATTTGGCCTAGTTCACTGTACCAAGAAAGGAGGAACGGATGGAAGCCCTCCTTGGGTTCGGACTCATTCTCGCGCTCGTGGTCATTCTCGACGGCCTGGCGCTCGTGTCGGGCACCGACTCCCGCGACAACGCCACCGATCATCAGATCGCGCTCTGGCCAGCAATCCTCGGGAACGACTGACCACAAAATCAACTAACCCTCCGCGCGCCACCCCTCCAGCGCGCATCCTCAGCCCGTGGCGCGCAGGCCGCGGGCTGTTGGATTCTCGGGCCTGATCGAACGAGCGCGGTCCGCCGCTGCCGTTGCGCCCGCCTCCGGCGCGACCTTCGTGGTTGCCCTG
>DATCPH010000290.1:0-47278 GCA_036570185.1 Candidatus Limnocylindrales bacterium | reverse complement strand
GTGGGTGCGCGTCTCGACGGCGTCGGGAACCAGCACGTTTTGTCACCGGAATACCGTAGCGGGGAGTTGGAGCTCGTGTCCTGCCCGTCGAGCGACGGGTCGACCGTCGACGGTCAGCTCTCAGGCATCCGCGGGAAGGAGCATGAATGCGCCTCCTGCAGGGGCGAGACGACCCGGAATGCTCGACGATCGTCCGTACAGCCTGGTGGCGCGGCTCCATCGGCCTCTGCCTGGGCGTAGAGGGCGCCAGCGTCGATGAGGAGTGCCACTACATTTGGCCCATGGTCTTGCGGTAGAGATCTTCCGCAGTCCAGTGAGCCGGCCGGGAACGTCCACCCCGACCCACTCCGAGACTGTGGAAGGTACGCGGGCGAGATTCGGCCTCGGCGATCACCCGACGCACGCCTTCCCGGATAAGGTCGGCTTGGGCGCGTCCATCACGGGCTGCGATGCGCCTTAGGCTTTCGGCCTGATCCTCGGTCAGATACACAGATGTCTTGCGCATGACCCTACGTAGGGTCCCATAAGTCGTCGCCGTGCCGGCAGCCGTCGGGCCTGCGGCGAGGGAGAATCGTTCCGTCATGAAGATCGCACCGTCGATCCATCGAGTCGGTATCAACAGCATCATCAACAGCTACCTCGTCGAGGATGCCGGCGAGGTCACGATCATCGACGCCGGCGTTCCCGGCTACTACACGGATCTCCCGGCCGAGCTGACGGCGATGGGCCGGACGGTCGCCGACGTCCGAGCCCTGGTGCTGACCCACGGCCACAGCGACCACATCGGCTTCGCCGAACGCCTTCGACGCGAGCGGTCCGTTCCGATCTGGGTCCACGAGAGCGACGCTGCCCTGGCACGCGGCGAGGTGCCGAATCCGGCCAAGGGCCTCGGCCCGACCAAGCTCGCGCCGCTGCTGGGCTTCCTCTGGTTCACGATCGCGCACGGCGGGCTCCGGATCGTGCGCTTGGCCGAGGTCGCCACCTACGGCGATGGCGCAACGCTCGACGTGCCCGGCAGTCCGCGCGTCATCCTTGTTCCGGGCCACACGCCAGGGAGCGCGGCACTCCATGTCGCGAGCCTCGATGCGCTGTTCATCGGCGACGCGATCGCGACCTACTCGGTCACGACCGGCCAACGCGGCCCGCAGGTCGCGCCGTTCACGGCCGACGCGAAGGAGGCGATCGCGTCGCTCGCGCGGCTGGAAGGTCTGGCTGCGGGCCTGGTTTTGCCGGGTCACGGCGATGTCTGGACCCGGGGTGTGGCCGAGGCGGTTCGTCAGGTTCGGGCGCCTTCGGGCATCGGTGCTTGAAGGAGGAACGATGGCAGAGATCAGCGTCAAACAGCTGAAGGCCACCGCGTCGGCAGTTATCGGACGGGTCGAACGGAGCCGCTTACGTGGTTACGAAGCGCGGCCGCCCGGCCGCTGTCCTACTCCCGGTCGAGGATGCCGAAGATGTTGTACTGGCCACTGCTGACGAGTACGTTCTGATGCGCCAGGAGGCCCGAGCTGCGTGCGCGGAACTCCGGACAACCAGCCTGACCGAGCTCCACTGAGCACGTAGCTGGATCCGAAACCGATAACGCAGCACCTCGCGCAGTCGGCCCCCAGGGTTCTTGCCAATCTCGCACCAGGGCGGGCTTAACCAGCTGGCGCGGGGCAGAGTTCGCCAAACCCGTGCCTGGTGAGCGTATGACAGGGTCCGGGCAATCTTGCGAGCGTGGAAGGGGAGTAGTGCCGGCAAGACCGGGGCTATCTTCTGGATAAGCCCGCTGTTGTGCGGGTATGACAAGAAGGGTCGTCGCCGGCGGGCCGCCTCCGGCGACGGGCTTTAGGAGGGTCTCCGGGCCAGGCGCTCGCCCGGCATGGCGGCGAACCTGTTTGCGCCGCCGCGGTGCTGGCCCGAAGGGTTGGGACGGCGGCGCCGGCCGGTTGCCGATGCCCTGCCCGGATCCGCCGTGCCCTCGTCCGGGCCGCCCTCGGCCGCCCGTTGGCTGGCCTGACCACGGTCGGCCAGCGCCGTTCGGTCGGCCCGCGCCAACCGTCGGTCGGCTAGCACCAGGCATCGGTCGCCCAGTGCCATTCGGTCGGCCAGCGCCCGCAGGTCGCGGAACGGCCCACGGAGTCGGTCGCCCGGAACCCATCTGCCGTCCCGGCATCGGCCGGCCCCCACTCGCTCCAGAGCCCGCGTTGTAGCGCTGGCGGATTGCCTCTGGTCGGATCGAACGGTCGACCTCGAAGCCCGGGATGATCTCGCGCGCGATCGGTCCGCGGAGGAGCATCTCGATGTCCATTAGCAGGCCCATCTCGTCGACGCACACCAGCGAAACAGCGTCGCCCTCCAGCCCTGCACGGCCCGTGCGGCCGATGCGGTGGATGTAGTCGTGGGCGACCATCGGCAGCTCGAAGTTGACGACGTGCGGCAGTTCCTCGATATCGAGGCCACGAGATGCGACCTCTGTTGCCACGAGGATCGCCGCCCGGCCGGCCTTGAAGTCATTGAGCGCGCGAACCCGCTGGCCCTGGCTCTTGTTGCCGTGGATGGCGGTGGCCGCGATGCCGTCGCGCTCGAGCTGCTCGGCGAGTCGGCTGGCCCCGTGCTTCGTGCGGGTGAACACGAGCGCGCGATCGATCCGACCGGTCCGGATGAGATGGCTGAGGAGCTCTCGCTTGCGCTCGCGATCGACCGGGTAGACGACCTGTCGGACCAGCTCGATCGGCGCGTTGCGCCGGGCGATCTGGACTTGGGCGGGATCGTTCAGGAACGCCCGGGATAGCTCGCGGATCTCGTTCGAGAACGTGGCCGAGAACATCAGGTTCTGCCGTTTAACGGGCAGCAGGGCGATGATCCGGCGGATGTCGCGGATGAAGCCCATGTCGAGCATCCGATCGGCCTCGTCGAGGACGAGGATCTCGACCGACCTGAGGTCAATCGTGCCCTGTTGGGCGTGGTCGAGCAGCCGGCCGGGTGTTGCGACGACGATCTCGGGCCCGCCGCGCAGGGCGCGGACCTGCGGATCGAAGCCGACCCCGCCGTAGATCGTGGTCGACCGGACCCGGCGCTGGGCGCCGTACGTCCGGACGCTTTCCTCGACCTGGAGGGCGAGCTCGCGGGTGGGCGTGAGGACGAGGCAGCGGATTGGCAGCCCCGATGCGCCGTGAGGACGGGAGTTGCCGACGGGCAGGTGGCGCGGCTCGGGCCGGCGGGCATTGAGCAGCTGGAGGATCGGCAGCACGAAGGCGGCCGTCTTGCCGGTCCCGGTCTGGGCGCCGGCGAGGACGTCGCGGCCGGCGAGCACATGCGGGATGGCTTCGGCCTGGACGGGCGTCGGCTCGGTGTACCCCTGCGCCGCGACCGCACGGAGGAGCTCGGGCGTCAGCCCGAGGCTGTCAAAGGACATGAGAAGAAGGCTCCTGACGAAGGCCCACCCGTGCTGTCTGTGCAGCGGGGACCGGTCAGGGCGTGAAGGTGGATCGGAATCGAGCGGTTGAAAACCGGGGCGCAGACCGGTGCGCCCGTACGTTCACGAAGGCCTTGACCATATCACGTCTGCGGGATATCGCCCATTCGTTCGAGTGTGGCGAGGATCTCGCGCGCGAGAACATGAACGTCGTGAACCCGGCCATCGGCGAACCCGGCGCTGTCGACCCCGGCGAGCGCGCGGTCTAGCGCCGCCGCGAGTGTCTCCTCGTCGAGCAGTTCTGCCGCCACCGCGGCGCGGCCCACCGGGTCTTCGCGGAGGGCAACGAGAAAGAGCTCCGACCACCCTGCGGCGAATTTCTCCATCGATCGGGCCGGCCAGGCCCTGTGAATCGCCGAGGCTATGGCGGCCGTTGCGGCCTCTTCGCGGTTGGGGTCGGTCATAGCGTTACCTTGCCAGATGGGGCCACCACCGACCATCGCGCCGCCGCGGGGGTCAGGCCGACGGGATCAGGCGGCGCGGACCGGGACCGCCAGGGTGACCGTCATCCCGCTCGAGACGTCGCCCCTGATCGTCCCGAGCTCGTGGACGCCGCCGTCGTCGCCGAAGACGTTGTCGGACTTGAGGCTCACCTGGCTGAGGTTGGTCACGCTCTGCTCGTAGCCCGAGGTCGCGTAGACGATCTTGCAGGTCGCCTCGGGCAGCGCGATCTGGGACGTCGCGATCTTGTTGGCGGGATCGGTCGCCTTGGCGATCGACGGATAAACCTCGAAGTGGATGTGCGGCCAGCGGCCCGAGTAGCAGGCGGGGAAGATGCTCTGGAAGGTGACGACCCCGTCGGCGCCCGCAGCCTGGACCCCACGCAGGTAGTTCTCGTTGGTCACACCCTGGCTGTACATCGAGTAGCGGCCCTGCTGATCGCAGTGCCAGAGATAGACCGCCGCATTCGCCAACGGCGCACAACTCTTGGCGAGGTCCTGGATAGCGAGCTTGATCGTGAGCGGGACCCCGGTCGCGACCGTCGAGGAAGCACCGAAGCTCGAGCGGACATCGGCCCGGACGACGCCGCTCTGGGTGAGGATGTCGGGGCCGTTCGAGCCGTCGCCGGGAAAGGGACCGGCGGTCTCCTCAGGGATGACCGCGCAGTCGGCAGCGGCGGTGCCCGCCGCGGACGACGATGTGCCGCTTGCCTGCGGCGAACCGCCCGTCAGGGATGCGAGTGGTGAGGAGCTGACGCCGCATGCCGCAAGGCCCGCGGCCACGGCACCGAACCCGAGGATCTTGAGGACGCGCCGCCGATCCATGAGCGTCTCGACGTCGAACGCAAGGCCCTGGTCGAACGCGGGCTCGTCCGGGTAGGGGAGCCGGCGACCTTCGAACGTCGCGACTGGGACCAAAGGCCCGGATTGCGATGATGAGGGGTACTCGGGCCTATTGGTCGACGCTTCGGGCAGGACCTGACGGGGCGACGTCACGGCGATCTCCTTGTACAGCTATCGACGGGACTATCACCGAGCAATCTTCCAATTCGATTACATCGCCGATTTTGGCGCACCGGCCCGCAGGCAATCGTGGCGAGCGTGGCCTCAGCCTAAAGGGAGAGATGCAGCCGCAGCGCCTCATCGATCTGGTTCATGAGCGCGCTCGGGACGATGCCCAGCCTGAGGCCGATGCGTTCGACGGCCACCGATCGGACCTGCTCGGCTTGAGCCTTGGAGTCGCGCTCGAGGCCGGTTTGCCCCGAAGGTAGGAGCACCTGGAACGGATAGACGCGTTCGATGTTCGACGTCAACGGGACCACGGTGACCACGCCTCGACCGAGGCGAGTCGCGGTCACGTTGGCAGCATCATTGCTGACGACGACCGCCGGTCGACGCTTGCTCGCCTCAGAACCGCGAACGGGATCGAGGTCAACCGCGTGGATGTCACCGCGGCGCATCGCTCGCCTGTCCGTCGCCGGCCGTCGCATCCCAGAGTTCAGCGTCATCTGCGGCGCCCCACTCGCCCCAGGCGCTCTCGTATGCGGCGCCCAGTTCAGCTGCCCGCAAGAGCCGAATTGCCCGGTGCAGCGCTGCGGACCGGGAGTCGAGGCCCTGCTCCTGTGCGTACTCGTCCAGGAACTGGACGTCCTCGCCAGGGAGGCTCACACTGACCTTCATACTGGGATGCTACCACTAGTAGGGCATTGGTAGCATGATGTACATGTCGGATCCGGCTTCGACCAGACGATGCACAAGGAGGGAGGGAGGCCGTGGCTGAACGGGAGGCTTTCGACGTCGTCGTCGCGGGCGGCGGGGCGGCGGGATGCGTTGTCGCGGCGCGTTTGGCGGAGTCCGCTTCGCGATCGGTGCTCCTGCTCGAGGCGGGCCCTGACCTCCGAGCCGATCTTCCCGACGACATCCGCGGCGGCTGGCACATGACGCGCGACTTCGACTGGGGCTACGCCTCCGAGCGGAAGGAGTTCGGCGACGTCCAGAAGATCCGCCGGGTCAAGCTCCTCGGCGGGACCTCGTCGATCGTCCGGTTCGCGGTCCGCGGTTCCCCGATGGACTACAACGAGTGGGCGGCCCTTGGGAACCCAGGCTGGGACTTCGACGGCGTGCTGCCCTACCTCCTGAGGCTCGAGACCGACTTCGAGTTTGGCGATCAGCCCTGGCACGGCGCGAGCGGCCCGATTCCCGTCACTCGGTATCCGGAGGTCGAGCGGACCGAGGTTCACCGCGCCGCCCTGGAGGCGCTCGACGCGGTTGGATTCCCGGCGGTCGAGGATCACAACCGACCGGGCGCCGTGGGCGCCGGCCCGATGCCGTTCAGCAGCCGCGACGGCCGCCGAGTCACGACGGCGTCGGCATACCTGCCGGACGGCGGGACGCCTCCAAACCTGACGATCCGGCCCGATAGCCAGGTCGACCGCATCATCTTCGAAGGCGCTGGCGTCGGAGCTATCCGAGCCACCGGCGTCCGTCTCGTCGACGGTTCGACCATCTCGGCGGCCTGCGTCGTGCTCAGCGCCGGGACCTATGGCAGCCCACCGATCCTCATGCGGTCGGGCATCGGGCCCGCGAAGCATCTTCGATCGGTTGGCGTCGATGTCCGGGTCGACCTCGCCGGCGTCGGTGCGAACCTTGCCGACCACCCGAGCATCGCGATCGAGAGCGAATATCGCGGCCCGGTGCGCCCGGAACCACTTCTCCACACGATCGCGACGTTCCACAGCTCCCGCGTTGCAGGCGACGGGCCGCCCGACCTGATGCTGTGGATCTCCGAGCCGGTCGCCGATCCCGACGGTCCCACGATCTTCGAGATCGACCCCGTCCTGCTCAAACCGCGCGCGACGGGGCGCGTCGGATTGCGATCGTCCGACCCCGCGGACGCGCCCGTGATCTCGTTACCCGTGCCCGACCAGTTCGACGTCGAGCGGCTGGCAGAGGCCTACCGGCGCGGCATGGAGGTTGCCAACCACCCGTCGGTGCGGGCGTTCTGCGCCGTGCCCTCG
This sequence comes from Candidatus Limnocylindrales bacterium, assembly GCA_036570185.1. Classification (GTDB taxonomy): domain Bacteria; phylum Chloroflexota; class Limnocylindria; order Limnocylindrales; family CSP1-4; genus DATCPH01. Next base: position 40,361 of record DATCPH010000290.1, on the reverse strand, counting down.
ACGCCCCACCTCCGTGGCGACGAACTCCACGAGTGGATCCGCCAGACGGTCTATTCGATCCCGCACGTCGTCGGCACCTGCGCGATGGGTCCCTCGCCCGATACCGGAGCCGTCGTGGACGCTGCGGGGCGGGTCTACGGAACCGAGGGACTCTTCGTCGTCGACGCCTCGATCATGCCGACCGTGCCCTCTGCCTTCACGCATATCCCGACGATCATGATCGCCGAGCGCCTTTCCGAGCAGATCGGCTCGTTCCTGGGAGGTTCCTAGTCCTCCTCGTCCAGGAACGTCGCGACGGTCGGCGCGAGGGCCGGGGCGACGTTGATGTCGTAGTGGGTCACCCGCGGCAGGATCGCAAGGCCGTGGCGAGTCATCCCGGATCGATCCCACGAGGCATCGCGCTTGCCGCCACCGAGGAGCTCGAAAAACTCCACGGCATGGCGGGGTGGGAGGCCATCCGCATCTCCGGCGACGATCAAGACGGGCATCGACAGGCCGCGAACCTCGTCGGTCCAGTCGTAGTCGAGCTTGAGCAGCTCCGTGAGCTGGGTTACCAGGACGGGCCAATCCTCGAGGTTAGGTGCGATTTCGCGATAGGCCGTGTACATCGGGGTCTGCTTGAACGGCTCCGCGATCTCGGGACCCATCTGGTCCATCCCAGCAGTCATTTCTGGGTGCCACCCCGACCGCTTGAACGGGGTCGAGACCAGGACGAGCCTGCGCACGGACGTTGGATGCTGGATCGCCGTCCGCAACGCGACGCCACCGCCGAGTGAGAAGCCCATGACGTCGGCCTGCTCGTGGCCGAGGTGCCCGATCAGGGCAGCGATGTCATCGGCCATCGTTTCGAAGCGCATCGGCCGGTCGGCGGCCGGCGTTCGCCCGTGCGACTGCAGGTCGACGCCGATGACCTGACGGCCGGCGGCCAGGGCTGCCACGTTCGGCCCGAACATCTCGAGGGATCCGAAGCCGCCGTGAAGCAGAACGAGCGGCTTGCCGCTGCCGTGGATCTGATAGCCGAGCTCGATCCCGTTGACCGAGGCGCGGTCGGAGGTGGTGGTGTTCATCGGCTGAAGGTTACCGATGCCGCCGACATCGGGTGGGTTTGGGGTTTCTCTATCGGTTGACAATACATCCACTACTGATATAGTCGCCCGATGGATCTCGCCGAGCGGCCGCCCGCGATGCCGTCGATCTCTCGGACGGCGATGTACATCCTCCTCGCGATCGGGGCGGAGGAACGCCACGGCTACGCGATCATGGCCGAGGTCACCCGGATTACCGACGGCGCGGTGCGACTCGGGCCCGGGGCTGTCTACACGACCATTCGGCGCCTCGTTGACGACGGCCTGATCGAAGAGAGCGACGAGCGGCCGGATCCCGAGGTCGATGACGAGCGACGGCGGTACTACCGCTTGACCGATGCCGGGCGCGCGGTCGCCGCTTCAGAGGTCCGGCGGCTGGATGCGTTGGTCCAATCTGCCCGGCCCTGGCTGGCGGAGGCGCGCTGATGTCCCGCCGCGCTTCCGCGGCTGAGCGCATCTATCGGACGTCGCTGCGGCTGTATCCAGCTGGCTTCCGCGCGCGCTACGGCCACGAGATGGTCCAACTCTTCCGCGGACAGCTGCAGGACGCCCGTGCGCGCCCGACACCAGGCGGAATCGTGGCTGTTTGGGTGAGGGCCCTGGGTGATCTAGTGATAACGGCCATCTCCGAACACGCACGAAAGGATCGAACCGTGGCCCACTCGCTCACCGTGCCACCGTCCACGTGGACCCGGGCATTGGGGGTGACAGGCGTTCTCGGTGGGGTCGTGCTGCTCGTGGCATTTCTCGTCGACGTCGGCCCAGGGCTCAACACCATCCGCGTCGTCCTGTACAACCTGGGCGCCATCGCGATCGCGCTCGCGCTCTACAGCCGCCAGTCAGCGTTGTCGCCACGGTTGGCGCTGCTGGCAACCGCCCCGGTAATCCTCGCCAATGCGTGGTTTCTCATGATGGAGTTGCTGTCGGTCGGGCGACCACAACCACCCGAGGGCGATTACGAGTTTCGCCTCATCGCCGACTTCGCCGCCTTGGCGATGTGGCTCGCTGACGCGGCTCTCGGACTCGTCATCTGGCGCACGGGTACCGCCATGCGCTGGATCGGCCTTGCGCTGGCCCTCGGATCAATCTTTGCCTTCGGCGGCATGTCCCGGCTCGGGCTCGTGAGCGGCGACTACGCTTGGTTCTTCCTCCCGGCGGCATTGACCGGCATCGCTATCAATGGGCTCGCGTGGATCCTGCTTGGCCTCGATACAGTGACCCGTCGGCGCCCCGTTTCCGCGCCTGGGACTTCAGGTCGACGCCAATAACCGAGCCCTCGGCGGCTCGGCGACGCGTCACGTTGCCTCGCCGGTGATCTCCTCTCCGTAATGCGCGAGGGCCAGCACGTTGCCCTCCGAGTCCTTGAACCAGGCGGTCATCCCGTCTTCGTCGTCGAGGATTCCGTCGACCGTCCGAGCTTCGCCGAAGTCATAGTCCTCGAAGACGACGCCCCGTTTCCGGAGCTCGGCCACCTCGGCGCGGAGATCCTTGACCCACCACATCGCGACGGTGTTCTGCGCGCTGCCGGCCGATGGCGTCTCGTAGACGCTGAACCGGGTCGCGCCCGTCCGGAAGATGACGAGCTCGCCTGCATAGTCCCGGTAGGGCGTGACGCCGAGCTTCTCGATGTACCAGGCCCTCGCTCGCGCGAGATCCGAGGCTGCGATCATCGCGCCGACGCCTGGCTCGGCCGGCTCCTCTCCTGGTTCGGGGTGCTGCTCGACGATGCTGATGTAGTTGCCGTCCGCGTCCTTGAACCAGGCATTCAGGGTGCCGTCGTCGTCGGTCGCAATGCCATCCTCGGTCTTGAGTTCATCGAAGTTGTAGTTCTCGAACTCGAGTCCGCGCTCGCGCAAGCCGGCGACCTCTTTCCGAAGGTCGTCGACTCTCCAGATGGCGACCGTGTTCTTCGCCGTGCCCGCCGACGGCGTCTCGTAGACCGTGAACGTCGAGCCCTCGACCGAGTAGACGAGGGTGCCGTGAGCTTCGCGGGCCGGAACCCATCCGAGCTTGTCGGCATACCACGCTTTCGCTCGCTCGAGGTCGCTGCTGGCAAGACTGGGGTGGACCTTCGCATCACTGAGCATTGATTGGGCCTCCTCCCGCTTTGACTTCGCTTCCGCGCTCAACGATGGCGCAACACGACGTTGATGACAACCCGTCGCCAGTTGGTCTCGTAATACCCCTGCCCAGTATTGACAAACCCCTTGTCAATAGGGCTCCAGAGGCATAGAATATGGGTCGAACGGCTTGTCAAGACTTGACAGGCCGACAGTCATGTCCGGCGCCTTCGGGCGTCTCGCTGGTCGGGCGAGGCGCGGGAGGCGTGGGGACCCGGAGGTCTGGTTGGCGGGCGGCATCGCGGCCGAAGTCAAAAGCAAACTCAACATCGTCGATGTTGTCGGCGAGACGGTCAGCCTGAAGAAGGCTGGTTCCACCTACAAGGGGCTCTGCCCGTTTCACGGGGAGAAGACGCCCTCGTTCACGGTTACCCCAGCCCGGGAGTCGTGGAAGTGCTTTGGGTGTGGCTTGGGCGGTGACGTCTTCAGCTTCGTCATGCAGCGCGATTCGGTGGCGTTTCCCGAGGCGCTGCGTATTCTGGCCGGCAAGGCGGGCGTCGAGATTGACGAGCGGACCCGCCGCGAGGACGTCCACAAGGCGCGTCTTCGCGACGTGCTCGAGTCGGCGATCGCGTTCTATCACGCGGTCCTGACGACGGCGAAGCTCGGACAGCCGGCGCTCGACTACCTCCGAGGCCGCGGGTTCACCGAAGGGACGATCGAGGCGTACCAGCTGGGCTGGGCGCCGGGCGGCTGGGACACGATGAGCCGCCGCCTGATCGAGAAGCGCGCCATCCGCCCCGAAGACCTGGCCGAAGTCGGCCTCACGACCCCCCGCACCAGCGGGCGCGGTGCCTACGACCGATTCCGGGAGCGGATCATCTTCCCGATCCGCGACCAGAACGGGCACGCGGTCGGGCTTGGCGGACGGGTTCTGGCGCCTGCCGGCGCAGCCGCGGGGCAGGGGACTGCCACTGAACAAAGCGCTGGCGACGGCCGCGACCACGGCCCCAAGTACCTCAACTCCCCCGCGACGCCGGTCTTCGACAAGAGCCGCACGCTGTATCTCATCGATCGCGCCAAGGGCGCCATCCGAAAGTCGGGCCAGGCCGTCATCGTCGAGGGTTACACCGACGCGCTGATGGCCCACCAGGCCGGCTTCGACAACGTTGTCGCCTCGCTGGGGACCGCGCTCACGCCGGGTCAGGTTGCCCTGCTCACCCGCTACGCGAAGCGGATCGCGCTCGCCTACGACGTCGATGCCGCCGGCGAGAAGGCCGGCACATTCGGAGTCCAGGCCCTCGAGGGCCTCATCGGCCAGCTGGCGACGTCGGACGCGGGCGTCGAGCTCGACGAGGTTCGCGTCGTCCGCCTGCCGGACGGCAAGGATCCCGACGAGGTTCTCCGCGACGCGCCGGATCGATGGCGCGAGGAGGTCCGGACGGCCGAGCCGATCGTCGATTACCTGATCGACTATCAGGCCCGCCAGTTCGACCTTCGGACGGCCAGCGGCAAGGCACGGTTCGTGGACGCGGTCATGCCGACGATCCGATCCGTGCCGAATCCCGTGATGCGCGATGCGTACCTGGGCAAGCTCCGACAGGCGTCGGGAGTCGAAGAGCGAGTGCTCCTCGAGGTGCTCCACAAGCCCGGCGCCCGGTCGTCGGCGGGGGATCGCGCGCGGACGGGCGCCGATGCCCAGCGGGGCATCACGGCCGACGCGGTGATGGCGTCGCCCGATACCCTTCGGGTGGCCGACATCCTCCGCGGCGTCTCGGCCGTCGAGGCCGAGCTCCTGCGCCTTCTCCTGATCGCGCCCGAGTACCAGGTCGATGTCGTCGATCGACTCGGGCCGGACATGCTGCCATCGACGATCGCGCGGGAGTTGTACCGGGCGATCGTGCTCGCGCGGGCGCCCGACGACCGCGGCGTTCGGCCGCCGTTCGTCCGCGATGCCGTCCTCGCGGCGCTCGACGATGAAACGCGAGCGCTCGCCTTGGCGTTGTACGCGAAGGAGCTGCCGGACTGGCGCAGCCTCTCGCCGGCGCGGGTCGCGACGGCCATCGAGAACTTCATCGCCGACCTCGAGCTCGACCGGCTCGAGGAGCGCGGCATCTTCATCGCGGCGGAACAGGGAGAGGCTGAGCGCGAGGGCGATCACGAATCGATGGATCGCCTCCTCCGCGAGATGCGTCTCATCGAAGAGCAGCGTCGATCGCTCGACCGGCGCCGCGACCAGACCCGGCTCCTCACCCGCCAGGGCGGGGGCGCCGAACCATCCAATCGAACCCAACCATCCGTCGTCAGCACTCCACAGGAGGCCTAGATGCCCGTCGATCCGCTCGATCAGCAACTCGTAGAAGCGGTTCTCACTCGACCGCGCCGCGGCAAGGCCGATCTCGAAGCCGTCAAGCTGGCCGGACTCCGGCCGCCCCGCAGCGGCACCCCCGCCGACGTCGACGAGAACGACGACGCCGAAGACAACCCGACGGCCGACGTCCTGGCCGAAGCGGCCGAGCTCGGTGTCGAAGTCGTGACCGACGGCACCGATTCGATCGAGGCCAAGCTGCCGGCCGACGCCCCGGCCAAGCTCGATGCCGCGGAGCTCGAGGAGCCCACTGCCGAAGAGCTCGAGGCCCTGTCGGCCGACATGATCGGCATCGACGACCCGGTCCGGATGTACCTCAAGGAGATCGGCAAGGTCGCCTTGCTGACCGCCGAGGAAGAGGTCGTCCTCGCCAAGGCGATCGAGCTCGGCGAGCAGCTGGTCGAGGCGCCCTGGAAGGGCATCGTCTCGCTCCACGAGTGGACGACCCACGACACTGAGTCGAAGACCCGCCGCGCCAAGCCGCAGCATCGGCTGCCCCTGGGTGACGAGGCGCACGCGATGGTGCGGGCGGCAACGTCCGATGCGGCGGCGGCCGACCTGCTCGTGCCGGCCCCCGAATTCCACCTCGTGAAGGCTGGCCGCGACGTCCAGTCCGAGGGCACGAAGACGCTCCTCCGCGTGGCGAAGCGCCTGATCCACACCTATAACGAGAAGCTCGACCCAGACTCGTTCCTGGCCCTGCTCGACTGGGCGTACTTCGCGGTCCACAACGGGGACCTCGATTCGCGCGACAACGTCGGGCTGCGTGCCATCTACGACTGGACGCGGGATGCGGTTGCGTTCCCGGCGCTCGAGCGCTGGATCCTGTCGGGTCACGACGCGGATCTGCTCAAGATGATGGGTTACGACCCGGCCGTGCCGTTGAACACGAAGCTGGCCCACCGCAAGGGCGAGCTGGTTCGGATCGGGCGCGACGCCCGTGAGCAGTTGACGTCGGCCAACCTCCGGCTGGTGGTGTCGATCGCCAAGAAGTACATCGGCCGCGGCATGTCCTTCCTGGACCTGATCCAGGAGGGAAATATCGGGCTGATCCGGGCCGTGGAGAAGTTCGACTTCGAGAAGGGCTTCAAGTTCTCGACCTACGCGACGTGGTGGATTCGCCAGGCCATTACGCGAGCAATCGCGGACCAGGCTCGGACGATCCGGATCCCCGTGCACATGGTCGAGACGATCAACCGGCTGATCCGCGTGTCGCGCGGTCTGCTGCAGGAACTGGGCCGCGAACCGACGGTCGAGGAGATCGCGGAAGCGATGTCCAAGGGCCAGGAGGTCCAGGTCACCCCCGAGAAGGTCCGCGAGATCATCAAGGTCTCGCAGGAGCCGGTGTCGCTGGAGACACCGATCGGCGAGGAAGAGGACTCGCATTTGGGGGACTTCATCGAGGATCGCGGGGCCCTCGCCCCGGCCGAGGCCGCGTCGCACCAACTCCTCAAGGAGCAGGTCGAGGCAGTCCTGGACTCCCTGACCGGCCGCGAGCGGCGCGTGCTGCAGCTCCGGTTCGGACTGGAGGACGGCCGGGCGCGGACGTTGGAAGAGGTGGGCAAGGAATTCAACGTCACCCGCGAGCGCATCCGCCAGATCGAGGCCAAGGCGCTCCGCAAGCTCCGCCACCCGTCGCGGTCCCGCAAGTTGAAGGATTACCTGGAGTAGCCGGATCGGGGACACTCTGCCCATGTCCGCAGTCGATCGAGGCGCGACTCAGGTGAATGGGGCGCCCGCCGATTCTCCGTCCGCCATCGCTCCCTCGGTGGTCGTCCGGCGTCCGGCCGCGCTCCTGTACGGTCCTGCCCAGGTCATCGTCTACGGCAATCCCCCATTCGTGGCCGCGTTCGGCGAGGCAGTGGTCGGACTTCCGGCACGTGAGGCGCTCCTCGAGTTCCCTCCGGGGGCCTTCGAACTGATGGCGCTCGTGTTCGAGACAAACCGGCCGCTTGCCTCGTGGATCAAGATCCGTGGGATCCGCACCCGCCTCATCGCCGCACCCCGCCGCGACATCGAGACCGACGAGGTCTACGGCATCGCGATCCGCCTCGTCCCCGGGACCTGACCAGGTCCGTCGCGGCCTGCCGCGGCGTGACCCGGCCGGCCGAGGTGACACGGGCCTGCCGCGGCGATCTGATGCAAGAAGCCCCTCATCCGCCGTCTCGGCCGGCCACGTTTTGCATGTGGTGGCGGTAACGGACAGGGCTGGCGCCTAACCCGTCAAGAATCGCCGTGTCATGCAAGATCGGGACGAATCCGGCCCGCCGGCGGGTCGCAAGTGTCGTGGCTTTGCATCACATGCCAGTTCGTGACAGAGCATGTCCATCCGGGAGGCCACAGGTGCTCGATAGCGCCATGTCATGCAAGGGCCGACCCGTGAGAGTGGCCTGAGACCATGGCAAATGCGGAAGCCCCTACGCGGAAGCCCCTACAGGAAGACGATCGAGCTTCCACCGGGGAAGCGGCCCTCCGCCAGGGCAAGGAGCGCGATGTGGCTTGGCACCGGGAAGTGCTTGAGCAACGCCGGCCCCGCGAGGCGCACGAGATAGCGGTTGTGGCGTGTGTCCTTGAGCAAGAGCACCATGTGCTCGCTGGCGGCATCCCGCTGTTTGAGTGCCTCCCTACGCTCAAGCGCCTGCAGGTCGTTCGGCCGCGTTTCCGCGTCGACCGGTAGCCACCATCCGTCGCCGAAGATCCCACCGTCCCAGGCGCGCATGTCCCCCGCGACGTTCAGAGGAATCTCGGTTCGCCAGCGGAGGCTCGGGTGAAGTCGCTCGCGAAGTTGGGCCAGAAGCGCGACCTGGGCTGCGTCTCTGATCGGTTCGCCGCTGGGGTAGGCCCGCGCCGAGAGCTCGAGACCGACAGCTGCCAGCAGGCGCGCCAGCTGGACAATGGACACATTGGGCGCAAGTCCGCGGCAGATGCGGCTTACCTGAGATGGCGATAGCCCAACTGCACGCCCCAGCACCTCAAGGGTCAGGGCGTGCGCGACTCTGCCCTGTTCGAGCTCGCGACCGAGATCAGCGACGATCGTTCGACCTCGTGCGGATCCGCGGTCGACGGCCCTTCGATGCGGCGGCATGGCTGGAGATTTTGGTCTGCCGCGATCACCAGGGGCTTATCGCTTGGCCGTGGCCGCGGGATCGCCGGGCGATCAGCCCTCGAGGAACGACAGGCGGACGGTCCGGACGTCGTTATCTGGGTTCGGATCGAGGAGTGCGATCGACTGCCAGGTTCCGAGGGCGAGCTTCCCGCCAATGACGGGGACGGACAAGGAAGGGGACGCGAGCAGCGGCACCAGGTGATCGGCGCCATGGCCGGGCGAGCTATGTCGATGGCGCCATCGGTCGTCGCGCGGGAGGAGGCGATCGAGCGCGTCCATGAGGTCCTCATCGGAACCGCTGCCGAGCTCCATGACAACGAGGCCCGCGGTCGCGTGGGGGACGAAGACGTTCAGCAGCCCGTCCGCCCGGCCGCCCTCGGCCCCGGCCCGGCCGCCCTCGGCCCCGGCCTGCGAGACGAATCGGGCGCAGGCATCCGTCAGGTCGAAGAGCCCGCGTCGGGCGCCAGTGCGGACCGTGATTTCGAGGGTCTTCATACGGCAACCGCCCCTGACGCCCCGGTTGCCCCAAATACCTCCAAGGCGACTATTGCGCGAGCCCCGGGTAGAGCCGCGCCGTGATCCCTAACAGCAGCACGAGCGCGAAGACGAGGACCGTCGCATCCACCCCCAACCCGCGTTCGCTGACGCCGCCGACGATCATCATCGTGCGCGCCGCGTCGACCATGAGGGGGCTTCCCCGGCGGCACGGCATCAGTCTGGCGGCGCGCCTGGCTCAGGACCTGTCGCAACCGGATAGCCAGCCCGGGACCAGTCGCTCCAGGAGCCGACGTACAGGATCGGGTCGGGCAGGCCGGCGACCCGCATGGCGAGCGAGTGATGGCAGGCGGACGTGCCGCTGCCGCACGAGGTCACGACCTCGCCGGACCCGCCGGCGCCCAGTTCCCGGAACCGCGCAGCCAGTTCCGCGGCCGGCAGGAACCGACCGCCCGCCTCGAGGTTCTCTTGGATCGGCACGTTGACCGCGGTCGGGATGTGCCCTGCGACCGGGTCGACCGGCTCGACTTCGCCTCGGTATCGGGGCGCCGCGCGAGCGTCCAGCAGGATGACGGAGCCAAGGCGAGCTCGAAGCTCATCTCGGTCGATGGTGTTCGTCCATCGGTCGGCCAGCTCGAGTCGGGCAGGGGAGAGGTTGGGTACTTCGGTCGTCAGCGCGAAGCCGGCGGCCGACCATGCACCGATCCCGCCGTCGAGCACCGCGACGCGGCGATGCCCCAGGTTTTCGAGCATCCACCAGAGGCGCGCGGCGACCCAGCCACCGACGTCGTCATAGGCAACGACGAAATCCTCGGTCCCGATTCCGTGTTCACCGAGGTGCCGGGTAAACGTAGCCGGCGAGGGGAGAGGATGCCGACCAGGGCCTCTGCCGTCGGTCGCGCTGAGGTCGGCGTCGAGGTCGAGGAGGATGGCGCCCGGAATGTGACCGGCCAGGTATGCCTCACGACCGGCGCCGGGCCTCCCGAGATACCAACGAACGTCCACGATGCGAAGGTCGGCTTCGCCGAGACGGCTCGCCAGGACGTCGGTCGAGATGAGGGGCGAAATGGGGGTCATTTCCGAAGGCTACAGGACCCAGGGCGCGAGGCCACACGACTCCGACCCCGCGAGCCGCGGGACCGATCCGACCCTCTGGTATCCTTCGGCCGGCGCGTCGCGGATCGACGTTGCCCTCGACCGCCAGCGGCGTCAGCTCGGCCAGTCGGTGTCGATCGCGACCCTCTGCGGTTCCGCTCCGGCGTAGCTCAGTGGTAGAGCGGGCGGCTGTTAACCGCTTGGTCGTAGGTTCGAATCCTACCGCCGGAGCCAGTTTCCCCGAGTGGGTCGAACATGGCCGCCGTCTGGATGGCGCCGGTGGTCTACGTCTGCGAGAACAACCAATACATGGAGTACACGGCGATCCGCGACGTAACCGCGGTCGAGCACCCCGCGGCGGACCGCGCATCCGCCTACGGCCTCGAGTCGATCATCGTTGACGGGAACGATGCCGATGCTGTGCACCAGACGGCCCTGACGGCAATTGACCGCGCACGGGCGGGCGATGGGCCTTCGCTCATCGAGGCCCTTACGTATCGGCATGGGGGCCACTCGCGCGCGGATCCGGGCAAATACCGCCCGGAGGCCGAGGTAGGGGCCTGGAAAGCTCGCGACCCGATCCCGGCCTATCGAGCTCGACTCGAGGCGGCGGGTGTCGACACGGTAAGCCTCGCCGCAATCGATTCCGAGACGGCCGAGGCGGTAGCCGCTGCCGAGGCCGAGGCGCGTGCCGCACCCGAACCCTCGGCGGACGTGCTGGAGACGCAGGTCTGGAGCGACGGAGGCTCGGCGTGGCGGAACTGACCTACCGGGCGGCGATCGCCGCCGGTATCGCCCAGGAAATGCGCCGCGATCCCAACGTCGTGCTGATCGGCGAGGACGTCGGTGCGGCCGGCGGCGTCTTCAAGCTCACGGAGGGGCTATTCGACGAATTTGGCCCGACACGCGTTCGCGATACGCCGATCAGCGAGCAGGCGATCGTCGGCGCCGCGATGGGCGCGGCAATGACCGGCCTGCGTCCGATCGCGGAGCTGATGTTCTCGGACTTCTTCGCGGTGACCTGGGACATAGTGGCCAATCAGATCGCAAAGACGCGCTACATGACCGATGGCCAGGTGTCGCTGCCGCTCGTGTTGCGGACCGCGAACGGAGCGGGTCTGCGCTTCGGTGCGCAGCACAGCCAGAGCATCGAGAACTGGGCGATGGCGATCCCCGGGCTCAAAGTTGTCGCACCGTCGACGCCGGCCGATGTGGTTGGCTTGATGGCGGCGGCCGTCCGTGACCCGGATCCCGTCATCTTCTGCGAGCACAAGGCGCTCTTCGCCGTGAAAGGCGAGGTCCCGGATGGCGAGCTCGTCGATACGCTCGGCACATCGAGGATCGTACGCGCCGGTTCGCAACTGACGATCTTGGCCCTTGCCGCGATGGTACCCAAGGCACTCGAGGCGGCAGACCACCTGGCCGCCAGGTACGGCATTGAGCCGGAGGTCATCGACCTCCGCTCGCTCGTCCCACTCGACACGGCGGCGATCCTGGCATCCGTCAAGAAGACGGGCCGGCTATTCACGGTCGAGGAGAACCCGCGCCTGTGCGGCTGGGGTGCAGAGATCGCCTCGATCGTCGCCGATGATGGCTTCTACAGCCTGGATGCCCCGATTGTCAGGATCACCACGCCGCACATCCCGCTCCCGTCCGCGGCGACGCTCGAGGACTTGGCGGTCCCGTCGGTGGACCGGATCGTCGACACCATCAGGCGACGCCTCCGCGATGCGGCATGAAGCGCGCGCCGGCGTGACTGCCCACACGGATACTGCGCTGACCCTGTTCGCCCAATCTGCAAAGGAAATCGGTTACGGGCTTGCACATTCGAGTCGACAAGCGTAGGTCGATCCGGACGGCCGTAACGATAAGGGGATTTATCATTACGGCCCGACGTCCGTGTACGCGGGAGAGGTGCACCGGACCTAGGCGAGAGGACTAAGCCTCAGATCAGCGCGTTCTCGATAATCTGCTGGACAGAGAATTCGTGGAGCTGGAGGTAGTGGCGGACGACCTCTTCGAGCGCGCGCAGCGGGATCGGTCCGCTGAACTCCGTGCCGACCACCGCGACCCCATGGCGAGCGGCCTCAAAGCGGACGGTTTCAAGGAGGCGGGGGAGCGGGGTGTCGACATCCCGGGTCGTCATCATCGAGACCTGGACGAGACCGCGGCTCTTGAGCTCAACACCCATAGCCTGAACGTCTCGGTAGCCGCCGCTGCTCTGGCGAATCACCTTCGCGATCCGCTTGGCGATCGATAGATCGGTCGTCGAAAGATTGACGTTGAAGCAGATGAGATGAGATCGGGCGGCGACGGTGCACGCGCCGTGGCGAGGGTCGAAGGTGCGCGGGCCCTCATCGGGCGGCCATGCCTCATCGACGACCTGGCGAGCCAAATTCTCGTATTCGCCGAGCAGTTGCTGGGTGAGCTTCGAGCTGCCGACGGGCCCACCCGGTGCCGACGCTGCGGCGCCGTAGTACCACACCGGCACGCCCTGCTCCCCGAGGAAGCGGCCGAAGGCATGGGCAACCTCGACGGCCTCCCGCATCTCCATGTCGTGCACCGGGACAAAGGGGACGGCGTCCACAGCGCCCACTCTCGGGTGGGCCCCATGGTGGACGCGCATGTCGATAAGGTCGAGCGCCACCAGTGACATCCGCTGACTCGCCTCGCGCACCGGCTCCACAGCGCCGAGGTACGTGATGACAGTCCGGTTGTGGTTCACGTCCGACGAGACGTCGATGAGCTTGACCCCGTCGGTGCGGCGGACGGCATCGACGATCCGGTCGATGACGGCTGGGTCTCGACCTTCGCAGACATTTGGGACCGCCATTAGGACCTTCATCAAGGGTCTCGCGCTCAGTCCGCGGCCGGTGGCTCGAGGGCTACTGCCCGGCCAGATCCATCGGCCGGGCCCAGCGCCGGTCCCCCGGTGCGAGCCGGCCGTCGGCCCGTCACCGCTCCGGGACGGGCATCGACGATCTCGTAGAAGGTCTCGATCAGGTGCCGTTGAGTGCGCGGCGAGCGGCCGGAGGTGCGCTCGGCGAACTCGGCGATGAGGGCATTGATCACGACCGTCGCGCCGATGTTCGAGTTAAAGAAACTGGGCGCCTCGTGGGGAACCGAGAAGACGACGTCGGCGGTCGCAATCGGTGAGAGGAAGCTGTCGGTCACCGCGATCGTGTAAACGCCGTGGGCAATCGCGTAGTCCACAACCTGGATCGTCTTTCGGACGTACCTCGGGAACGAGAAGGCGATGACGGCATCGCCAGGTTCCATCGCGGCGACATCGTTGACGAGGCTCCCGCCCGAGTCGTCCATGAGTCGCGTCGGTGGATGGATCTGTTGGAGGAGGAAGCTCGCAAGGTAGGCGAGGCTGAAGGACGTCCGGAAGCCAACGACGTAGATCGTCCGGGTCGGGACGAGCAGGTCAACAGCATGGGCGATGTCGGCTGGGTCGAGGCGCCCAGCGATCTCCGCTAGGTTCCGAGAGTCGGCTGCGACCGAACGCGCCGTCATCGTCAGCGAAACCGGGTGCCCGTCTGTCGCGGCGACCGTGTCGGCGCCGGAAGTGGGTTTCAGGGTTTCGCGGATCGCCTGCTGAAGCTCTGGGAAGCCGGGGTACCCGAGTCGGAGGGCGAGGCGCACCACGGTCGATTCGCTGACCCCGATGTGGCTGCCGATCCGGGCGGCCGCAAGCTCGCTTGCAGCGCGCGGTTGGGACAGGAAGAACCGGGCGACGCGCATCTGCCCAGGGCTCAAGAGATGCTGGTTCGTTCGAATCCGCTCGGGTAGGAGGAGCGAGCCCGCCATCCATATCTCCCTCTGGGTATCGCTCGAGCGCGGATGTCAGGCCGACTCCTGACGATGCCGCCTGCATCGTAGCACCAGCCGTTGCAGGAGCGAAGGCATGCGGTTCGCGGGACGCCGCGGCGGGGACGGGACCGGTAAAGCCCAAATCCCGATCGGAAGGCGGTGGTGGCGCGAGATTTTCCTTGACATTGAGTCTCCCATCGTCATGTAATGGATCTTGCATCATCGAGCCATTTGATGCAGCATGAGGAGGAGCCAGATGTCCTCGCGCAATCGGTCGGCGGCGATCCTTGTCCTGGTTATGTTCGTCGTCGGGGCGTGCTCAGGAGCCGCGGCCACGCGGGCGCCGACGTCGGCGCCGCCGAGCACCGAGGCGTCGACCGCCGCCAGTGCGGCGGCGTCGACCGCCGCCAGTGCGGCACCCGCGCCGAGCCTGACCGGGCTGCTCGCGAAGATCCAGGCGGCCGGCAAGATGACCGTCGGGACGTCGAGCGACGCACCGCTGTCCTACGTGGATTCGGCCACGCAGAAGCCGTCGGGTGTCCTCACCGACATTCTCACCGAGTTCCTGAAGCGAGAAGGCGTCACCGCAAGTATCGACATGGTGACGATGCAGTTCGGGAGCCTCATCCCCGCCATCCAAAGCGGGCAGATCGAGGTGATCGGCGACGCGATGTACTACCGGCCTGCACGCGCCCAGATCATCGACTTCACGATGACCACGTTCTACAACCCTGAGTCGCTCGATGTCGTGAAAGGCAACCCCAAGAAAATCCACCAGCTCGCCGACCTATGCGGCAAGAGTGCCGGAACGTACCTCGGCACGACCTACGTCGACACCCTGAATGCTGCCAGCGCGAAGTGTCCGGCCGGCACGAAGATCGACATTCACCAGTATCCCAAGATCGAGGATGTCTTCGCCGACCTGTCCGCTGGGCGGATTGACGCCGCTGTCGTTGACGCCTCGCTGTCGGCCTACGCTTTGACGCAGAACTCCAGCCTGAACTTCGAACTCGTGGGCGATTACGTGCCCGAGAGCAAAGCGACCTCGAACTGCGCCTTCGGCATCGCGAAGGGGAACCCCGACTTCCTCGCGGCCTTTAACTCAACCTATACGGCGATGCTCGCCGACGGGACCGCCGCAAGCCTGTTCACGAAGTGTGGTCTCGCCCCGACCGACTTCTTCCTCAAGCCCTGACAACCCTCCTCCACAGCGGCCCCCTTGAGCGTGGTCTGACAGGCGATGAGCCGCCAGCCCCCGCTCGAGGTGGGCCGTGCACCAAGCGGGTCGCCGGCAGTGAAGCCTTGACGCGTCATGACCGACCTTGAGCGCATCCTCGGTTACCTGCCTGATCTCTGGGGGGGGCTGCAGCTGACGGTCTTCCTGACGTTCACCGGGATGAGCCTGGCGCTCGTCATCGGTCTTGTCATCGCCCTCGCTCGGCTTGACCCGCGTCGGAAGTTTCTGACCTGGCCAGCGCGCGCGTTCGTCGAGATCATTCGAGGAACCCCGCTCCTTCTGCAGCTCTTCTACATCTTCTACGTCCTGCCGTCCTTCGGCATTCGGCTTGATCGGCTGGTGGCGGGCATTCTGGGGCTCGGCCTCAACACCGGCGCCTACCTGAGCGAGGTCTTCCGCTCCGGGATTGATGCCGTCCAGAAAGGGCAGTGGGAGGCGGCTGACGCGCTCGGCATGCCGACCGGGCTGACCCTTCGCCACATCGTCCTGCCTCAGGCCCTTCGGATCGTTATCCCACCGGTCGGGAACTACTTCATCTCGATGTTCAAGGACACCGCGCTCGTGGCAACGATCTCCGTGCCCGAGCTCCTCTTTTCCGGGCAGCTCCTCGCCGCCCAGTCGTTCCGATACCTGGAGATCTACAGCCTCATCTTCGTGATGTACCTCGTGATCAGCTATCCGGCGAGCCTGGGGGTTCGCTGGATCGAGCGACGCCTGCGGATCAGCACGCGATGAACGAGAACGGCCGACCGCCAGCTCCCAGCGGGTCCGAGCCGCTCATCTCGATGCGGGATGTCCACAAGTCGTTCGGCACCCTGGAGGTACTGCGCGGGATCACGCTCGAGGTCGCGCATGGCGAGGTGGTCGTGCTCATCGGTCCGAGTGGCTCGGGCAAGACCACCCTGCTGCGGACGATCAACGCGCTCGAGAGCATCGACGCGGGCTCGATCACCGTGAAAGGCGTCGCGCTCGCGGTGCCGGGTCCGGATGGCAAGACCAAGCGGCCGTCGGACAGCGCGATGCGCGCCGTTCGCGCCGAGGTTGGGATGGTCTTCCAGCAATTCAACCTGTTTCCGCACATGACGGTCATGGCCAATGTCATCGAGGCCCCGATCTTCGTCAGGGGTCTCGACCGAACGACGGCCGTCGAGCGGGCACGGGATCTGCTCCGAAAAGTCGGGCTCTTTGAGAAGGCCACCGCCTACCCTCACCAGCTGTCGGGCGGCCAGCAGCAGCGGGTGGCGATCGCGCGGGCCCTGGCGATGCAGCCCGAGATCATGCTTTTCGACGAGGTGACCTCGGCCCTCGACCCCGAGCTCGTCGGCGAGGTCTTGCAGACGATGCGGGTCTTGGCCGACGACGGCATGACGATGGTGATCGTTACCCACGAGATGCAGTTCGCCCGCGAGGTCGCCGACCGCGTCGTGGTGATGGATGACGGGCGGATCATCGAACAGGGGATGCCGCGGGACATCTTCTCGGCGCCCAAACAGCCGCGAACGACCGAGTTCCTCAAGCGCATCCTCCACGAGGACGTGTGATGTCGTCACGAAATCCCAACGAGATCGGGGTGATCACCGATGACTGACCGGCTCGACCTGCCTTTCACCGGCCTCGTATCGTTCCTTCGCGCCCCGACCTGCGAGAACCTCGACCAACTCGATGCCGACATCGGGGTGCTCGGGTTCCCAAGCGATGAAGGCGTCGGATGGCTGCCTGGTGCGCGCTTCGGGCCGAGGCGCCTGCGCGAGCTATCGCTGCGGTTCGTCGGTGGCGCGCCGCAGGAGAGCCCCGGATTCTGGGACATCGATTCCGGTCGGCGATACCTCGACTACGAGCTTGGGAATCGACGAATCGTCGATTGCGGGGACGTCGATGTCATCTACACCCGGCCCGATCAGAGCTGGGACAACGCGACGGCGATGGTGCGCGCCATCCTTGCGCGCGGCGCAATGCCGCTTGTCCTCGGCGGCGACCATGGGATCTCGTTCGCGATCGCCCGCGCCTTCTCGGAGCCAATGACCGTCGTTCACTTCGACGCGCACATTGACTATCAACCATTCGTTCATGGCGTCATCCACTCCCACGGCAACCCGATGCGGATGATCACGACGTTGGACCACGTGGAGCGCATCGTGCAGGTCGGGATTCGGAGCTTCCGGACGCACCAAGCTGATGTCGCCGACTCGATTCACGACGGGAACACGATCATCACCGCGCGCGACGCCCGCCGGCGGGGCCCGGCAGGCGTTGCGGAGATCGTGCCGAGGGGATCGGCGGTCTACGTCAGCATCGACATCGACGTGCTCGATCCCTCGATCGTCCCAGGGACGAGCACGCCCGAACCGAGCGGTCTCTCGTATGACGAATTGCGCGACACCCTCGGAGCGATTGCCGAGCGTGCGGACGTCATCGGCTTCGACCTCGTTGAGGTGAATCCGATGATCGACACGGCTACCCAGCTCACGTCCTTCATCGCCGTGCAACTCATCGTCGAGTTCCTGGGACGGATCGTCGAGCAACCGGCATATCGCACGCGACACCCATTCCGCACGACGGTCGCCTCATGAACATGCTCTCGCTTGCCGAATGGACCGACGCCGCGGGCAGGCGGCTGCCACTGCCCCGTGTCGAGCTTGTTGGGGCGCCCACCCCGCTTGAGCCGCTGCCTCGGTTCGGTGCCGCCCTTCAGGGGCTGGCCGCCGAGAGCGGTCACGAAGGCCCGTCCGCGGTCTGGATGAAGCGCGAAGACCTGATGGGCGTCGGGCTTGCCGGTAACAAGCTGCGCAATCTCGAATTCCATGTCGGAGCGGCGAGCGAGCAAGGTGCCGAGACCCTTGTCACTGCAGGTCGCGGACGCGCCAACCACTGTCGATTGACGGCTGCCGCGGCCGCCCGAGCCGGCCTGCGCTGCATCCTCGTGCTTGGTGGACCGGCTCCTGCCATCCCCAGCCCGAACGAGCGGATCTGCGACCTGGTCGGTGCGGAGCTGCGATACGCTGCGGACGCAACTCCGGCGAGTCGTGCCCAGCTCCTTCACGAGGTCCTTACCGAGCTCCGCACCGCGGGACGCGTGCCGTATGAGGTCCCGCTGGGAGCATCCGGCCCGGTCGGCGCCTCGGGTCAGGTCGTAGCGGGACTCGAATTCGCCGATCAGTTGGCCGCGGCAAGCGTCGAGGCGGACGTCTTATTCGTCGGACTTGCGACCGGAGGCACCTATGCTGGGTTGCGGGTCGGCCTGTGGCTTGCGGGAGGCCCAACGAGGGTCGTCGGGGTGCCGACCTACTTCTCGAGCGCGTCTTCAGAGCCGGAATTCCGGCAGCACCTTGTCGAGCTCATGGCCCGGCTGCGCGAGGTGTGGCAGTCGGAAGCGACGGCCGACGTTGGGGCGTGGAATGACGAGGTGTTCCTCGACGACCTGACGGGCTGGTTGCCGTACTGGACCGCCTCACCCGAGGCGGCGGCCGCGGCCCGCCTCCTCGGTCGCACCGAGGGCGTCTGTGCCGATCCCGTCTACACGGCTCGGGTCCTGGCAGCCGCCATCGCCTGGGCGCGTACTGGACGGCTGGACCGGCAAACGGTCGTGCTCTGGCATGGCGGCGGCACGCCGGCGCTATTCGAGGACTACGGAGCACTCACCAGCGCCGCCCCCGCGGCACAAACTGCCAACCCCGCTCGTGGCTTCGAAGGAGGATCTCAGTGAACGACGGCCTGCTACGACCTGCGGCGCGCCTTAGCGATGTGGAGCCCTCGAAAATCCGGGTCATCTTCGATCGTGCTCATGAGCTCGAAGACCAAGGCGCCCACATCTACCACCTTGAGATTGGGCGCCCTGACTTCGATACCCCCGCTCTCATCAAGCAGGCGACGATCGCGGCCCTCAATGCCGGTGCCGTCCACTATGCCTCGAACTGGGGCATCGTCGAGCTTCGGAAGGCGATCGCCGCCAAGCTCGCCCGCGAGAATGGCCTGACCTACGCGCCGGTCGACGAGATCGTCGCGACGATCGGCGCCAATGAGGCCGTTTGGATCGCGATGATGGCCTACCTGAATCCAGGTGATGAGGTCATCATCCCGGTCCCCGCTTGGCCCCACTACGCGCCGTGCGTCCGCCTGGCCGGCGGCGTGCCCGTTTTCCTGCCACTCCAGGGGGCCGATGGCTGGCGGATCGATCCCGAGGCCCTCGGCCGAGCGATCACCCCGCGGACCCGGATGGTCATCCTGTGCACTCCGCAGAACCCGACCGGCGCGGTCTTGGATCGGCCTCGACTGGAGGCCATTGCGGCCCAGCTCGAGGGCACGAACGTCCTCGCCATCTCTGACGAGATCTACGAGCACCTCATCTACGAGGGCGCTCGGCACGTCTCGCCGGCATCGATCCCCGGAATGCGAGAGCGAACCCTGCTCGTGTCTGGGTTCGCCAAGGCGTATGCGATGGATGGTTGGCGCCTTGGCTACCTCGCCGGACCGCGGGATCTCATCAAGTGGGCCCTCCGGGTCCATCAGTACACAACGGTGTGCGTGCCAACCTTCGAGCAGTACGGTGCGGCCGCGGCGCTTGATGGCCCGCAGGACGAGCGCGACAAGATGGTGGCCGAGTTTGCCCGGCGCCGCCGCGCGCTGCTCGACTACCTCGCAACCCAGGACGTCCTGCGTTACTCGCCGGCCGAGGGGGCCTTCTATCTCTGGGTGACCTATCCCGAGAGCGCGCCCCCGGCTTCGGAGTTGGCGATGAGCGTCCTCGAAGAGGCACACGTTGCGGTCGTCCCGGGCACCGCGTTCGACGAGACCCAGGAACACGCTCTGCGGATCGCGTACTCCGCGCCGCTCGAGGACGTGACGGAGGGCGTGCGTCGCCTTGTCGAGTACATCCGCGCGCACCAGGGCGTGGCCCTCGTCGGCTAGGGAGGACAAAGGGAGAGATGACCACGCAACAGCAGGCTGCAGCGCAGCTGATCGGCCTTCGGGCCCGGCGGATGGTCGACGTTGAATCAGGCACCTACCGAGACGACCCCATCATTGGCGTGCGCGGTGATCGGATCGAGTCCGTCGGCGCGCCGCTGCCCCCGGGGAGCGAGATCGTTGACCTCGGAGATCGGGCGCTCCTGCCCGGATTCATCGACTGCCACACCCACATGTTCCTGCAGGGCACCCGGGGCAAGGCTGATTTCCCCTATCAGCTTCTGCAGGAGCACCGGAGCCATCGCGTCGCTCGCGCCGTCCGGGCGCTCGGGATCGCGCTCGACCACGGCTTCACCGCCGCTCGAGACATGGGCACCGAGGGTGCCGGCTACGACGACGTGGGCCTCCGCGACGCGATTGCCGAAGGCGTGATCGCGGGACCTCAGATGCAGGTCGCAGGTCCGGGGATGTCGAGCACCGGGACCTACTCGATCTCGGGCTACCGCGACGATTGGAGGTTCCCGTCCGGCGTTCTCGTCACTGACGGGCCAGAGGGCTGTCGGCGAGCAGTCCGGGAGCAGATGGCCTACGGGCTCGAATGGATCAAGGTGTACGCCAACGGCGGAACCGGCGACCGAATGACCGAGGACGGCTACATAGACTCGGCACCGAACTGGACCGCGGACGAATTCCGCGCCATTGTCGAGGAAGCGCACGCTCGGGGTGCCCGGGTCGCCTCCCACGCCACGTCCGACACGGGCGTGCGATTGGCGCTGGACGCCGGCGTGGACTCGATCGAGCACGGCTTCTCCGTTCGACCCGAGGTCGCCGCGCGGATGGCCGCCCAAGGCGTCTATATGTGCCCAATGCTCATGCCCACCGAGTACGTGTCCGAGGTCCGCGCCCGCGAGCGGACGCCCCTCTGGGGACACGCCCCCTCGATCCAGGCGCGGTCCTTCGGAAACTGCCTCGACGCGGGCGTCAAGGTGCTCTTTGGGACTGACGCCGGGACCGCTCCATGGACCGAGGTGAACGAAGCCGAGGAGTTCGACTACGAGACGCGATTCGGGATGACCCCGATCGAGGCGATCCGAAGCGCGACGTCAGTCGCAGCCGAGTTCCTTCGGCTCGACGCAGGCCGGCTTGCGCCCGGCTGCCGCGCCGACATCGTGGCCGTGCCTGGCGACCCGTTGGCCGATGTCGCGGCGCTCACGCTGGTGGACTTTGTCATGAAGGGCGGCGTCGTCTGCAGGCGCCCGGCGACCGACGCCACCGCCAACGATCTGGTCGCGGCGAGCACGCGGTCGTCCTAGCGGGAGTCCGACATGAACGAACGAGCCCACAACGTCGCCGTGGTCGGGGCGCCGGCATGGTTGGCCGCGAAGTGATCAAGACGCTCGAGCAGCGCCACCACCCGGTTCGGGAGTGGCGGCCTCTCGATGGTTCGACGCTCGTGCCGACGGAGTACGTCGCCGATCAATCCGCCGCCGAGCGGGGGCCGATTTGGCGGCCGGCCGTCCATATCCAGGCGAGGTCGCTGCACTATTGCCTCGAAGCTGGCGTCCGCGTCGTCTCTGGAACGGACGCCGGATGCTTTCCCTGGAGGGAGGTGGACGAGGCTCAGGAGTTCGAGTTCGAGGTTCGCTTCGGGATGGCTCCGGCAGTCGCCGTACAGAGCGCGACGATCGCGGCCGCCGTGCTCCCGGGGATTGCCAACGACTATGTGCGGCTCGCTCCCGGCGCGCGCGCCGATGTCGTGGCGGTGCTGGGTGACTCACTCGAGGACGTCTCCGCTTTGTCGCGGATCGATTTCGTCATGGAGGCAGGGCAGGTTCGGCGGTCACCGTTCGAGACGGAGGACGCCCTCGACGGTCAGGGC
This sequence comes from Candidatus Limnocylindrales bacterium, assembly GCA_036570185.1. Lineage (GTDB taxonomy): Bacteria > Chloroflexota > Limnocylindria > Limnocylindrales > CSP1-4 > DATCPH01. Next base: position 18,318 of record DATCPH010000290.1, on the reverse strand, counting down.
AACACCCATGTCCTCAAGACGGAAGCCGTGCGATGAAACGAGAAGTCCGACTCCTCCTGTTCGGCTACGGCCGGGTAGGCCGCCAGTTCGCGGCCCTCGTCGAGAGTAGGCGCGACGAAGTGGGCCGTCGTTACGGCGTGGACCTCAGGCTCGCCGCAATCCGCACGGACACGCAGCAGTTCCTCGTTCAGGGCGGTGGTGTACCGCCACGCGAGGGTTGGCCGGAGAACGAGCCGCTCGAGCAGTTTCTCCAGCGTGCCGGCGCGGCGGTTGCCCTGCAGGCAATCCCCAGCAGCGACGCGCTGCGGCCAGTGGCTCTCGAGCAGGCGCTTGCCTCGCTCGCCGCGGGAATGGACATCGTTTCAGCGACGAAATCGCACCTTGTGCATCACTGGCGCGAGCTGGCTGCCGCGGCGCAAGGATCGGGCCGCCGCATCCGAATCTCGGCTGCGACCGGCGCGGCGCTGCCGGCCGCCGACGTGGCGCGGGTCAGCCTTCGCGGCTTCGAATGCAGCCGGATACGCGGCTGCCTCAACGGCACAAGCAGCTTCGTCCTGGAGCGGCTCGAGGAGGGATCGTCGCTCGCGCACGCCGTCGCGACGGCGCAGAAGCTCGGGATCGCGGAGCCGGACCCTCGCGGCGACCTGAGCGGCTCAGACGCTGCCTCGAAGATCGTCCTGCTCGCGAACATCCTGTGGGGCTTGGGGGCGACGATCGAGGACGTACGGTGCGAGCCGATCGAGGAGGCGACCGCCGCGCGCGCTAGACAGGCGCTCGAAGGCGGCCGCCGCATCCGAGCGGTGGCGCGGGCCGAGGCGATGTCCGGCGCCCTCAGCGTCCAGATCGAGGAAATTCTCCCGGATGATCCTCTGTACCACCTCCACGGTCCGGAGAAGGCCGTCCAGTACGACTGCGGCGAGGTCGGCCAGATCGTCGTCTCAGGCGGAAAGTCGAGTCCTCTCGGCGCCGCTCACGCAATGCTCAAGGACACGCTCGACGTCGTGCTCAGCCGGGAGGCCGAGGGCTTCGCATGACCGTCGACAAAGAGGAGGTCGAGTAAGGAATCGGTGCCGGTGCGATGGACAGTCGTCGGACATCAGGCCGTTGAGCGGCTAGACCAGGCCCGAGAAACTCCGTGAGGTAGAGAGATGCGCTTCGATAGGCTGACCGTCCTGACGTCAATGCTCGAGATCGGCGCCGTGCCGATCTTCACTCCAAGGGACCTGGAAGGTGGCCGCCGCGTGATCGCCGCCTCCGTCGCGTCCGGCATGCGTGTCGTCGAGATCACGAACCGCAAGGACGGGATGGTCCGGATGTTCGCGGATCTCGCGAGGTGGTGTGAAGACGAGTATCCGGACGTAGTCCTCGGCGCCGGAACTGTCGTGGATGCGCCGACCGCGGCGCTCTTCATCGATGCCGGAGCGAACTTCGTGGTTGGCCCGACCCTCAGTGCCGACGTCGCCCGCCTGTGCAACCGTCGTCGCGTGGCCTACCTGCCGGGTTGCGGAAGCGCGACCGAAATCTCGGCCGCCGAGGAGCTCGGCGCGGAGATCGTCAAGCTGTTCCCAGCGGCGGCGTTCGACGGCGCCGCCTTCATTCGAGGAATCCTCGGGCCGAGTCCATGGTCCCGGCTCATGCCGACGAACATCGTCGCGTCACAAGATGTGGTTCGCTCGTGGTTCGCCGCGGGCGCGGCATGCGTGGGTGTGGGCGGATCGTTGATCGCGGCCGACGCGCAGACCAATCCCGATCCGGCCGTTTTCATGGGACGCTGCCTCGAATTCATAGACTGGGTTCGGTCGAGCCGCAGCGGCCGGGAGCAAGTGCGACAGGCCACGGCCGCGACCCCGCCCCTCGGTCATTAAGGCCAATCCCGTGACTCTTCTCGAATCCGTCGCTGCCCTTGCTGCCCGGAGTCGGCCATGTCCTCGCGGCTCCTGATGGGGCCGGGACCCGATCGCAGGCTTCCGTGGCGGCGATCCCATCACGATAAGTGTTGTTATCGTGATGCGCGGTAGACAGCCACCCCCACTCCAGCCGCTCGGCTACCAGTCTCCGGGACTCATCGACGACGGCTGGGTAGAGTCGCGAAGTGCGCAGTGCGCAGCGATTTGGCTATCGACTCGGGTAGATCGCCCCTCAGGTGACCTTCTGATAGGTGACCGTCCTCAGCCCGATCTCTCGGAGCGCGCGTTTGCCTAGGGCAAATCGGACCGCCGCTCCAAACCCGCCGGTCATCAGGAGGCTCTTGGTCCGCACTTTGCCGGGATCGTCCACCACGCTCACGGCGGCATACCCGTGTTCTGCTAGACGCACTCCCTCGCTCCGACGTCGGCTGTTGCCAGCAAGGTCACTCGGATACGAACGCACGATCACCGCCATCGACCAACCATTGGTGGCGGACCTCAGCTCGTCGTACGCGCCTGTGTTGCGGCCGATGTGAGGACCCTGCGGCTGCGACGCAGCTCCTCCGCTATGTATGAGGCGCCGAAGCACGGCGACGGCTTCAGCCGCCCGATCGAGGTTCGGCTGCATGACGATGATCTTCGGGTCCTTCCGTCCGGCGCGGCCCGCGACGTGAACCACGACCGTGCCCTCGCCCCACCCGTGGCGATACAAGTCGATGCCCGTGACGCCCTGATAGTCCCACGACGGGGGGTCGTCAGGCGACGACAGGACCTTCTGACAGACGAACAGCCGTCGGTCCGTCCCGCACGCTGAGTCCGCTACCCCGTTCATTGCCGACCTCGCCTCGCGGATCAACCATCGCATCCAGATCACGACGGATGGTTTCGGCCCCTATCTCCCGGCCATCGAAGCTGCCTGGGGGACCGACGTGGACTACGCAATGTTGGTCAAGCAGTACGGGACCGACCCGAACGAAGAGCGAAGGTTTAGCCCGCCGGTCGTTCTCTCGGAAGAGGTCCGGATCATCCAGGGCGACCCGGACCCGGAGAAAATCAGCACGAGCTATGTCGAGCGGCAGAACCTGACGATGCGGATGGGGATGCGCCGCTTCACTCGTCTGACCAACGGCTTCTCAAAGAAGTTCCGGAACCACGCGGCAGCGGTCAGCCTGCACTTTTTCTACATGAACTGGGGCCGACCCCATAAGTCGCTCGCCAAGCCCTATCCGCGGACTCCGGCGATGGCCGCTGGACTGTGCGATCACATCTGGACGTGCGAAGAGATCGCTGCCCTACTCGACTAGTGCTTAGGCTGTAGGAAGAGACGACGCTGAACCTCTGCACGCACGAGACGTTCACCTCGACCTTCCAGCCGATCCGCCATCTCTGCGTTAGCAGCGGTCAGGGCCTCGTCCTCTGGGTCGAAGAGAACCAGCGTGGCGCCGCCTCCGAGTTTTTCCAGTCCGTCTATCTCGTCCGGCTGCAACAGGACTTGCTTGATCACATCGAAGGCCAGGTCAATGTTCCGTTCGGCCTGGTCGCTCTGCCTCATCAGATCCCTCGCTTCATGTTCGAAAGCTCGCGCTCGTAATCGTCGAGGTACCGTCCGGCGTTTTTCTGAAGGTCCTGCTGCGCCTGATCCAGGAATGTCGCTGGCAAGATTGCTAGGAACTCATGCTTGGTTTCGGTCCCATCGGGGTGGCTCGTATGTCGGTGGCAGGTTCCGTGCGCATTGTCATTGCGAACGAGCCGCGTCCACTCCCCGTCGATGTGCCCCAGAAGCTGCAGCGCGATATCTACTACCTGGCCCTTGGCCGTCCTGATCGTGACCTCTAGGCGAAGTCGCTCGGTGATCTGTGATCGCCAGGACTTCGTGCCCAATCGTGGCCCTCAGATCGGTGACGACTACCACTCGTTCGTCCTACGACCCCTTCTAATGCCGCTCGCCAAGCGTGGGGACGCGCCGCTGGCCGCGGATGCTAGAGGCCGGACCTTGCGTCTGACATTGCCGGAGCGTCCGGCTACCACCCACGCCACCGGCCTTTCAGTCAGCTTTTCGGATCTGACCCGTGGAAGTGCCTCCATCGCCACTTACCGCGGTCCTCAACGGCGAGACAGGTGACCCGGAACGGCTCGCGGTCGCCAGAAAGCTGCCCTGACTCGTCGTAGAACCCCATCATGCCCGCGGCAGCGAAGGACAGAAGTCCGGGTACGTCGAGCACCACCGCCACGCGGTCCCACTCCCACCGGACGGTGAACTTCATCTCCGCCATCTCGGAGAGATAGGCCACTGTCTCGTCCCGGTTCCAGTTCTCACTGTCATTGCCAATCAGCACGACGTCGTCGGTGAACAGGTCGACCATCTGGTCGAGGTCGTGCGTGGCCAGGCGCTCTTCAAGCTCGGTCAGGAGACTGCGCGCGGTCCCGTCTGCATCCGTCATGGACCCAGATCCTATCAAGTCCCGACGGGGCAGTCCTGACATCGACAACACCATCACCGACCGCCCACGCTCAAACTGACCCACTACCCGCCCTCAAACTGATGCACTACCGGGAATCGCACTACTGTGCCCGCCTCCTGAGCCCGGCCGGCAACGGTACGACCTCGATTTCACCTCGACGCCGGTCTTCGCGGCCATGGCCAGAGAAGGCATATGCGTCGTTTCTGATTCGCCGCCCCAAACACGCAGACCTGGCGATCAAGTCCGAGATCCTCATCCGTAGCTTTCGATAGTGGACAACCAACTGCCGAAAGGAACCCAGCATCATCAGCTGTGGCACCCGCAGGTTGTCGTACCCGCCGGCTGCGCGACCTTCATTCGCAGTGCGTCCACCCGTCCCGGAACCGGCATTCCAGCTCCACCCCCCCATTCCCGGTTGACGACTAGCGCCGAGCTAGGACACTCGCGTTTCGCGGAAAGAGCGAGGCGATGCGGGCCTGCGGGGAGCGGCAGGGAGGATCGGCCATGGTCGACCCAAGATTTCCTGGCGGAGTTGCGCCAGCGTCTTCCTGCGCTCTTGCGTGCTCCGGTAGGCGAGTCGATGGCAGCGTCGACACGCGAACCCTTGGCCACCGATCAGCGGCCAGTACAACATCGCCACCCGGGCCCCACAGCCCCTCGCTCCGGGCAGTCCCGGACACAGGAAGTAGGCTCGATCGCCGCCCGAGACCATCGGCACCATCGTGAGCTCGATGTCGGACTGGACGATGCTCGTCTCGGTCGGGAGCCAGACCGTGAGCACGAGCCGGCCATCGTTGCGCACCATGTAGGCAGCCTCGATGGACCACGCGCACGCCGCGGCACGAAGGTACAGGGGGCCCTCGTCGCCCGGGGTCACCCAGCGGCCGGAGAGGATGCCTACGTCCAGAGCGAAGCACCATTCGACCTGGTGCTGCTCCACGAAGGACCGCCGCCGTCCGCTTCCGAATCCCCCCATTTTGTCGAAATCCTCAGTAAACCTGACGCGAGTTGTGCACGAATCGCGTCAGAACTAGCGTCATAAGTGACCGGAGTTGACGCGGGCCGGGGCCCTCTTGCTCAGGCGACAACGTCGCCCTTGCCTCGAGTGACGCCTGGCCACGCGTACCGGTCCGACTAGGTCGTTCCCGTACGTTCTAGCCCTCTCGCCCCGACCAGATTGACTGATCTGGCCTCCGAGCTCGGGCGGGGTCATGACGTCCGGCCCATCGTCTCGGCGATCCGGGTCAAGACGGCGCGCTCGGACTCCTCAGCAACGCGCACTGCATCGAGGGCGCCCTCCGGTAGGTGATCCTCGATACGACTCCGGACGAGCTGGCGGAGGTCGTTCGGCGGAATGGCATCGAGCTCGACACTCTCGCCGGCGAAGTTGCGGGCGCGACTGTCCGTCTGTTTCGTCGGGCGCGTCGGGAGGTGGTACGCCGCGATCTGCCAGGGCTCAACGGCGATCCGATCGAAGGCGAGGAAGCGCCCGACCGTCTCCGGCGGGAGGCCAGTAATCTTGAGGGCGAACCACGTGAGCTGCTCGGAGACGTTCCGGCTGATGTCCACGCCGGACGGGTCGCGGTCGCCGAAGTAGTAGACCGTCACCCTCTTCGACCTGCGGACGATCTGACCGGCGATCACTTCCGCGGCTTCGTGGAGATAGCTCAGCGAGGGGTAGCCGCGGGTGACCATGAGCGGGACGTCGTACTCGGCCGTCACGTCGTACAGGACACCGGCCAGGGCGTCTTTCTCGCACCACACCTCGATGTAGTCGGGCAGGTCAAGCCAGACGTTCCGGCGGTAGAGGCGGGCGGTGGCTCGGAGGGCATCCTCGGCCGAGTCGAAGCTGCTCGGCTTCCGCATCCAGCGCGTGTTGTCAGCGATCCAGCGGTACGGGATCGTGTTGTCGCGGCGCATGTCCGCCAATAGCCGGCAGACGGTCTGCTTGTATTCGGCCTCGGTCTTGCCAATCGCGCCGGCCGACACGAGCCGGTAGAACATCTGGCGGACGGTCATCGGCTGCTCGGCTTCGAGCAGGTCGACGATCGCCGACTTGATCGTGTCGATGAGGGCTCGGCTCCGGCGACGCTTTGTAGGGCTAGACCTATAAGCGAACGGTGCCCGTGATACCGCGGTCATGCCGTCGCCTCGGCGGCACAGCGGTCGCAGGTCCAGCCGGCCGGCGTCCAGTGGTGGGCCTGGGCGGACCGGTGGGCCAAGTAGTCCGCGCAGTCGATCCGGTTCGGATCGGGAACGGTCCCGAACCCGTCCACGCCGACGTCGGGTTGCGTCCGGGAAACCGTGACACTCGTGCCGGGCTCGTCGGTGACTGACTGCGTGACTGATTCAGTCGACACGATGGGCCACATTCGTGCTCAGAATCAGCCCCGAGCCCGGCGGCTGTTAACCGCTTGGTCGTAGGTTCGAATCCTACCGCCGGAGCCAGAACAAGCTCCTCCCGGATAGCACGTTACCAGCTGCGCGGGATTGCCAAGTCGACGGTCAGGTTGGAGTCTCCTCACGCAGCCTCCATCGGGGCCGCCAGCCGGTGCGCGCCTGGCTCCCGCTTCCGGAACATGGCGACGCTCGCGATCGCGAACCAGGCCACCCACGTCAGCTGGGCGATGTAGGTGATCCAGCCATCGGCCGAATAGAAGGCGGTGTAGTCGGTCCCCCCGTAGATCGACGGAGCGGCGATCAGGTTGACGACCGCGCCGGCGAGGGCTAGCCAGCCGATCCAGCGGGCAAGTGCCCCGGTGGCCAGGATGGCGTAGCCGGCCGCGCCCAGCATCAGTGCGGCGATGCTCAGCCCGATGGCCCCGTAGAAGACGTAGCTCGCCTCGAACAGGCCCTTGACCATCATGGGCTCGGCCTTGACCGAGGCGTCCAGGGCCGCCCCACCCTGGAGCGCATCGGCCACAAGCTGGAGGGTCGCCAGCATCAGGCCTGCTCCGAACACGAGTGTGGCGAGCCATTCGCAAGCCGGCCGCGTCTGGCGGATCAGGTGCCGGAAACCGGCCAGGAAGACCACGAAGCAGCCGATGATGATCGGGTCGGCGATGGTCGCCCGGGTCAGGATCTGGGTATGGGTCTTGGTCAGGAAGTCAGCCAGCGTAGCCCCATCCGTGCTTCCCGCCGGCTGGGCCGGGCCGATGAAGTAGAGCGGCGTGGCGAGCAGAAAGACGACGAGGGCGGCCAGCCCGACGGCGCCAGTCCAGCGCACGACATTCGGGCCACTCCCGACGGCCGGTGTGGCTGATGTGGAAGCGGCCGTCGTCAGCGCAGCCATGGATTGTGCCTTCTCACCGTCATGCGCCGGTGGTGACGGCAACCGGCGCCAGCGCGCGGGCGATACCCTTCGCCTATGCCTCGATGTCAGACCAGTCGCGGAAGTCGCCCTCGGGTAGCAACGCGCGGCCGGCCGGCAGTGTCCTGATCGCCCGGTCCCGGAACCCGAGCGTGCTCGGGTCCAGGGCGCCGAAGAAGACCCGGTGGTCGCGCGCGTGGATCGCCTCGCGAAGCTCGGGGATCTCTTTGGGTTCGGCGGCGACGCGCTGGTCGCGACGCTCGGCGTCGGTGGGCGGCGCGGTGCCCAGCGGGCCGCTGCTGAACAGCCACGTCGGCCGGTCGACGAGGACGGCGCTGTTGCGCCGGACAAACTCGGCGGCCTCCCTCTGCCAGTGACCGATGTAGGCGGCGCTGCCAATGACGAAGGCCTCGTAACCCGAAAGGTCCGTCGCGGTGGTCACGGGCTCGGCCCGCGCCTGCAGGCCTGCTCTGTTCAGCTGCTCGGCGATGCGTACGGCGATCTCCCGGGTCGCGCCGTGCTTGCTGGCGTAGGCGACGAGGATCCTCATGGCTTGCTCCTTCATGCCGTCGTGATGGTCAGGCGTTCGGCGACGCCGACCGCCCAGCGCTCGGCGCGCTCTTCCTCACCCGCGACCAGCGGACCGGTGAAGCCGCCCACCAGGAAGCTCTCGGGCGGTGCGACGACCCGGCAGCCGGCCGCCTCCAGGCGCGCGACGATGACCTCGGCCACGGCGGCGTTCTTCTGGGTCGGGGTGCCCCATCCGGGTGTCGAAGGCGGCGGCGGCCACCGCGCTGAAACCGTGGCGGGTGAGGCCGTCAAGGAACGAGCGGACGAGACGGCGCCGGCCGAACATCTGGGTCGGCGCACCCACGAGCAGCAGGTCCACACCCTCGCCGGTTAGGTCGCGGGCGTCCTTGGCGGCGATCACCCGAACGGTATGACGCGGCTCGAGGGCGGAGCCGATGGTCTTCGCTAAGTGTTCCGTGTTGCCGAACTGGCTGGCATAGACGACGAGGAGGTTCATCTCCCCAACTCCTGTCGGACTACGGCATCGGCTCGATCCGAAAGACCACGTGGTCAGCCGGATCGGGCAAGGCGCCGAAAAACTCGCGCGCCCGCCAGCCCATCCGTTCGCGATAGGCGGCCACCACCCGATCGTGCTCGTCGCCGTGCACCTCGACCCGGTGGAACCGCTCATGCGCTCGCCCCCGCCGCAGCTCGCCCTCGCCGGCGGCCCGTAGGTTGCGCACCCAATGCGTCTCGCCTCCGCCCGACACGAGGTAGCGAGCGCCCTCGAACTCGAGGGTCGGAACGGGCGTACTGATCGGGCGGCCGCTGCGGCGGCCGCGCACGGTAAGTGTCGGACCGCCGAGCCAGAGCGTGATCGGATTGACCACGTGGCTCATGAAGAAGCTGGAAGGATGGTAGGGATGTGGTCTCGTCGCCGGCGTGCTCACGTGATCCTCCTTGGTGCTTCGGGATCGACCAGCACCCGCTTATCGTGAGCAGCGGAAATGGCGCTCGATAGGGCCAAAAGACCGACGATCAGGTGCCGAGCGGCCATAGGCGCCCATCGGTCTCGGGACCCAGCGCGAGATGGAGTTCATTCCGGCCCGGCCCATGGTCGTCGAGTGCGGTCGCGGCCGTCAGCTCCCGGCTGTCGACGGCGACGCGCTCGAAGAGGTCCCTAGGGTGGCGACCCTGGTGTCGAGCGGGGCGCGTTCCAGGATGCCTTCGAACTGCGCAATGGTGTCGTCGACCATCTTCGGCCTACCTGATCCCGATTGAGGGACGTCATGACTCGCTCGCCGCGGCGCGCGACACCCCGCCAGGTCGGCGCCCATCGAGCCGTCCCTGGCAGGGTCCGGCGGCGATCGGGCGGCGTCAAGTCGTAATCGAACCGAAAGCGCAGGCGAGTCAAGCTGCTCTCGTCGGTCGTCGCCGCTCGGTTCGCGAGGGCAGACCGACTCGCCATCGAGAACAGGGGTAGTTCAATGTTTTCCCGAAAGCTCATCGGCTCCTTCGCTGTCGTCGCCATGGTTGTCGGCGTAGCCGCCGCCGCATACGCCATCCAGGCGTCAGGCTCAGGCGCGTTGGCTGCCGCTCCCAGCGCCCCCGGATCCGGCGGCGGTGGATCCAACGCTCGGTCTGGCCCGGCTGCAGGCGGGACGGCCGGCATCGTCGACAGCGTGTCCGCGTCGGGCTTCACAGTCTCGACAGCAACCGGTCAAAAGGTCGCCGTCAACGAGGCGTCGTCCACGACATACCAGCAGGGGACGAGCTCGGCCTCGGCGAACGCGATTACAGCAGGCGAGACCGTCCTCGTCCTTGGGACGACCAGCTCGACGACCATCACGGCCACACAGGTCATCGTGCAACCACCTGGCGACTACGGATCTGCGGCGTCCTCCACGGCCGGGGTGGTCGCCTTCCAGCAAGGAGCGCCCTCCACGTCAAAGCAGGTCGGTCAGATCCCGGCGAACTACAGTCAGGGGTCAGGGACGATCGTCAGCGGAACGACAGCGAATAACGCGACGGAGGCTGCACTTGCCGCCTACCCAGGGGGCGTCGTCGATCGAGTTGTCCAGCTGAGCGACGGCGAGTACGAAGTCCACTACATCGGCGTCAACTGGCCGCACCACGTCTTCGTCAACCAGGCCTTCAACGTGGTCGGCGCCAACTAGCCGCGGCGGTGACTCCCAGTTGCGGCTCGCGTGTCCGGCAGTTCAGACCACAGCAGTGCCTGCATCCGTCGCGGTGCGAGGCGTGGGGCGAGCAGGCGCCCCCGACCCGATTAGGCCCCCGACGCAGCGTCGTTCGGTGAAGTGAAGAATTCGACCAGGACCGGTGCGAGCGCTTCCGGCTGAACGTCGTGAGTCTGGCCGTCCAGCGTGCTCAACTTGGCGCCCTGGATCGTCGTGCTGAGCGTCTTGGCGGTCTCCAGCATGAACGGAGCACCATTGCCACCAGTCATCAGCAGAGTGGGCACGTGGACACGGGCAGCCCGTTCAATCGGAATCGAGCCGTCCTCGCCCATGATCGCTGTTTGGTCGTAGCCAAGGGTCGGGGCGATGGCCTCCATGCCCTTCCAGAAGGGCGCATGGCGCATCCCTTCAATCTGGGCGGCGGGCACGCCGACGTACGCCATGAATAGAGCGACCGCGTCGCCGCGGCGGTCGGAGGCGAGGGCTTCCGTCAGGTTCCTGATGTACTCACCCCAGGCCTTCCGAGCGTCGGGATCGTCGTTGTAGGGGGCTTCATACACAGCGAGTCTCTTGACCTTGTCGCCCAGTTTGACGGTTGCCTCCAAAGCCAGAGACCCTCCAGACGAGTGACCGTAGACGAAGGCGGATCCTCCCGCTTCGTCGATCAGGGCGTCGATATCTTCGATCTCGTGCTCGACCGCGTAAGGCTTCGTGTCCCCGCTGTCCCCGCGGCCTCGGCGGTCGTAGCTGTAGACCATGAAGTGCTGCGCGAGGAGTTTGGCGAGCTCCGGCTTGGAGCCGGATGATCGTGTGCTCATGGCCCCATCCACCAGGATGAGAGCTGGGCCGTTGCCCTGCTCGTCGAACGCGATCGTGGTGCCGTCCCTGGACCTGACAGTGGCCATGGTCATCTCCTTCAAACCGGCTGTCGTCGTACCTTGTCGGGTAACTATGCCGCGGGCCGAGGTGCAGCAGGTCGCCAGGCCGGAGGATGGGTGGCGGTTGCGTCGATGCGCGTCCACCCGGGGTCGCTCGACGGCCTGTGGCCACTAAAGGAAGCTCGGGCCGCGCTCATCTAGGATGGCGCGCAGAACGCTGGGCCGGCCGCCGCCACGGCCCGATCACGACCGATGTCCGACTGTCGCATGGCCGAAGGGAGCCCGCCATTGCTTGGGGATTACCTCGTGTTCCCGATCCTCCTGTCGAAGGACCTGGCGGCGAGCCGTGAGTTCTACCACGACACGCTCGGTCTCGAGGTCCTGGCGCAAGAGGAGGAGCGGATCGTCTTCCGTTGCGGCGGGGGTTCGCAGTTCTCGGTCTCGCGCAGCACGACGGGGACGTCCGACACGCAGAGCCAGATGGCCTGGCGCGTGCCGGATCTCCGCGCGGAGCTCGCCGATCTCCGCGCCCGAGGGATACGGATCGAGTCCTACGATTGGCCAGATCCGAAGACGGACGCTGACGGCATCGCCGACATGGGCTTCGCCTGGTCGGCCTGGATCATCGATCCGAGCGGCAACGCCCTCGGCATCGTCCAGCCGAAGGGGACGCCGCCGCCCGATCCGGCGCCCGCCCGGACTGATCCGCCGCCCGATCCGGCGCCAACGAGTTAGGACCTGGCCGCGCTCACGCGGCCACGATCACGGTGGTGAACATCCCCGCCTTGAAGTGACCCGTGATGTTGCAGACGAACAGGTACGTACCTGGCGCGAGATCGATGCTGCGGGTCTGTGAGCGGGCCGCAAAAATGTTGTCGCCGTCGCTCACCAGGTTGACGCCGGTGCCCTCTTCCTTGATGTCGCCCGCGGCATTGGTCGGATAGGCCGACAGGGCGAGGTCGCTTTTGAACACAAGAAGCTCGTGAGTTGCGACGCCGACGTTCGAGATCGTGAGATCCGTTTTACCGGACTGGATGGTGCCGCCGATGGTCACTTTCCACTCCGTCAGCGTGACGGTCGCACCGCTCGCTGACGAGGCCGAAGCCACGGCCGAGACGACGGGGGAGGCTGCAGCAGCGGAGCTCGGTGATGCGGCCGAGGACGGAGCCACTGTTGGTCCGTAGGTAAAGCCCGGGGCACTCCCGGCTGTCGAGCAACCCGTCGAGGCCAGGGCGAGGCCGGCGATGACGGCTGAGACGATGGCTAGTCGGACGCGTGGCATGGTGACATCTCCTTGAATGGAACCAGCATATCCGTTGGGGATCCGCTGGTTGGTGGCTGCCGGGGCCGGGTCTCGGCCGGAAGGCCGCCGGAGCGCTACCCGAGCAGGTAGTGCAGCGCCGGCCGATGTTCGACGATCTCGGTCTTCTCCGCGATCGCGTCAAGCCCGTAGACGAGGCCAGCCTGGGCGTACGCGAGGTACAGGGCCACGGCCGTGTAGAGCATCGTTTCGTTGACCGGCCCGAAGGCGAAGCTCCAGGCGGCCACGGTGATGAAGGCCATCAGCAGGGCGCCCATGACGCCGGCGAAACGAGTCGCGATGCCAAGGATCAGGGCGACGCCGATCGCGACCTCTCCGATCACGACCAGCGAGTTGATGACGCTGATCAGGCCGGGGTTTCCGGCCAGGGTGACCCAGAGGTCGTGGGTCGGGTTGACGATCGCCTTCGGGTCGGTGCCCGGCAAGCTGCCATTGGTACCGAACTTGAGGAAGCCGGCGGCGGTAAACGCCTTGCCGGAGCCTGCGAAATCAAAGACCTTCTCGAGGCCTGCGTAGAGGAAGCCAGCACCGAGCAAGATCCGCAGTGCTGCAAGTCCCTTCGCCTTGTCCATTTGTCCGTTCCTTCCGCTCGAGTTCTCTCGCCGCTCGGCTGTCCCGAGTCGGTCGTCGAACTCGAATGGATCGTCGGTCTTGGGCGCTCATTGGGACCGTGCCGCTTGTCACGAAGCGTGGGCCAAGCGGCCGCTGCCGGGCGTTCAGGGTCGGGTCTGGTCAGATCGCGTCAGGCGTCTGCCCGGCCGGGCAACACAAGGATGATCCGGGTGCCCTCGCCCTTGGCGCTCTCGACACGCAATCTGCCGCCAATTGCCTCCGCGCGAGCATTCATGTTCGCGAGGCCCTGATGGCCGGCAGGGACCGGACCCGCCACATCGAAACCGACGCCGTCATCCGCGACCACCAGCGTCGGCCCGAGCGCTTCCTGGCGAAACGTCACCGCAAGATGCCTCGCCCGCGCATGGCGAGCCGCATTGCTGAGCGACTCTCGGACAACCTGGAGCAACTCTGCCCCGTGCTCTGCTGACAGACCCTTCGCCGCCTCGCGGTCGACCTCGACCTCGACGTCGATGAGCGTGTTGTAGCGAAACTGCTCGAGGAGAGCGAGGATGCCCGCCGGCACATAAGCCCCGTCGAACGTCTCCGGCCGCAGGCCGTAAATGAAGTTGCGGAGCTCGCGGATGGACGCCTGAAGGGAATCGATCGCGGCGTCGATACGGCCCTCGGCCTCGGCGGGCGCCGACGTCATCATCTCCGGGACGTCTTCGAGGGACAGCGACACCGCGTAGAGCGATTGGATGATGCCGTCGTGCAGGTCGCGACCGATCCGGTCGCGCTCCTGGACGATCGCGAAGTCGGCGGCCTGTTCGTGCAGCCGCGCATTATCGATCGCGATGCCGGCGTGCAGCGCAAACAGCTCCACGAGGCGCTGATCTTCTGAGGTGAACTGCGAGGCTCCGACCTTGTCGGTCAGATAGAAGTTGCCGACGGACCGGCCTCGGGAGGTCACGGGAACGCCCAGGAGTGACGTCATGGGCGGGTGATTCGTCGGAAATCCGGAGCTGTCGGGATGGGCGGCGATGTTCGGGATCCGGTAGGACTGCGCCTGGCGGATGATCAGCCCGAGCAGCCCACGACCCTGCGGCAGCGGTCCGATCGCTTCGCGCTGGTGGGCCGTCATGCCGCTCGTGATGAAGCGCTCGATCCGATCGTCCGGGCCGACGATCCCGAGCGCGGCATACCGGGCGCCTACCAGCGACCTGACCCGTTCGACGATGAGCTGAAGAGCCTCGTCGAGGTCGAGGAGTCCGGCAATGGCGCGGGCAGCCTCGTCGACCGCGTTGAGGGCGGCCGCGTCGAGGGACCGTTCGGAGGTGGCCTCGGACGTTCGGGGCGGAGCCATGGGGTGCGAGCCTACCAGCGGATCTGTGGACGCGGGTGGTCCGGCCCGCTCAGCGTGTCGACCCGAGCCTGCGAATCGAGGAAGACCCTGAATGGGCCGGCGAAGGCGCTGGGTATCGCTCGATCGCGAAGGCCACCGGTTCATCGTTAAGGGAACGTGCGGCCCACTCCGCGACGGGGAGCTCGAGCTGGCGCGTCAGTGGGGTGCCGAGCTGGCCCAGATGGTCAAATCCGACTAGGGCCGGCGGCTCGCCTGACCCGCGACCTTCGGCAGATCAGGCACCCCAACGGCGGCAGCCACGTCGGCCGCAACCACGTCGTCGATGCCGGCGCCGATGAAGTCTCTGACGGCAGCCATCACTTCTTCAGGCCGCTCCGAGTGCGGATTGTGCCCGGCGCGCTCGATGATCCTGAGTCTCGCGCTGCATATTCCACTCGCCAGCTGGACCTGATGCTCTGGCGGGAACAGGAAGTCCTCACGGCCCGCCATCACGAGGGTCGACACCTTGATCTCGCCGAGCCGATCCATGACCGTCCAGCCAGGGAGCAGGTGGCGACCGGCGAAGATGAGTGCCTCCGGCCGCATCCTGGTCCGCCACTCGCCGCGGATCAAATCGCGGGCTGCCAGCCAGAGACTGGGGTGGTGGTAGTACGCGCTTCCGAACTACATCATGGCCGGGAGCATTTCGCCAGGTGCGATTTCGCCGTTGAAGAATCTCCGGACCAGCTCCACCTTCTCAGGGCTGTATCCCCGCCGTGCGAGGAGCTCTGGCGCGTTCTGCCGCGACCACCGACTGTCGCCGCCCGTATCGAGCAGCGCCAGGTGCGACAGGCTGCCGGGATAGCGGAGCGCGTACTCGAGGGCGACATGGCCTCCGAACGAATGGCCCAGCACCGCCCATTTGTCGAAACCGAGCTTCTGGCGAAGCGCTTCGGCATCCGCCGTCAGGTTCTCCCAGGTCATCGACGTGACCGGGGCCCCTTCCGAGCGCCCGTTGCAGCGGTGGTCGTAGAACACCAACGTGAACTGATCGGCCAACCGACGAAATGGCAGCATCGTCCAGTGATCCGCTCCAGGGCCGCCGTGCATCAGCACGAGCGGGTATCCGCGCCCCACGACCTCGACGAACAGGGACACGTCTCGAATTGACATCCTTGTCATGGCCACCTCCTCGACCGACTCAGGCGACGGCGGTCTCGGCCACCGAAACTTGAGGCCCCAGCGCGGCACTCACGCCAGGGCGAGATGACATCGCATTTGCCGCCATGCCAAGTGCGCGCAAGTCTTCGCGGACACCCGCCGCGAAGACGTCAATGTCGGGGTACGCGTCGCGGTCGGCGACGACACCGATGTTGAACGTGCCCGCGTACGACAATGCGCCGACACCAAGAGGCTCATTTCCGAACAGATTCAACAGCGGGAACACCTCGAGGACCTCTGCTCCGGCAAGGTAGAGCGGCCGCCTCGGGCCCGGGATGCTGGCGCTGGTGACGTTCACGCGCTGGCGGATGATCAACTTCAGCATCAGCCGGCTGACGATTCCCAGCTGGAAAATGGTCCCGAGCGACGGTCGTTTCCTCGCCTTCCGCATGGCGGTCTCTCGGGCGATCCGCTGCAGTCTCAGGCGCGGATCCGGCACGCTGAGTGGGATCGGAACGACCATCTGCGAGATCCGGTTTCCCTGGACGGCTCCTCGCAGTCGGCCGCGCAGCGAGACCGGTACGTAGATGCGCACCGTGACGTGGTCGACGGGTTCTCCGCGCTTCAGGAGGACTGTGCGCAGGCCTCCCGCGATGACGGCCAGGAGGACGTCGTTCACGCTGGCGTTGTCGGCACGACCGATCCTCCTGACCTGCGCGACGGTGCTTCGGATCAATGCGAGATTGCGGCGCGAACCGACCACTCGGTCGAGACTTGTTTCGGACGCCGGCTCTTCAGCGACGAGCTCGTGCAGCGCCGGCCACGCGCCAAGTAGCTGTCTCGCGGTGGTCCGCGGCCGGACGATGAGCGAGAAGGTGCCGGCAAGACCCTTCAGATGCCGCACGAGATTGTCTCCGAGGAGATCTCGGGCTGACGGTCCCGGCGCGGGCGTCCATGGTGGCGTTGCTGGAACGGGCGCGTCCGGAACGGTGTCCAGGAACGCGCCGAGCATGCTCGCGGAAGTAGGGCTCGAGCGGCATCCCGCTGACGTCCTCGACGATCTGGCCGAGGGTGGCGAACCCGTGGTTCGTGTACGCAAACGTCATCCCCGGCTCGGCGACCTGTCGGAGGCCTCCGCGGTAGGCCTTTGCGAGGGACGGCACCCGGTCCCCGAGCTTCACGCTGTGGGCGGCCGGTCGGGAGTCGAATGGGCCCCAGTCGGGATGGAGCAGGTCGGCGATGTGGAGCACCTCGGGGATGCCGGCGGTGTGCGTCAGAAGATGTCGGACGGTCGCGGGTCGGAAGCCCGCGTTGGCGGGGACCAACTTGTAGGCGCGCAGGTAATCGTTGGCCGGCGCATCCAGGTCGACCAGCCCCTGCTCCCACAGCTGCATCACTGCGATGGCCGTGAAGGTCTTGGTGATGGAGCCGATCCGAAAGACCGTGTCCTTGGTGATCGGCGTGTTCGACGCGATGTCGGCGACCCCTCGTCCGTTGAAGAACTCGAGGCTGCCGCCGTGGACCACGCCCACGGCCAGGCCGACAGCGGGATGGCGGTTGAGGATCTCGCTGACCCGGGTCGTGATCTCGAATTGATCGATTTCGGGCGCAGGAAGCTCTGGCTTTTCTGAGGGACGGCGCGGACTGGTCGTAAGCACTCGAGGAACCTCGAAGTTGACCTGGCGAGGTCGGTCGCTTCCCGTTTGGGTCAACCTCGCGCTGAAGAAGGCGCGGCGGTCAGGCGTTGGCGCCGGCCGGAACCTTGGTTCGGGCCAGCTCACCGGCGATCTGGTCGGCCCAGCCTTCGATCTCGGCCCAGTCGCGGAAGTCACCCTCTTCGAGCAGCTTGCGGCCGGCTGGCATCAGGCGCATGAGCCGCGATCCGAGGCTGAGCCGATCGGGGTTCAGGACACCGCCGAAGACGCGGTGGTCGCGCGGTCTCACAGCTTCGATCAGCCTCTTGGATTCTTCGGCGAGAAGCGCCCTCGCGTTTGTCGTGTCCCTTGGCGTCGGTCGGCTCGCTCCCGAGCGGCCCGGAGCTGAAGAGCCAGGTCGGCCGGTCGGCCAACACGCTTCGGTTGTGCTGAACGAACTCGACGGCCTCTTTCTGCCAGCGGCCGATGTACACGGCACTGCCGACGACGAAGGCCTCGAAGCCGGCTACGTCGGCGGTGGCGGTGACGGACTGGACAACGGTTTCGTGCCCCGCGGCTTGCAGCCGCTCGGCGATGCGCCCTGCAATCTCACCGGTCGAGCCCGACCGGGTCGCGAATGCGACAAGGATCTTCATCACGTACCTCCGCTTTCGTGTGCCCCTGAGGCCAGGGCACCGAGGGAGGTTTACCTCGCGACGCTCGTCGGAGGTCAGGGCCAGTGCGACCGTAGCGCAGGGCCGAACCGACCTTGAACCGCCTGGCGTGCAATCGGAGCTGTGGCCCGATGCCCTTCAGCGCTTCAAGGCCGCCGCCGAGGCGTCCACAGATTCGACACTCCTCGAGGGCGATGCCAGGGCCCACGATGTGCTATGAAACAAGCATCTGGTGAGGCCCCTCGTGGAGGTGTCAGCTCGTGGATGTCGCGGCCATCAGTCGGGTCGTCGAGCAGGCGAACGACGCGGACGCTGAGCTCATCCGGTTCCTGTACGTAGATCACGGCGGGATCGTTCGCGGGAAGG
>DATCPH010000289.1:0-15717 GCA_036570185.1 Candidatus Limnocylindrales bacterium | reverse complement strand
TCCGCGCTCGAACGAGCGCCCGGAGGATCTCGAGATCGGACTCGTTGACCGACAGTGGAGGCGCCGGGTGATTGGCCATGTTGAGGATCGTAGCTGCGATCGTCATAATCGTCTAGCTATTTCCGCAAGGCAACACTAGGTCTGCGCGACTTCGAGTGCTGGATCCGAAGCGCCGATCGAGGCATTAGCCTCTGCCGAGGCGTCTCCCAGCGCAGAGCCGGCGTCGTCTTCGAGATGAGGCAGGGCCGGATGGTCGGGGCGTGCCGCCAGCCACTCGTCGACGAGGCGCTCGACGAGGCGACTGCGACGGAGCGAGCTCCGGATGAAGTTCCGACCGCGCTCGGACTCGAAATATCCGACGAGCTTCCGGTCTCGCCCGTAGCGCTCGCGAGCTCGCGCGACTTCCGCGTCGACCTCGGTGTTCGGGATCGCGACGCCCTCGACATCGGCGATTTTCGAAAGCACGAGGAGGACCTTGACTCGTTTTTCGGCGGGGGCCCGGAACTCGGCGTGGAGGTCGGCATCGGTTTTCTCGACAACCTTCAGGTAGGCCTCCTCCCCGATCCCCTGGCGCGCGAGCGATGCCCGGAGCTCGTCGTGCATCACCTCGACTTCCTGGTCGATGAGGACGTCGGGCAGCTCGACCGATGCGTTGGCGACTGCGTATTCGATGATCCGGTCAGCGAACTCATGGCGTGCCCGATCCAGCGCATTGCGTTCCAGCCGCGCCTTGACCTCCCGGCGGAGCGATGTCAGGTCCTCGTAGGAGCCCATCGATCGCGCGAACTCGTCGTCGGCAACCGGCAGGATCTTTTCTCGGAGCTCCTTGACCGCGACGGCGAAATGAGCGGTCTTGTCGGCCAGGTCTACCTCGGCATAGTCGGCCGGGAAGTCGAGGTCGAATTCCGTTGACTCGCCGACTCGAAGTCCCGTGAGGTGGTCCTCAAACCCCGGGATCAGGCGCTCCTCGCCCAGGATGAGCGGCATCCGCTCAGCGGCCCCGCCCTCGAACGGGATGCCATCGCGGGTGCCCGTGTAGCCGATGACGGCGTAGTCGCCGGTCCGAGCGCCGCGCTCCTCGACCGGCGCGAGACCCGCATTCTGATCGCGGAGTTCGTCGATGACGGCATCGATTTTGGCCTCGTCGATCGTCTCGATCTCCGGGCGAAAGTTGAAACCGCGGTAGTCGCCGAGGGTGACGTCGGGCCGGACCGGCACGGTCGCCTTGAAGATGACCGGCTTGCCCTCTTCGGCCTGGACGATCTCCACGTCAGCGTTGGCGAGGGGCAGGATCTCCTTTTCGACGAGGGCGTCGCGATAGGCGCTCTGCACGAGGTGCTCGACGGCCTCGTCGAGCACCGCGCCCGGCCCGAGAACGCGATCGAGCACCGGCCGCGGAGCCTTGCCGGGTCGGAACCCGGCAACGCGCGTACGCCTCGACAGGTTCCGAACCGCCTCGTCGATGGCCCTCGAGAGCCGCTCCGGCGGCAGTTCGATTTCGAGCATGACGGAGCTTCGGGGCGCAGGTGTGGCAGTCACGTTCATCGCCCGCGGAGTATAGGCGAGGGCCTGCGTCGAGGCCGGTGGCTGTCCGCCGGTGGGTGCTCGGAGGCCGGCGCCCCTGACGCCGTTTGCATCAGATGGCGCTAAGCGACGTGTGGCTCGCTGATGTCCCCGAGCTCGGGGCCCCGGAGCGCCTCTACTGGTCATCACCATGCATGCCACGCAAGGTTTCAACCGATCTCCCGCGCGATTCGTCACTTCTTTGCGCCTCATGCGAGGCGTCGGCGGTCAAGTCCCAGCTGGTGGTGTAACAGACCACGCTCCTCGCGCCCGATCTGTCAGCTCGCCATCAGCAGCGTGGGCACCTCCTCTCGTGAGGTCGCGTCGATGAGAGCCAGGGTCTCGGGCCGGAAGTAGCGTCGACCGTCCTGCCACTCGTCGTCCTGCTCGGCGAGGATCATCCCCACGAGGCGGACCACCGCGGCCCGATTGGGGAAGATGCCGACGACTGCAGTCCGGCGCTTGATCTCCTTGTTGAGTCGCTCGAGCGGGTTGGTGCTCCGGATCTGGCGGCGGTGCGGCTCGGGAAAGGCGAAATGGGCGAGCAGATCGGGCTCGGCCTCGGTCAAAAGCTCGGCCACCGCCGGATAGCGCGGCCGGAACCCGTCGATGACCCGATCGAGCTGGTCTCGCGCCGCGGCGGCGTCGGGCTGCTCGAGGACCATCCGCACGGCCGAGGCGACCATGCTCCGACCGCTGCGCGGCACGAGGTCCTGGGCGTTGCGCGTCAGATGGACGCGGCAGCGCTGCCACGCCGAACCGAGGAGCTGTTCGCGGACCGCCTTGACCAGGCCGGCATGGTCGTCGCTGATGACGAGGCGGACGCCGTGCAGGCCGCGCTCGACGAGCGAGCGCACAAAGCGCGGCCAGGCCGAGCCCTCGTCGTTGCCGGCGGCGAGCTCGAGCCCCAGGACGCGCCGCTCGCCGGTCGCGGCAACGCCGGTCGCGACCAACGCCGCCATCGACACGACCCGGCCCGCCTCGCGGACCTTGAGGTACGTCGCATCCAGCCAGACGTAGGGACAAGCGACCTCGGCCAGCGAGCGGGCGCGGAACACCTCGACCTCGGCGTCGAGCGTGGCGCAGATCCGGCTGACCTCGCTCTTGCTGATCCCGTCGATGCCCAGCGCCCGGACGAGATCGTCGACGCGGCGCGTCGAGACGCCACTGACGTACGCCTCCTGGACGACCGCGAGGAGAGCCCGCTCGGCTCGCCGCCGGGGTTCGAGCAGGCTCGGGAAGTAGCTCCCGTCGCGGACGCGCGGGATGGCCAGATCGATCGTGCCGACGCGGGTGTCCCAGCGCCGGTCGCGATAGCCGTTGCGGTGGGTCAGTCGGCGTTCGGGGTCGCGCTCGCCTCGGCCGAGGCCCGTGACCTCGCTCACCTCGGCCTCCATGATCGCCTGGGCCAGGATCCGCACGCCTTCGCGCAGGACGTCGATCTCGCCGCCGGCGCTCGCCTTGCGGAGTGTCTCGAGCAGCGCCATGCTGTCGTCGGCCATCGTGGTGCCCTCCGTGTCGTCGGTTCCTAAACTCCAACGACGCGAGGATGACGCGGTGGCCGCTCTCGTTCCCGGCCATCTCGTTGTTACACCAACTCTAGGGACTCAACCGCGTCGGCACCGGCGCCGGGAGCCCCGTCCGTTAGCGTCACTCCATGCAATGCGGGACGGTCGGGAGGCCCAGACGCTGTCGCGACAGCGCAGGCCGGCGACAACGCGGGGCGGGCGCCGGATCAGCGGGGGTTGCCACCGAACCTGCTCGGCCGCTCAGCCGGTCTCCGGCCAAGGCGGAGCCGAGCACCGCAGCGAGCGCACCTGAAGGTGCGTGAGCGAGGAGCGTAGGCGACAACGCGGGCCGAGGGCCGGATCAGCGGTCGAGCATCTGTAGGCGAGGTCGGAGTCGAACCGACACGCCGCTTACGCGGCACCGGCTCCTAAGGCCGGCGCGTCTGCCATTCCGCCACTCGCCCGCGTCCAGTCTCACATACCAGCTGAGAACTCGACCACGCCCTTCTCAACGTGCCGCGGCGGCCGACGGGACAGCCGTGGGTCCCCGGCGGGGGGTCGACCGGGCGGACTTCCGGTACGGTCGGACGACCGCGCTGATATCAAGGTCGGGCGTCGCCTCGGCAGCCGCGCTGACGAGGTCCCTCGACAAGCGAGTCAGCGGCGTTGGTGAGTTCGACTTGTCGAACTGCGAGATCGCGAAGTCGAGGTCCTTTCGCAGGTCGCGCAGGGCGAACATTGGCGGCGCGTAGTGACCCTCGAGGTAACCGGACCGCCGCGCCTCGAGCGCGGGCACGAACCGCTTCAGGACCCAGAAGACGTTCTCAGGGTCCAGGCCGGCGTCCTCGCCGGCCATCTGCAGCTCCGCGGCCGCCAGGACGACGTCCGCCAACATGCTGTTCGCGACGAGCTTGAGCCGCGCCGCGCTGCCCAGCGGCCCGACGTGGCGGACGGTTCCGAGCGCGGTCAGCACCCGGCCGGCCGCGGCTACGTCTTCGTCGGCGCCGCCCACCAGAATCACGCCCTCGCCGTCCCGGATGAGGGTTGGCGCTCCGATGATCGGCGCGTCGACGAGGGTGCCGCCGGCCGCCGTGACGCGCGCCCCGAGATTCGAGACGAGATCCGTGCCGGCGGTGCTCATCTCCACAAAGCGCTTGCCGGCCCCGACGGTCAGCGCGCCATCGGGCCCGAGGTAGGCGGCGAGGACGGCCTCGGGCCCGGTCAGGCTGCTGATGATGATGTCTGCGTCCCACGCCGCGTCCGCCGGAGGTTCGGCCACCGTGCCAATGCCGAGTGCCTCGGCTCGCGATCGCGTCCGGTTCCAGAGCACGACCTCGAATGCGGCGGTCGACAGGCGTGAGGCGATCGCGGAACCCATCTTGCCGGTGCCCAGGATCGCGACCCTGAAGACGGCCGGCGACCTGCCACGGGCTGTCGATCGGACGTCGCCGTGCTCTACGCCTGTACCCGGGCGCTCGAGCGGGCTGCTGTCATTCATGGATCTACCTCCTCGGCATCGCTTCGGTGCCGGGCCGCCGACGGCGACCTCGCCGCGCAGGATCAACTCGATCTGGGCGATGTCCTCTGGCGACAGCCGGAGATCCGCGCCGGGCGCTGTCTGGCGGATCTGCTCCGGGCTGCGGGCCCCCGCAATCGCGACGTCCACCGCCGGGTTGGCGAGCGTCCAGGCGATCGCGAGCTCAGCGACGGTCGCTCCGCGGAGGGCGGCGAACTGCGTCAGGTCGCGGACGACCGCGAGGTTGCGCCGGAACGCCTCGCCCTCGAACAGGTCGCTTTTCGAGCGCCAGTCGTCAGCGGCAAACGTGGTCTCCTCGGTCATGCGGCCGCTGAGCAGGCCATGGGCCAGCGGTCCGTAGACGAG
Organism: Candidatus Limnocylindrales bacterium; assembly: GCA_036570185.1. Lineage (GTDB taxonomy): Bacteria > Chloroflexota > Limnocylindria > Limnocylindrales > CSP1-4 > DATCPH01. Next base: position 10,764 of record DATCPH010000289.1, on the reverse strand, counting down.
GACGCCGATGCCATGCTCCTGGGCAAAGGGAAGGATCGTCTTCTCGATCTCGCGTCGGAACAGGTGATAGGGCGGCTGGAGGGTATCGATCGGGCGGACGTGCTGGAACGCGGTCATCTGCCGGGGGTCGTAGTTCGATACCCCCACGTAGCGAACACGGCCCTGCCTGACGAACTCGTCGAGCGTCTCCGCGGTCGTCGCGATCGGGGTCGCCGGGTGCGGCCAGTGGACCTGGTAAATGTCGACGTAGTCGGTGCCCAGGGCGCGGAGGCTGGCTTCGAGGTCGTGGCGCAGCCCGGCCGGGCTGCTATCGCGCACGGTCACGCCGCCGTCCTTCCGGAGACCACCCTTCGTGGCGATGACGATCGACTCGCGGTTCCACCGGATCTCCGGCTTCAGCGCCTCCCCAAGGACCTCCTCCGCGGCACCGAACCCGTACGCGTGGGCCGTGTCGAACAGCGTGATCCCAATGTCGAGAGCCTCGCGAGTCGCCGCGATGGCCGCCGCGCGGTCGACGCGGCCCCAGTCGCCACCAGCCGACCAGTTGCCGAAGGCGATCCGTGACACCCGGGGGCCACGTTCGCCGAGCTTCGTGTACTGCATGATCGGTTCTCCTTTGCCGGAGCTGCCATTCCCTGCTCGGGGACTGTATCTCGACGTGAAGATACTCCACCAAAAGATATGATGTCAAGAGTCTTGACATCGAGATATACTGCGGGCATGGATGAGATCGATCGGATCGTCGCGCAATGGAACGAGGAGCGGCCCGACCTGGACGTGTCGCCCACCCACACCCTGCAGCGGATCACCCGGCTGTCGCTGCTCCAGGCCGCGAGCTTTGCGCGGGTCTTTGGGCCATACGGGGTCTCATTCGGCGAGTACCTGGTCCTGGCGGCGCTGAGTCGGGGCGGCCCGCCCTATCGTATGAACCCCACCCAGCTCTTCAACTCGGTGATCCTCTCGTCAGGCGCCATGACGAACCGACTCGACCGCCTCGAGGCGATGGGCATGGTCGAACGTCAGCCCGACCCCACCGACCGGCGCGGTCGCCTCGTCGCATTGACCGATCGCGGCCGCGTGCTGGTCGACACCGCCGTCGTCGATCACCTCGCGAACGAGCAACGCCTCCTCGGTGCTCTGGATGCCGGGGAGCGCGAGCAGCTCGCGGGGTTGCTGCGCAAGCTGCTCTTGTCGCCGCCCTTCAGGGAGCTCGACCCGGCGATGACCTTGCTGGACACTGAGTCCGCAAACCCGCCTCGCGGCGCAAACGACGGCGGCGTCCGGGGGAGGCCGAAGGGCTTCCGCGCCTGATCAGCCGAGCATCTCGCGGCGTTCGGCGAGGACACCGCGCATCCGGGTCCTCGGGCCGTCCCCGATCAGCCCTGGCTGGCTTCCTTCGATCGGCCGCGACGAGCCCGCCGCGGCTTGCCGCCCTCATCCTCCGCGGCCGCCGCCGGGTCGACCGGCGTCATCGGCTCGCCGGCCGCGGCCTCGACCTCGGCAGCACCTGATTCTGATGGCGCAGGTCCGCCGAGACCGCGGGCCCGGACACGGCCCAGAGCATCGGCAAAGCCCTTCGCGTCTGGCTCGAACAGCGTCTCGGCGAGCTGGCGCCCGGCACGCGTGGCGGCGGGCTTCAGGAGGAGTCCGAGTAGGATCGAGACGGTTCCGGTCAACTCGCGCTCCTTGCGCGCCTCGGCCTTCTCCTCGAGATAGCGCGCGAAGTCCCGCTCGATCGTGCCCCGAACCTTGTCGCCGTCCGAACCAATCGAGCGAAGCGATCGGTCGATCTCCTTTGGCAACAGGGACTTCGGCAGCTCCGCCTCCGGGCCCCGAATCATTCGCCTCAGCCTCCGAAAGAGGCGCTGCGGGCCACCGAGCAGCAGGAAGGCTGCGCCGGCCGCCGCTCCCAGGGTCTGGGCAGGGGCGCGCCGGATCCGCGCCGGGATATCGAACGCGGCGCGGCCCGACGCCTCGAGGCGATTGACCTCGTCGGCGAGCCTCGTCCGGCCGCTTACGACTTTCGACCGAGCGGCGTCTGTGCGCGCACCCACTCGATGGTCTCCTTCGTTGTTTCGATCGTGGCGTTCGGGAAGAAGCGTCGCTTGAACGCGTCCGTGTCGATTCCGCGGCGAGCCAGGCTGGCGCCAGTCAGCGCGGGCCAGAGGATCAGGCCGACCGTCACCCCGATCGCAGCCCCGACGCGGTGGCTGAATGGCACCGCGCTGATTGCACCGAGGATCGCGCCCGCAGCCCCCCCGAGGACGATCCCCGTCCACGCGCCACTCAAGCCCCCGTTCCGGGCGCCCACGATCAGGCCGATGACCGCCCCGACGATCGCAACCGAAACGGCGCCGACACGCAGCGGCGCAGCGGACGCTGACAGGCCCAGTTGGAGCGCGTCTCCGAGGCGGATCCAGGCGTCGTGAGCCAGGTCGAACGCCAGCACCACGCCGATCAGGATTCCGAGGATCGCCGCGATGACGAAGTCCCGGCTCAGCCGGCCACGCGCATCGCCGATCCCGGCGACGATCGCCACGACCGCGATGCCAATCAATAGCAGGACCCCGTCCAGCACGCCCCAGCCGATCGACCCCAAGATCCACTCGCCCAGGAACAGGAGCAGCCCGACCGGCAGGATGATTCCGATGCCGAGCAGCATGACCAGGGCGATACCGACAGCCGCAGCTACTTTGCCGATCTCACCGACGATCTCGCCGACTTCCGTACGGGCCAGCTCGACATGGGCCCCGACCAGCCCCTTCACCGCATCGCGGGTCGCTGCGAGCTGGGCGCGGAGGCCTGGCACGTCCGGGTCGGCAGGCGGCTCGGTGCCGGCGGTCGCCGAATTCGTGGCCCCGCGCGCCTTCGGATCGGCCGGATTCTCAGACATCGTTTCGGGGACCGGCGGCGTGGGTGGGGGTGTCGACTCGTCCAGCGGTGGGCTCCCGAATCGGTGGGCGGTGGGACACGAGGATCATAGCGGGCAGGGACGCAACGTCAGGCGATTCTGGGAAGAGCTCTGTAGCCAAGATGATCGGCCGCGTCGAAGAAGCCGTAAGTGCGGCGGAACGCCGGGTCGACCGACGCCGCTCGTTGGCCCATCGCCGGCCGGCGGCCCAGGGCGGCCCGCCATAGTTCCCGTTCGAGTTCCTCGATGCGGTCGGCAAGCTCCGCCGGCCCGCGGGGAGTTGGGATATCAGCGTAGGTTCGGTGGCCCCCCGGGAAGCGCACCGCCTCATCAGGCAGCTTCGGCAGCATCGCGAGGACGACCCTGGCGTGTGCCAGCGCCGCAAGACTCCATGGCGCGGCGCTGACCACCCGCAAGCCGGGCCGCTCGCGTCGCGATCCCGCGATGATGTCGTTGGCGGCCTCTTCGTCGGCCGCACTCCGCTCCGCAGCGGAGTCCGGGGCAGAGGTGCGCATCTCCGCAGCCTGGCGGAGGAGATAGCGGAGCTCTGCGGTGCCGGCCGCGTCGGACCGCAGGGAACCGCGGAAGCCATCGTGAACGGTTTCGAGGTGGGGAAGGGCCGTATCGGCGAGGAAATCCACACCGTCCGCAGGCAGATGGCCGCCTCCCACGATGACATCGAGGAGTTCCCGGGTCCGCCGGACGAGATCCAGCAGGCGATCGAAATCGTCGAAGCCGCTGCGATCGATGTGATCCATGGCGCCACCATGGTACCGATCGCGGATCCGCTGCTCATCGATCTGGCGGCTCGGACATCCCAACGGCCTCTCGGAAGTTTGCACGCTGCGATACCCTCCCGCAGATGGCTACCTCCCGATCCGCCTTTTCCGTCCTGCCGGCCACCCCGGGGTTCGCGCGGCGACTCCTGACGGCGGACCTGCTCAGCGTCGGTTCCGAGCTGCTGGCGGGCGAGACGATCGATACCAATGCAGCCGAGCTGGCGCGTGAGCTGACGGAGCTTGGGCTGCGCGTCGGAGGGATCGCGGCAGTCCCTGACGAGCTGGGCGCCGTCCACGATGCCTTCGCCCGCGCGCTCCAGCGGTCCGACGTCGTGATCTCCACGGGAGGACTGGGCCCGACGCCCGACGATCTCACGCGGGAAGCCATTGCGGCGGTCGTCGGCGAGACCCTGGTCGTGGACCCCGGACTCGAGCGGTGGCTCCGCGATCTCTGGGCGCGGAGAGAGATGGCGTTTCCGGAGATCAACCTGAAGCAGGCCTGGCTCATCCCGTCGTCGATCGCGCTCGAGAATGGCAATGGGACGGCACCGGGCTGGTGGGTCGACCGTCCCGACGGGCGGGTGGTGATCGCCCTTCCCGGGCCTCCACGGGAGATGCGGGCGATGTGGATAGAGGTGGTCCTTCCCAGGCTCCGCCAGCGTCAGGCTGGACGGGACGTCGCGGTTCGAACGTACCGGCTCACCGGGATCGGCGAATCGCAGGTTGCGGACCTGCTGGGAGAACAGATGCTCCGCTCGACCAACCCGATCGTGGCGACCTACGCGCGAGCCGAGGCCGTCGACGTTCGCATTTCGGCGGTCCCTGTCGATGACGAGGATGCCGCGCCGTCCCAACCGGGGGGAACCGCTGCGCAGCTCCTGGCCGAGGCAGAGGGGACTGTCCTGGCCGCCCTGGGTGAATACATCTGGGCGACCGGTCGAACGACGTGGGCCGAGGCCGTCGACGCGGCGCTTGGCGATCGCGGCTGGACGCTGGCGACCGTCGAAGTCGGAACTCGCGGGACCCTCGCCGAGCTTCTGTCCAACACGACGCGCCTGGTGGTCGCGGAATCCCGAGCGACAGAAACCGGTGACCAGTCGACAGGCGATGTGGACCGACTGGCCGAAGAGGCAAGGAAGACTGCCGGCGCCGATGTTGGGGTGGCCCTCAGGATCATGGCCCGGGGCGAAGACACCGCCGCGAGCGTCGCCATCTCAAGCCCGGAGCGATTGCATCACGAGCGACGCGTCGTGTTTCTGGGCGGCAGCCTGGGGCGGAGCCGCGCGGCGATCACCGCTGCGTCGATGCTGCTGCGGGAATTGCAGGGGGAATTGCAGCGGGCGGGCTCCGCGAGTCCGACGAACGGCCATCGCTGATCATGACCGCCGACGTCCTCCAACTCACCGTGCTCGGGAGCGGCAGTGCCCGCCCGGCTCCCCATTGGGCCGCGTCGGGACTCCTGGTCCAGCTGAACTCGACAGCCGTCCTCTTCGACTGCGGAACGGGCATCGCCAGCCGTCTCGAGGCGAACATCGGGGCGGAAGCGCTGAGCGCGATCGTGATCGGGCATCTGCACGCCGACCATTGGATCGACCTCGCGCCGCTCCGCTACCGATTCCCGTGGGCCGGCCGCATGCCGAACCGGCTTCCGGTCCACCTTCCACCGGGCGGTCTGGCCAAGATCCGTGATCTTGCGTCCGCGATCAGCGAGCGCCCGACCTTCTTCGATGACGCGTTCGACGTCACCGAGTACGCCTCCTACGAGCCCTTCTCCGCCGGCGGGCTCTCGATCCGACCGGTGCCGGCCGGTCATTACGTGCCGGCCTGGTCGATGGAAGTCGTGGGCTCCGACGGTGCCCGCATCCTCTATGCCGGCGACATGGGCCCCTCGGAAGAGCTGGTCGAGCTGGCGCGAGGTGCCGACCTCCTGATCCTGGAAGCGACCCTGACGAGCCTTACGGAGGACGATCCCAAGCGCGGTCACCTCCTCCCCGAGGAGGCGATCGACGCGGCCATGCGGGCGGGGGTGGGAAGGACGATCCTGGTCCACTACCCTCCCGCGCGACTGGGCTACATCGAGGAAGCCTGCCGGGCGACCGAGGGCCTGGTCGTCCCGGCCCTGCCGGGAATGGTCATCGAGGTCCCGGCGCGCGAACGTACCGAGGCTGTCAGGCCGGCCTGAGGGCCCCAGGACCCGCCCAGAGCGCCCTAGGACATCGTGAGGACGGGGCGAGCCTCGTTGGCCGCGGCACGGATGCTCATCCGCGCGGCGACGATGCCGGCGACCTTGGACAGGGCCTGAGCCGCGGGTCCGGGCTCGCGCTGGGCGACCGCAGGAATTCCGACGTCGCCGCCCTGGCGGACGGTGACGTCGAGCGGGATCCCGCCCAGGAATTCGAGATCGTGCTCGGCCGCGAAGCGCTCCCCGCCGCCCCGACCGAAGATCTCGGTAGTCTCGCCGCAGTGCGGGCAGACGAATCCGGCCATGTTCTCAACGACCCCGATCACCGGCACGCTCAGGCGCTTGAACATCGCCAGTGCCTTGCGGACGTCGGCGAGGGACACCTCCTGGGGCGTCGTGACGAGGACGGCGCCGCTGATCGGCACGGCCTGGGCGAGCGTCAACTGGGCGTCGGAGGTGCCCGGCGGGAGGTCGATGACGAGGTAGTCGAGGTCGCCCCATTCGACATCGCGGAGGAACTGCTGGATCGCGCCGCCCACGAGCGGTCCACGCCAGACGATGGGCTGTCCCTCCGGCACGAAGAACTGGATCGAGATGGCCTTGACCCCGTGGCGCTCGAGGGGCGTGATCTTGTTGTTCGGGCTCGCCACCGGCTGCCCTTCGAGTCCCATCATCATCGGGATGTTCGGGCCGGTGATGTCGGCGTCGAGTAATCCGACCGAGGCGCCCGACTGGGCGAGGGCGACGGCCAGGTTGACACTGACGGTGCTCTTGCCGACGCCGCCCTTGCCGGACGCGACAGCGATGACGTTCTTGACACCGGGCACGAGCTGCTGCGGCTGCGACGGCGTGGCGCGTCGGACGGTCGCGCCCCAGGCGATGACGACGGTTTCGACGCCGAGAGGCGCCAGTACTCGGCGGGCGTCCGCCTCGATCTCATCCTTGAGCGGACAGGCCGGTGTCGTCAGCTCGATCGTGAAGGCCACCGACGTTCCGTCGATCCGAAGATCCTTGATCATCTCGCGGCTGACCAGGTCGCCCGGCAATTCGGGTTCGCGGACCTGGCGGAGGGCGTCGAAGACGGCGACTTCACTGATCGAGGTCACGGTTTGGCATCTCCCCGGCAGGCTCGGGCTCTGGCAGCCACGCGTTGCTGGTGACTTTCTGTCAGCGCCAGCGTCGATATCGTATCGCCGATGGCCGTCCGTCGCGTTTCGGACGGGATCAGGCGAAGAGGTCGTCGAACGCTGCCTGATCGCCGACGTACCCCCAACGCTCACTCACTCGTCCGTCAGGATTGGCGCGGTAGACGTTCACCCGCGCCATATCGATCTCCTTGGCGCCACTCCGCGCCTGGAGATGGAGCAACGCGACGACATGCTCTCCGTTGGCCAGGACGTCCTCGAGGTGTGTGTCGAAGTGACCATCGGTCTTCTGGGCGATCCGGTCGAAAAGACCGAAGACTTCGTCGGCACCGACGTAATCGCCGCTGAGCGGATTGTCGCCCGGCTCGTGCCAGACAAAGTCGTCCGAGAACCAGCTTCGCATGGCCTCGGTGTCGCCGCGTTCGTACGCCTCGTGCGCGCTCCGAAACAGGGCGATATGAGGGTGCTCGCTCATTGGCATCTCCCGTCGCCATGAAGCCTCGCGCCACGGGCGTCCGTGCGGTGATAGTACGCTCGCGCCCTCACCCAGCGGCGACTGGACGCCTTCGTCGTCCGGCGTAGGAGTTCGTCGCGCTGATCAATCGCTTCGCAGGCGTACGAGGAGCTCGTCGTGGAGCAGACCATTCGAGGCGAGGAGCTCGCGGCCGTCGATGCGGCGCGCGCCCGAAAAGTCGGTCACCCGGCCACCCGCCTCCTCGATGATGACCTGCGGCGCCGCGAGGTCCCACGGGTAGACACCGACTTCGACCATCCCGTCCGCGGCACCCTCGGCGACGAGGGCATAACCCCAGAAATCGCCGAAGCCACGGTCGCGCCAGACGCTCCGCAGTAGACGGCTGAAGCCGGGCGCCCGGCCGCTCGTCTCGATCTCGGTTGCCGACCCATAGATGAGCTGCGCGTCATCGAGGCCGGCCACCCCGGAGACGCTCAAGCGCCGCGGCGCGTCGAAGCCGACCGCGCCGACCGACCAGGCTCCTGCACCGCGCGACGCATACCACCGCTCGCGCATGGCCGGCGCCGACATCACCCCGACCTGGAGCTCCCCGTCGCGCTCCACGGCCAGCAGCGTCCCGAAGATCGGGACGCCGCGGATGAAGTTATGGGTCCCATCGATCGGGTCGAGGTGCCAGCGGACCGAGGCGCCGGCCTGCGATTCACCATACTCCTCACCCAGGACCCCGTGGTCCGGATAGCGGTCGGAGACGCGTTCGCGGATCAATCGCTCTATGGCCTGGTCCGCGTCGGTGACGAGCGTGCGGTCCGGTTTCATAGAGACGTGCATGTCGCGCCGGAACCCGCTCAGGGCGATGGCGTCGGCCGCATCGCAGCAATCGAGCGCGAATTGGAGCCATTCCTGCAGCACTTCCGGACTACCGCGCCGCCAGGCGGCGCTCCAATCCGGGCCGAAGCCCCGGTCGGCGACGTCCACCACACCCTTGTTCATGCCCGGATCCGCGCCCCCCGGGGGTCGTACAGCGGCTCGCGGGCGATCTCGAACCCGACCCATTCGCCGAACACCTCGACGTCGCCCCGAGTCCCGATGGCGGCGAGCTCGGGCGGAAGGTAGGCGTAGGCGATCGAGCGCTCGACGGTGAAGCCGTAGCCACCGGAGGTGACGCGGCCGACGATGCGACCGCCGACCCGGACCGGCTCGTTGCCCAGCGCCACCGACAACGGATCCTCCAGTACGAGGCAGCGCAACCGCTTCTTCGGCCCCGCCTCCTTCGCCGTGAGCAGTGCGGAGCGACCGACGAAGTCGACGCCCTTGTCGAGCCGGACGGCGAAACCGAGGCCCGCCTCGAACGGTGTCTCCTCTGGGGTGATATCGGCGGCCCACGCCCGGTAGCCTTTCTCCAGGCGGAGCGCATCGATCGCTCGGTAGCCACCGGCAACCAGGCCATGGGGACGGCCCGCCTCCCAGAGCGTGTCCCAGAGCGCCGCGCCGAACTCGGCCGGCGCGTACAGCTCCCAGCCAAGCTCGCCGACGTAGGTCACGCGGAGCGCGTCGACGGGCACGGGTCCGACGGTGATGGGCCGGGCCGAAAGATACGGGAAGGCAGCGTTCGAGACGGCGTCCCTGGTCGTGGCAGCCAGGATCTCCCTCGCGTTTGGCCCCCAGATCCCGAAACAGGCCTTGGACGACGTGATGTCGGCGATGAGGACACTTCCATCGCCCGGATCGTGCCGGCGAAGCCAGCCGAGATCGTGCTGGCCGAAGGCAGTTCCTGTCACCAGCATGAATCGCGCCGGCGAGAGACGGGTCACCGTGAGGTCGCATTCGATGCCGCCCCGCTTGTTGAGGAGCGATGTGTACACGATCTGGCCGACCCCCACGTCGACGTCGTTGGCGCACAGGCCCTGGAGGAAGGCGCACCCGCCCGGACCCGTGACCTCGATCTTGGCGAACGAGGTCTCGTCGAAGATCGCCGCCGTCGTTCGTGTCGCAATCGCCTCGGCGCCGATGGCCGGCGACCAGTGCTGGCCGGCCCAGCCACGTGGCCGGAGCCCCTCCAGCGTCACGCCCTCGGCGACGCCGGCCCCGGCCTCATTCGAGCGGAACCAGTTGGGCCGTTCCCATCCGGACTTCTCGCCGAACTCAGCCTCGAGATCGACGAGCCGCGGGTAGGCCGGCGAGAGTCGGAGCGGCCGCCCCGCGTACCTCTCCTCGTTCGGATAATGGATGTCGTAGTAGGTCTCGTAGACCTCCCGCGTTCGGGCCAGCGTGTAGGCCTGACTGCGGCAATGGGCCCCGAAGCGGCGGATGTCCATCTTCCAGAGGTCCAGCTCGGGCTCGCCCTCGACGATCCATTGGGCGACCTGGCGGCCGATCCCGCCGGCCCCGGCGATGCCGTGCGCGCAGAACCCGGCCGCGACGAAGAGCCCCCGAACCTCGCTCTCGCCGAGGATGAATTCGCTGTCGGGGGTGAAGGCCTCGGGCCCATTGATCATCCGATTGATGCCCGCGTCCCCGAGCGCCGGTATTCGGCGGATGGCTCCTTCTTGGATCTCCTCGAAGCGGTCCCAATCGGGGGCCAGTAATTTTCCATTGAAGTCGGCGGGCACTCCGTCCAACGCCCAAGGGGCGGGGTGACGTTCGTATCCGCCCACGCATAGGCCACCGACCTCCTCGCGGAAATAGCACAGGTTGTCCGGGTCGCGCATGGTCGGGAGGTCGGGGCGCACGCCGTCGATGGCCTCGGTGAAGAGATATTCGTGCGCCATCGGGATGATGGGGACCGTGATCTCCGCCAGGCGGCCGATCTCCGGCGCGAACATTCCGGCTGCATTGACGACGACATCAGCCGAGATGGTCGTGCGCTCGCCGCGGCTCTCGACCTCGACGCCGGTCACCCGGCCCCGCTCGACGCCGACGCCGACCACCTTCGTGTGTTGCCGGATCGAAGCACCCTTCGCTCGCGCGCCCGCCGCCAATGCCTGGGCGAGGCCCGACGGGTCGAGCCAGCCGTCGGTCGGCAGGAAGACCGCACCGAGGACGCCGTCGAGCGACATCAGGGGAAACCGCTTGCCGGCCTCCGCGGGGCCGATCAGTTCCAGGGGCAGACCGAAGGTCTTGGCCCAACCGGCCTGACGACGAAGCTCCTCAAGGCGTTCGGTGGTACAGGCGAGCCGCAACGACCCGACCTCGTGCCACGACGGGTCGACGCCGGTGAGGTCCTTGAGGCGCCGATAGAGGTCGGTGCCGTACATCATCATCCGGGTCAGGGT
>DATCPH010000288.1:0-4347 GCA_036570185.1 Candidatus Limnocylindrales bacterium | reverse complement strand
GGGTTGGGGTCGGAGTGGGGGTTGGGGTCGGAGTGGGGGTTGGGGTCGGAGTGGGGATTGGGGTCGGCGTCGGCCCGGGGGTCGGCGTCGGCTCGGGGGTAGGCGTCGGCTCGGAGGTCGGCTCGGGCGTCGGCGTCACCGTCGGGCTCGGATCCGGCAAGGGCGATGGATTCGGCGTCGCCGAAGGCTCCGTCGTTGGTGTTGGCGCGGGCGTTGCTGATGGTTCGGGCGTCGGCGTAGCGGTCGGCGTCGCTGAGGGCTCGGGCGTCGGTGTCGCGCTCGCGCTCGGGGTCGGGGTCGTCGTCGGGCTTGGCGTGGGCGCTGGAGCCGGCGGCGCCGCGAGGTTCTGGGGATTCGGCGCAGCCTGGACGAACCAGTCGGCCGAGTTGTCGTTGGTGTCGGTGCCGTTGCCCGAAGCGCCACCCGGTCGCCGTTCGATGCTCGAACGTGCAGCTGGAGCGACGGCGGAGGAACCCTCGACGAACGTGTTGGTCGCGGCACCCCAACCGACGGCGTCGATCGGCGTCCCGCCCATTTGCCGCAGCACGACAGAGCCGCCGGTGTCGGCGAGGCCGCCGCTGTACTGCGCATCCGCGATCGAGGCGTAGATCCCCGAGCTGTTGGCGATGAACAGATGCTGGCCGGGCGACAGCGGGCGGGTGGTCGACCAGGAAGCCTTGCGGGTCACGGTGCCGCCCGTCGCCGTGACGTACACGATCTCGAGACCGTTCAAGTCGGCCGTCGTAGTCCCGCCGTTGGTCACCTCGACGAACTCGTCGGAGGCGGAAGCGCCGCCCGTCTGGACCTCGGAGATCAGGAGGGTCGTCGAAATCGGCCACGTCACCGCGGCGGCGTCTGCACCGATTGGCAGGACGAGCGGTCGCCAGCTGGTCCCGGCCGCGATCCCCGCGACGACGGCGAGACTGAGCGCGACGATCGGAGCGGTCCGGGTGCGACCGGCGTTCGGGTGCATCGACGACCTCCGGGCGAGGCAGTCGGCGGTTGACCGGGCGGGACGGACTCCGACGTTCTACCAGCCGCCCCTCACCTGCCGCTCAACCCGCGCTCACCGGCCGATTTGCGGGCCTCAGCTCGGCTTTCGGCCGGAACGGACGACTTGCTTTCTCGGAAGCAGTCGAACTCCGCCCCGGCTCGCCGCGTTGCATCACGTAGGATTGGCGCCACCCCGACGCCCGAACAGCGGGCGCGATGCGACTTCGACCGACAGTCAGGAGGCACCGTGGCTCGCGCCAAGCGCACCGACCGCGCCGAAGCACGCCGTCGAAACCGAGCGGCGCTGGCAGAGGAGGTCTCCGAACCCAGCGAAGCGTCGACGGCCGGCGCGGCGGATGACCGTGCGTCCGGGTCCGCTCCGCGGCCGAGCGCAACCGCCGCCAAGTCCCCTGGCAACAAGGCGCCCAGCCCGTCCGGACGGCCGAGCCTCCTGACAGCGCTCAGGTCCTCGTACCACCCGGCGAATGTCCGCGAGGACCTCCGGTACCTGCCAAAGCTCGTGATCCATCCCTCGGTTTGGGGACCGATCCTGGCCACGGCGGCCATCGCAGGGCTCTACCTCGTGACCGGCGGCCGAGACGTGATCTCGAGCTTCCTGATCCCGTTCTTCGTCTGGCCGCCACCCCAGATCGGCGTCATGTTCATCACCGGCTTCTTCGCGCCTCGAGCGAGCTACATGGCCGGCTTCATCGTTGGCGTGGCTTCGAGCGTGATCGTGGCCCTGCTGGTGGCGCTTGGACCGGCCACGGCATCGAACTTTCAGGGATCGGCCGCACCGACCGCTTCGCCCAACGCGCCTGCCGCCGCTTCGCCGGCCGCCAGCCTCACGCCTGACCGGTCATCAGCCGTTTCGAGCGCAGCCCCGGCGCCGGGCAGCTCGGCACCTCCCGTGGCAACGAACCCGATCACGCCCGTGCAGGTCTTGATAGCGGGGCTGGGGGTCGCTCCGTTCAGCGGCGTATTCCTGGCATCGCTCGCGGCGTGGTATCGCCGCTTCCTGCAGGCCTCGTCACCGCGGCGCGCCGCGAGCGTCGGCGGCAAGCGCCCCAACAACCGCCAGTCGAACGCCTCGCGCCGACGCTGAACTCCTGAGGTCGGCTGCGGCTGATCGAGACATCCCTCTGAGGAGACCTCGACCGGATGGCTCAACCGAGCCGCCGCATGCCGGCGTGGCCGAGCTGTCGGACGCCGGTCGGCTGGTCGGGGCCGCCGACCGTGGCGGCAGCTTCCGTGAGTGATCGCACGTCAAAGGCGATCACGTTGACGACCTCCGATTCTCGCTGGAGGTCGCCGTCGACCAGCAGGAGAGCGTGCCGGCGGACGATGCCCCGCAGCCGCGCCCAGGTGTCGGGCCAGAGCGTCACGTTGACCATCCCGGTCTCGTCCTCGAGCGCCAGGAAGACGGTGCCGCGCGCGGTCATCGGATGCTGACGGGTGACGACCAGGCCACCGATCCGGATCTTGCCGGGCTTGCGATCGGCAAGAGCGGCATTCGAGACCGCTCCCAGTCGATCGAGGGCCGGCCGGAAGAGCGCGACCACCTGGCGGCGGGCATCGAGCCCGATTACCCCGTAGGCATCGCCGAGCCGTTCCGTTTCGGTGATCGGTGGCAGCTCTGGGGCTTCGGTCGCAGGAAGTCGGAGGCTGGCTGATCGGCGCCCGGGCGCCGACTTCGACGGCGTCCCCGCCGGCCGCGAAGGCCCGGATCGGATCTCCCTGCCATCGATCCGGCCGCGGGTTGCTCCCGCAACCTCGCGCAGTTGCCAGAGCAGCTCGCGGCGGGGTCGCCCCAACGAATCGAGCGCCCCGGCCCGGATCAGCCGCTCGATGACCTCTTCGGGCAACCCCGTCCGATCGACCACGTCCTCCAGGCTCCGATACGGCCCGCGAGCCAGTTCGGCGTCGAGGCGCTCCTCGTGCTGATCGCCGATCCCCTTGACGAGATGGAGTCCCAGCCGGACGCCCCAGCCGACTGCGCTGTCGGCCGCCCAGCGCTGACGGGCGGCGGCGCTCGGGATGACGCAGCTCGTCGAGCGAACCGGCTTCGGCCGTGTGTCGATCCCCGTCCCTGCGAGGAGTGGCTCCCCAGGGTCCCCATCAAATGCGCCTTCATCGCCGGCCTCGCCAGCCAGCGCCCAGCCCGGCCGCCCGACCCATTCGGTTGTGGTCTTGTAGACCGATGCGTTGATGTCGACCGGCAGCACGGCCACGCCATGGCGCTTGCTGTCGTTGACGAGGACCTCGACCGGGTAGAAGCCCATCGGCTGCGCGTTGATCAGCCCAACGAGGAACTGGGCCGGATAGAACAGCTTCAGGAACGCCGATTCATAGGCGGTCCTGGCGAACGCCGCGGCGTGGGATTTGGCAAACCCGAATGACGCGAACGCCGAGACCTGGCGGAAGAGCTCCTCGGCCATGGCATCGTCCATGCCCGGTTGCTCGAGGCAGCCGCCCACGAACTGGCGATGGAGCTTCTCCATTTCCCGGTTCGAGCGCCACGTGCCCATCGCCCGCCGGAATCCGTCGGAGCCGGCCGGCGTGAAGCCGGCGACCTCGATCGCGATCCGCATGACCTGCTCCTGGTAGAGGATCACGCCGAGCGTGTCGCGGAGGATCGGCTCGAGGCTGGGGTGCAGGTAGGCGACCGGTTCGAGGCCCTGCTTGCGGCGCAGGTAGGGATGCACGGCGTTGCCCTGGATCGGGCCCGGCCGGATGATCGCAACCTCGACGACGAGATCGTCGAGGCTTTCCGGCCGCGACTTCGGCAGGGTTTGCATCTGGGCCCGGCTCTCGACCTGGAAGACCCCGACCGTGTCAGCCGCCTGGAGCATCCGGAAGACCTCCGGGATCTCCTCGGGCAATCGATCGAAGTCGAGGCACACGGCGCAATCGGACTCGATGAGTTGCATCGCCTCGTCCATTGCCGCCAGCATCCCGAGCCCCAGCAGGTCGAGCTTGATGAGCTTGAGCGTCTCGACGTCGCGCTTGTCGTACTGGACGACCACGCGATCGGGCATCGTGGCACGCTCGAGCGGCGCGATGTCGATGAGCGGCGCGGCGGTGACGAGCATCCCGCCGCTGTGGATGCTGAGGTGACGGGGGAAGCCATCGATGCGAGCGCAGAACTCGAGCCAGCGCTCCCAGTCCGACATGCCCACGGTGCTGCCGCCCCTCGGCTGCGGCGGCGGCTCGGGCTCGACGCGGGCCACCGAACTGTGGCTGCTGCTGGCGCCGCGGGTCGCGCCGGCTTCGGCAGCCGAGCTCGAGCTGGCGGCCGAGCCGGGGCTGGCGCCGCGGGTCGCGCCGGCTTCGGCAACCGAGCTCGAGCTGGCG
>DATCPH010000287.1:0-5469 GCA_036570185.1 Candidatus Limnocylindrales bacterium | reverse complement strand
CGCCCGCGAAGGCGTCGGCGAGACGCTCGCGTATGCACCCCACCTCGAACCCGCGCGCATGGCGACGTTGCTGCGGGGCTCGCGAGCGGTCCTCTTGCCGCTGCTTTCGGAGGCGGCCGGACTGGTCGCGATCGAGGCGATCGCCTGCGGCACACCGGTCGTCGCATCGACCGTCGGCGTCCTGCCCGAGATCGTCGGCCGTGCCGGACTGCTGGTCGAACCGCGTGATCCCCGTCGCCTTGCAGTGGCGCTCGCGACGGCATGGACCGACGAGCGGGTTCACGCTGGGCTTGCGGCGGCGGCTCGGGACCGTTCCGAGAACGACTCGCGAACCTGGGCCGATGTCGCTCGAGAGACGCGAGCTGTGTACGCGGAGGTTGGCGTCAAGCCCGGCTGACCGTGCCGCGGCGCCGAATGAGATCCAACCCGACTCAACCTGACGTGCGAACCGACTCGCGGTAGGCTTCCACCGACCGCCCACAAGGAAGACCCATGACCTCAGACCCTTCGACCTCCGACACCTCCGATCAGGAATTGTCTGACGCCGCGGCGTCGAGTGACACCCACGCCGAGGGCGAAGTCATCGACTCGACCCCCGCGATCCTCCCTCCGATCGCCGTCCGGCAGGGCGGCATCGGAATCGTCGAAGCCACCACGGTTAACGTCAGCCAGGGCGGCATCCTGGCGGCCCGGGCCGGCGAGATCACCATCAGCCAGGGAGGGGTCGGCGGGGCCCTGACCGGCAAGCTGGAGCTGTCCCAGGGCGGCGCTGGGACAGTGTTCGCAGGCGACGCGAGGATCGAGCAGTCGTTCGTCCGGACGCTGATCGCCCGCGACGTCGTGGTCGAGGGGCGCAGTGGGGTCCTGTTCCTCGTCGCTCGCCACGTCGAGGGCGACGTCCGGGCCCTGATGGACTGGCGCGGCGCACTGGCCTTCGGAGCGGCCCTCGGCCTCGTCGCCGGCCTGATGCGCGGCGGGCGACGCCGCCGGTGATCGATCCCTCAGCCCGGATCCATTCGAGCGCCGATCTCGAGGACGGCGTCTCTGTCGGCGCGGATACCACGGTCTGGCATCGCGCCCAGGTCCGAACCGGCGCGACGATCGGTGCCGAGTGCGTCGTCGGGCGCGACGCGTTCATCGACGAGGGCGTCACGATCGGCGACAGGGTCAAGATCCAGAACGGCGCCCTGATCTATCACGGTGTCAGCGTCGAGGACGGCGTCTTCATCGGCCCGGGCGCGATCCTCACCAACGATCGATTCCCGCGGGCAATCACCTCGACAGGAGACCTCGCTCGGTCCGAGGACTGGACGGTCGCGCCGATCGTACTGCGTCACGGGGCATCGATCGGTGCCGGTGCGGTCGTGGTGGCCGGCACGGAGATCGGGCGGTTCGCGATGGTTGGCGCCGGCGGTGTCGTGACCCGCAACGTGGGGGCTTACGCGCTCGTCGTTGGAAGCCCCGCCCACCGCATCGGCTGGGTGTGTGCCTGCGGGATGCGCCTCAATGACTCATCGGGACACCCGGCCCACGCCGAACGCGAGCGTTACGCCCTGGATCAGGAACTGACCTGCCCGAGCTGCGATCGCCGCTACAACTACGTGCCCGACGCCGAGGCGCTCGAGGAAACGACTGCCGCCCCCGCCACTCCGCGCCAGGGAGCACCTGCATGATCCCGATCGCCCGCCCGGATCTCGGTCCCGAGGAAGTCGACGCCGTCCGCGACGTTCTCGAGAGCGGGATGATCGCGCAGGGGCGCAAGGTCGCCGAGCTCGAACGACGCTGGTCCGAATTCGTGGGCACCCGACACACGATCGCGGTCTCGAACGGCACGGCCGCCCTGATGTCGATCTTCGCCGGGCTGGGCCTGGGGCCGGGCGACGAGGTCATCACGGTCGCTCATACGTTTGCCGCGACCGCCAACGCGATCCTCTTCACCGGCGCCACGCCGGTCTTCGTCGACATCGAGCCGGACACATATCTGATCGACGCCAAGCGCATCGAGGCCGCCATCACGCCGCGGACGCGGGCGATCTGCCCGGTCCATCTCTTTGGCCTCGTCGCCGACATGGACATGATCCAGGCGATCGCCGATCGGCACGGGCTGGTGGTCGTGGAGGACGCGTGCCAGGCGCACGGCGCGACGTTCCGCGGCCGCATGGCAGGCTCGTTCGGGCACGGGGCGTTCAGCCTCTACGCGACCAAGAACATGACGACGGCGGAGGGCGGCTTCATCACGACGAACGACGACGCGTTCGCCGACTGGCTGCGCCTGTACAGGAACCAGGGGATGCGCGCCCGCTACGAATTCGAGATGCTCGGCTACAACTTCCGGATGACCGATCTCGCGGCGGCTATCGGACTGGTCCAGTTGACGAAGCTCCCGGGGAACGCGGCCAGGCGCCTGGCGATCGCAGCCCGATATGACTCGGCGTTCGGCGAGCTGCCGATCGGGCTGCCGATCACGCCGGACGGCCGCATCCACGTCTTCCACCAGTACACGATCGACGTTGGCGGGGCGCGCGACCCGATCGTGGCGGACCTGCGCGAGGCGGGCGTCGGAGCCGACATCTACTACCCGATCCCCGTCCACCGCCAGCGCTACATCATGGAGCGCGGTCTCCATGCCGACCTGCCGGTCACGGACGCTGCC
The DNA here is from genome assembly GCA_036570185.1 of Candidatus Limnocylindrales bacterium. Classification (GTDB taxonomy): domain Bacteria; phylum Chloroflexota; class Limnocylindria; order Limnocylindrales; family CSP1-4; genus DATCPH01. The sequence goes on along the minus strand of DATCPH010000287.1, from coordinate 2,816 downwards.
GCGTCCCGGACGCTTGCTCTGCCGATGTTTCCAGGCCTCACCGACGCTGAACAGGAGACCGTCATCGCGGCGGTCCTGACGACAGTCGAGCGGCACCTTGGTCCGGACACCCGCCACGGCGGCGGTCGCGCCTCGGTTGGGGCCGGAACCGCGGCAATCGCCGGTCGATGACGACCTGGCGCCCGGTGGGCGATCGGGTCCTTCGGTTTGGCCTCGCGGGCCTCGGGTCGATGGGCCGCAACCACCTTCGGGTTCTCTCCTCGCGGGGCGACATCCGCCTTGCAGCCGTGGCGGACCCGGTCGCCACCAACCTCGACGCAGCGACCGCGAGGACCACCGCGCAGGGCTACGCCGAACCTCTGGCCATGCTCGACGAGGCGGAGCTCGACGCCGTCGTCATCGCCGCGCCGACGACCGCCCACGTCCCGCTGGCGCTGCGGGCCCTCGAACGCGGTATCGCTGTCCTCGTCGAAAAGCCGCTGGCGGCGACGACCGATGACGCGCTGCAGATCGTCGACGCCGCAGCCGCGACGGGCGTCCCCGTGCAGGTTGGCCATGTCGAGCGTTTCAATCCCGCCGTCCTCGAACTCGGTCGGCTCCTCGAGGCCGGCTGGCTCTCGACCATCTACGCGATCGCCAGCCGCCGGGCCGGGCCCTTCCCGGCGCGCATCCGGGACGTCGGCGTGACGATCGACCTCGCCACCCACGACGTCGACATCCTCTCGTGGATCGCCGGGGAGCGGCCCGTTCGCGTTTTCGCCGAGACCGCGCGCCGGATCCACGCATCGCATGAGGACCTCCTCTTCGGGTTGCTCCACTTCCCATCGGGGGCGACCGGCATGCTCGACGTGAACTGGCTCACTCCGACGAAACGCCGCCAGCTGATCGTCACCGGCGAGGAAGGCATGTTCGAGCTCGACTACCTGACCCAGCGCCTCACCTTCACCAAGGCGGCCGACGTCGTCCATCCCACCCTCATCGGCGGCTACGCCCCGAATTTCGAGGGAGACGTGGCGAACCTGCCGGTCGTCATCGCCGAGCCCCTTGCCGCCGAGCTCGATGCGTTCGTCGGAGTCGTCCGCAATGGCGGGCGGCCCCCGATCGACGCCGCCGATGGGGCCTGGGCAGTCGCTCTGGCGAACGCCCTGCTGTCGTCCGCCGCCGAGCAGCGCAGCATCGACCTGTCGGACCTGTCAGCGAGGATCACCGCCGTATGAGGATCACCGCCGTATGAGGATCACCGCCGCGTGACGATCACCGCCGCATGACGATCGTCAGCCGCCCCAGCGCGTCCGGGCCCAGCCTCCTCGGTGGCTCGATCGTCCTGCCGCAGAATCCCTGTCGCCATGGCCCGGCTCGCAGCGTCTCGCCGTGGACTGGCGAAGAGGGGACTGCCGGCACGGTCGCCGTCGTCGGTGCCGGCAAGATGGGACTGCCCCTCGCCGCTCAGTTCGCCTCGCACGGCTGGCGCGTGATCGCCGTGGACGTCCAGCAGTCTGTCGTCGACACGATCAACGAGGGCCGCTCCCACGTGGGCGAGGAGCCGGGGCTCGCAGAGCTGGTTGAGGGCGCCCACCGCGATGGTCGGCTGACGGCGACGACCGACGGCGCTGCCGCGGCGCGCGAGGCCGACGTCGTGGTCCTCATCGTCCCGGTCATGCTCGACGACGAGCATCACCCCGACTACCGGTACATGGACGCGGCCGTGGCGTCGATCGCCCCGGGCGTGCACGCCGGCTCGACGGTCACCTTTGAGACCACACTGCCGGTCGGCGACACGCGCGGTCGGTACGTGCCGCGCCTGGAGGAAGGCGCCCGCCTTCGGGCCGGGACGGATTTCTTCGTCGCCTTTTCGCCGGAACGGCTGTACTCCGGCGCCGCACTTCGGAACCTCGCCACGTATCCGAAGCTCGTCGGTGGGGTCGATGCCGCCTCCACGGCCCGTGCCGCCGCGTTCTACGACGGCGTCCTCGACGCCGAGGTCGTGGCCATGAGCTCGGCCGAGGCGGCCGAGTTCTCGAAGCTTGCGGACACGACGTATCGCGACGTGAACATCGCCCTCGCGAACGAGTTCGCGCGGTACGCCGACGAGATCGGCGTCGACGTCCTCGAGGTCATCGATGCCGCCAATAGCCAGCCCTACAGCCACATCCACCAGCCGGGCCTCGGGGTTGGCGGCCACTGCATTCCCGTCTACCCGCATTTCCTGCTCTCCCGAGCCCCGGAGATGGAGCTGGTGGCCCTGTCGCGTCGCGTCAATGACGGCCAGATCGGCCTGGCGATCAAGAAGATCCAGCGGACGATCGGAAGCCTGGAGGGCGTGCCCGTACTCGTCCTCGGCCTCACGTACCGCCACGGCGTCAGGGAACTGGCGTATTCGCGGGCACTGCCGCTCATCGAGCGGCTGGCCCATCTGGGCGCCGTCGTTCACGCTTACGATCCATTGCTGTCCGATGAGGAGATCGCCCGGTCGCCCGCGACGCCCTGGTCGTGGGGGACATCGCTCCCAGCCCGAGCCATCGTGACCCAGACTGCCGACCCCCGCTGGCGCGAGCTCGACGCCGCGTGGTTCCCGCAGCTGGAGGTCCTGATCGACGGGCGGAACAGCCTCCAGGGCCTGACCTTCCCGGAGCGGGTCGTCTACCACGGCATCGGGGTGTCGGCCGCTCAGCGGTGAGGATCGTCAGCGTCGTCGGCACCCGGCCCCAGCTCATCAAGGCCGCGGCCCTTCAGCCGGTTCTCCGGGAGCGGCACCAGGAAGTCTTCATCGACACCGGCCAGCACTACGACGATGCCATGGCGGGGGCGTTCTTCGG
>DATCPH010000286.1:0-7498 GCA_036570185.1 Candidatus Limnocylindrales bacterium | reverse complement strand
GGAACCTGCACCGGGCAGCCGAGCGATGCCGGCTGGCGGGCCTCGAGCCGGTCCTGCACCCTCACGGCGGGACATACGTGGAAACCGATCGCGAGATCCGTGCCGTCGCGAATCGCCTCGACCCAGCGCTGATCGGGCTCTGCCTCGATACCGGCCACGCCCGGTTCGGTGGGGCCGATCCGGCCGCCCTGGCGAGGGACTACCGGCATCTGATCCGTCACGTCCACATCAAGGACTGCGACACGAGAGTCCTCCGGGACGTAGCGGCGGAAGGCGGCGGGCTCAAGGAGGCAATTGGCCGCGGCGCGTTCTGTGAGCTCGGCACCGGCGATTCCGGCATCGTCGACGTCGTTTGGGAGCTCGTCGACGGCGGCTACGACGGCTGGCTCGTCGTCGAGCAGGACCGGGCGCTGACACTGGGTACCACCATTGAGGATCTTCGCGCGAGCCAGGCCAGAAACGTCGCCTTTCTCGCGACGCTGGGCGTGCGCACCGCCGATCGTGCGGCTTCGTGAACAACAGTGCGGAAGGCGGGCTGACCGCCGATCGACCCTACCGCCTCGCTGCGAACGCCGAAATGCGCGTGTCGTCGGTGCGGGATTCCGCCACATCGTCATGAGTCGTCGCGCGCCCGGCATCATGAAACGATCACCCGGCTGCCCGAAGTCCGCGAGCTGTTGAACGAGCGACTCGCGGAGCTCGCGAGCCGTCCAGGTGGGTGACTCGGATGGCCGCAGTCCAGCAGCGGGGTCGCCCAGTGGCGCGAGGGCCGCGACGCGCCGCGTCGTCGCGGTCACCGGGGCAGCGGGGACCATCGGTCGCGTCGTCCTTGCCCGGCTCGGCGATCGATATGCGCTGCGAGCGCTCACCCATCACTCGGCCGACTTTCCGAGCCGGACCGTCGAGCTCACCGACGTCGATTCGCTCATCGAGAGCTTCCGGGGCGCCGATGTCGTCCTCCATCTGGCCGGCGCGTCGACGGTGGACTCCTCCTGGGACTCGGTCCTCGAGGCGAACATCATCGGCGCCAGGAACGCCTTTGAGGCGACTGCGATCGCCGGGGTGCCCAAGATCGTCTTCGCCTCCTCGAACCACGTCGTGGGCGCGTACGAGGTCGAGGCCGCGCCCGCCATCTATCGGCGTGCCGAGCGCGGGACCATCGACGAGAACGTCGAGACCCGACCTGATTCGCCGTACGGAGTCTCCAAGGCATTCGGGGAGGCCCTGGGGCGGTATTACGCCGAGTTCCGAGGCCTGTCGGTCGTCTGCGTCCGCATCGGCACGGTCAGGCCGGACGACGACCCCCGGCCCGCCAACATCGCCTCGACCGCAGGCTGGCTCGAGCTCACGCGGGACGAGAAGTACGAGCGGATGCGCGCGACATGGCTGAGCCACCGCGACTGTGCCGAGCTTCTGGCAGCCGCGATCGACTCCGACGTCCGATGGGCCGTGGTCTATGGCGTGTCGGACAATCCGCGGCGGTTCTGGAGCCTCGAAGGGGCCCGACAACTGTTGGGCTTTCACCCAGCGGATTCGGCGCCGGACGACTGATTGCCCGTGAACGAAGAGCGCGCCCGGGCGGTCCTCCTCCAGGCGGGCATCGATGCCCTGGTCGTCGCTCGACCCGAGAACGCGCGCTACCCGAAGAGCTACCCCTTCCGCAGGGCACTGCGCGCGCTTGTGCCGCGCATTTCTGCTTTGCGGTGGCCGACCTCGACGCCGCGATCAGCGCGGGGTTGGCCGCTGGCGCGACCCTTGCCAGCATGTCGCCGGTCGTGATCCCCGTCCGGCCCGAATCAGGGGCGCCCGCCACGTAAACATCCGCGATCCTGATGGCCTGACCATCGAGCTGCGTCAGCCGCGCCTGGTCGCCTGACGCCTCGGGTCGGGAGACGACGATCTGATCGGCCCCTCAGCCTCTGGCCTTCGGCGTGGCACGACCCTTGCCGCGAGCCTTCTTATAGACACCCTCGGTGGGCGCCGGCCTGTCATCGGCCGCCGGTGGCGCCAGGGAGGTAAAGAGCCGATCACGCGTGTGTCGATAGTGGTTCGTGACGGCGGCGTGCGCCGCTGCGGCGTTGCGCGCGAGGAGCGCGTCGAGGATGTTCGCGTGGACCTCTTCAGGCGGGCTCAACCGCAGGGTGGGGTTCAGGTCCATCGCGCTCCGGAGGAGCAGGGCGGTCTGGGTTCCGAGCTGGTCGAACATGGCGGTTGCCCGCGAATTCCCGGCGATCCGGAAGACCTCGCGATGGAATTCGATGTCGGCGTTCACCGGTCGGCGTGGACCGCGGTCTTGCTTGACCAGAGCCGGTCCATGCGCTTGAACCGCTTGCGCAGACGGGCGTAGTCCGCGGCCCTGGCGTTGTTGATCGCCACGGTGACCGCCAGCTTTTCTAGCGCTTCACGGACGTCGTAGACCTCCGTCAGATCGCCAAGCGTGGCTGCGGACACGATCGTTCCGCGACGCGGGAGGTCAACCGCGAGGCCCTCTCTCGTCAGCTCGCGAAGTGCCTCTCGAATGGGGCCACGGCTGACGCCGAAGCGATCCGCGAGCTCGGTCTCTACCAGCTTGTCGCCGGGACGGAGCTCGCCCCCGATGATCGCCTCGCGGAGTCGCTCGGCGACCGTCTCAAAGAGTTTTCGGATGGTGAACCTTGCTGTCTCGAACAACGGTGACCGTGGACACCTGCCGATCACTGGCCGGGACAGGCCAGGCTTGCGATTGCGGATATCCGAATGTCGATTCCCGGGCGAGCGAGATAGTTCGCGCGGACGACGCATGGCATTCGGCCTGCGACGTGGTGGTCATCGCGGCGAACGTGGAGTCGGGCCCGCTCGATATCCTAGTCTTCGGACATGAGCGGATCTGACCCGACCGAGTTCGGCACGGAGGCAAACGCGGAGAACCGCATAACCCGTCCTCCGCGCCAGCGCCGCGACGTTCGAGGTCGCGGCCCGGAACGCACCGAGGCGTTCAGCGACGGCGTCTTTGCGATCGCCATTACGCTCCTTGTCCTCGAGATCAGGATCCCATCAGGCGCGCAACTCGCAACGCCCGGCGCACTCATCGGTGCGCTTGCCGGCCTGTGGCCGAGCTATCTCGGCTACGTCGTGAGCTTCATCACGGTTGGAATCATGTGGGCCAACCACCACAACCTGTTTCGACATATCGCCATCGTGGATCACGGCCTGCTGTTGGCCAATCTCTTCCTGCTCCTGGGCGTCGGCTTCGTTCCGTTCCCGACGGCCCTGCTGGCAGCCACGCTCGGCCAGCCCGGACAACAGATCGGGATCCTCGTTTACTCGGGCACGTTCGTGGCGATCGCGGTCGGCTTCAATGTCCTGTGGTATCGGGCGCGGCGCCACGGTCTGCTGCTCCGACCCGATGCGGACCCCGCGGCGATCGAGGCGATCACCCGAAGCTACCGGCTGGGTCCCCCCGGATACCTCGTCGCGTTCCTCCTGGCGCTCGTCAATCCCGCGCTCGGGATGGCCGTCATCATCGGCCTCGTGCTCCTGTATCTCCTGCCGGGGTCGTCGGGCGCATAGAGAACGTCAAGGGCGCGGCCCCACGAGAAAGGCCGGCGAATTCGACCCTATTCGGCCATCTCGGGTTCGAGGCGACGGACTCGATCGGCGAGCGCTGACATGACGCTCCGGCGGAAGTCGGGATGCTGGTCGAGCATGCTGTGGAACTCGCGGTGGCCGATTACGAGCAGGCGGCAATCCGTCTCGCAGGTGGCCGTCGCCGTGCGGAGCTCTTCCTGGACCAGGGCGATCTCGCCGGTGAAGTCGCCAGGACCGAGCGTTCGGAGCAGCTTTCCAGCGCGTTCGATCCTCACCTTGCCGCTGACGATGAGGAAGAACTCCTGCCCGATTTCGCCCTCTCGCATGAGGACCTTGCCGGCGGCGGCGTCGATCTCCTCGGTGAGCTGACCGATTTGCTCGAGGTCCTTCCTCCCACAGCGAGCAAAGAGCGGGACGCCTGCCAGCAGCTTGAGCTTGTCGTCTGCCACTCTTGCCCTCCCTTCGATCCGGCGGCACTTGGGGACCGCCTCTGCATGATAACGGCCTGCCAAGCGAACTGATCGATGAGAACCGGTTACCACACTCGATGTGCGTTCGGAAACGTCGAATTGGCCGTCGAGGGAGCCCTGCTATCGTGCATCAATGGACGCTGCGATCCTCTCGAGGCCCGGCAGGGGCGAGCCGAGGCCCGGCTTTGGCGAAGCACAGGCTACCGGTGCGCGGCCGGGGAGCCTCACCGCAACCTGGCTTGGCCGGACGGGTTATCGCGACGCCTGGGCGCTCCAGAAGCGCTTGGCCGCCGCCCGGGCGGACGAATTGATCGGGGACCAGCTGCTCCTGTTGGAGCATCCGGCGGTCCTCACCCTTGGCCGGGGCGCCGATGAACGGCACGTCCGCGCAGCGCCGGCGGAGCTCCGCCGTCGAGACATCGACGTCATCCGCGTCGAGCGCGGTGGCGAGGTCACCTACCACGGGCCGGGCCAGCTGGTCGCCTACCCAATCCTCAAGTTATCCGGACTCGGCCTGCTCCTGCGCCCGCTGGTGCGTGCCCTCGAAGGGGCAATGATCGACACCTGCGCCGCGTTCGGGGTCGAGGCGGCTCGACGGGACGGCCATCCTGGCTGCTGGATCGTGCCTGCTGGCGCACCACCGCGGAAGATCGGCGCCCTGGGCCTGCGCGTCGAACGAGGCGTGACCTATCACGGGATCGCGCTCAACGTCGATCCCGACCTTCGCGATTTCGACCTCATCGATCCATGCGGAATGCCCGAGGTGATTTCCACGTCGATCGCCGATGAGCTCGGCCGGACATCCGAGCCGCCGTCGATCCAGGCCGTGCGGCGCGCGGCCGAGGTCTTCGCGGAGGCACTCGCGTCGCGGCTCGATCTCGACCTTCGTCTCGAGACGGCATCGGCTGCCGAGGGGGAGGGGGACCTCGCGCCGCCGGGGAACGCCGCCGGCGGCGGCTGACGCGGTCGGGGAGGAGACCGTGGCGGCCGGCCTGTTCGAGCTGCGGAAGGATCCGATCACGGGCTGGTGGGTCGCGACCGTGGTCGATCGCGCTTTCCACCGCGACCGTTTTGCGCGGTCCGCGGAGCCGGTCGACGATGGCGGCGCCTGCCAGAACTGCGCGACACCGCCGGGCGGTGGCGTCCGGACCAGGACCCTCAAGGACTACGCATTCCATCTCGTCGGGACCGGGGAGGAAGCTCGTGAGCTGGATCAGGGTCTTGCCCAGGTCGCCATCGCAGAGGCGCGGGCCTCTGGTAGCTGGCGAACCGTCGTCGCGCCGCCGCGCGAACATCGGGCACTCCACCTCGTCGGGACGGAAATGATCGTCGGCCTCGTCGAAGGCGCCCGGCAGGCGATCGTCGCTGCTCGCGAAACCGCACAGACCGAATACCTCCAGGTCCTCCAGAACTGGGGCGCCCAGGCCGGCGCGCGGACCAATCACCTCTGCCTCGACCTGTACGACCTGCCCCAGGTACCCCACCGCGTCGCCGAAGAGCTGGGCGGGGCAGCCCGCTTCGTGATTCGCGAGGGCGAATGCCCCTTCTGCCGCCTCGTGCGCGACGAAGTTCGACGGCCCGAACGGCTCGTGTGGGAGGACGCCGACAACGTTGCGTTCGCGCCGTGGGCGTCGCGTTCACCGTTCGAGGTCTGGATCGTCCCGCGACGGCATCAGGCGGATTTCGGGCGGGCCACGGCGGCTGACGTGGGAGCAACTGCCTCCGCGCTGCGCCAGGTGCTCGGCAGGCTGGCGGCGACGCTCGATGGCCCTCCGTACAACCTCGTCCTCCACACCGCCCCATTGCTTGAGGAGGTCGACGCGACGTACCACTGGCACTGGGAGATCCACCCGAGACTCCGCGAGATCGCCGGACTCGAGCTGGGAACGGGGCTGCCGGTCAACCCCGTATCTCCCGAGGATGCCGTCGAGGAACTCCTCGCAGACGCAGAATCCGTGTCCCGATACGTCACATGACGTACGACCGTCTCGTCATTGCCCTGTTCGGCGCCCGACCACGATCGACTGGATCGTGCTCGTTCCCGATCGTTCCGATCTGCCCATCGGAGTCTGCGTGCTCAACCCTCTCGCCCAATCGATCCCCGGCCGTGCGCCAGCTGTGAGCGGCGTGTGGGATCGCGACACGGCTGGGGCCTTCGTCGAGGAGCTGTTCGCCAGGCATCACGGCGAGATCTACGCCTATCTCATCCGGATGCTGCGCGATCCGGAGTTGGCGGCCGATCTCACCCAGGACGCCTTCGTCAAGGCCTATCGCGCATATGACACGCTCGAAAAGTCTGAGAACGCTCGGGCGTGGCTGTACCAGATCGCTCACCGCGTCGCGCTCGACGAGCTGCGCCGGCGCAAGATCATCCGCTTCTTCCCATGGACCGGCGAGTCCCGCGGATCCGTGCCGTCCGCCGAGCACATCGCCATGGAGCTTCGCCTCAGCGGGCCGCTTCAGCGAGCCCTGGAGCGGATTCCGGAGCGCCAGCGGGCGGCGCTTCTCCTTGCGGAGCTCCACGACCTCACCGGAGTGGAGCTCGCCGCCGCTCTCGGCGTCAGCCACGTCGCAGCTCGGGCGCTCCTGACTCGCGCTCGCGAAAGCCTCCGCCAGGCGCTCGCGGTCGAGGAGGCGCACGACGCCAGTCGCAACGCATCGAACGTGCAGGGCAGCCGGCCGATCGACCGCGTCCGGCCGAAGGGCACAGAGCGATGACGCATTTCCGACGTCGCGCGCATCGTCCGGACGATTTCGATTCTCCCCACGAGCGTGCCCAGGTGCGTGCCACCGAACGTCTCAGTGAGCCGCTCGAAGCCACCGAGGCGGCGTGGCTCGACGGGCATCTCGCCGACTGCGCCGAGTGCCAGTCCCTGACGGACGCCTATGCCGCGGATCGGCTGCTGCTGCGAGCCCTCCGCGACCAGGCTCCGGTACCGCCCCGCGACCTGTGGGCGCGGACAGCGCTCGCGATCGAGCGTGAGGCGGACCATCGCTCAGGTCGGGCGGGAAGGCCGGCTCGGCGGGGCCGCGAGGGTCGCCGAGCGCCGCGCTCGGTAGCGCCGTTGGGCGTCGTGTCGGGCTTGCTCGTCGTCCTGGTCGTCGCCAGCGCGTCGCTCCTGTCGGGTGGCCTTGGGCCGCTGCTGAACGGCAATGGCAGTCCACCAACGGCCGGGTTGTCGTTCGCGCCAGGAGCGACGCCCATCCTCATCACCGCGCGCGTTGGCTACCTTCAGAGCGCCCACGATGGCTCGTACGACCTCCACCTGGAGAACATCGACCAGGTCTGCCCGAACAGCGACAAGACGGCCTGCGCACCCCTGGGCGAGGGCTCGGCCAGCTCGATCACGCTTCCGGAGCCGCCGCGCAGCGTCGTCCTATCGCCGACGTCGGCACAGCTCGTCGTGGTCAGCTCAGATGCGGGCCCGACCGGCAACGGCGGCTCGGTCTATGTCATGACC
>DATCPH010000285.1:0-6455 GCA_036570185.1 Candidatus Limnocylindrales bacterium | reverse complement strand
CGGATCCGTGAGCCTCGCACGTCGGCGCCGACTGCATTCGTACCAGCGATGACCCTGACGACGGTCCCGCCAGATGATCGACAGGCCATTTCGCTCGTGAATCGCCGTCGCCAGTCCGAGCTTCGGTGGATCCGGGCTAAGACCGGTCTCCGGCGCCTGCTAGGCTGCCGCGGTGAGCACAGCCGGCGGGCGTGTCCCCGCTTCTGCCGTGACGCCCCTCATGTGGTTGCTGGTCGCCGTCGCGATCGTGGCCTGGCTCGCGCGTGGCGTGATCGGTCCATTCGTCGTCGGCGCCCTGATTGCCTATGCGTTCAGCCCGCTCGTGTCGGCAGCTCAGCGTCGATCGCGGTGGCCACGTATCGCGATCGTCGCCGTGGGCTACCTCGGCGCGATTCTCGTGCTGATCGGGCTCGTGGTGTTGCTCGCGGAACGGGCCGTCACGGAGCTCGCGAGCCTCCAGGCCGCGGGGCCCGGCGCGATCGATACCCTGTTCCGCCAGCTCATCGGGGGCGACGCGATCGATTTCGCGGGCCAGCACGTGACCGTCTCATCGATCACACGCGGGCTCCAGGAGCAGGTCGCCGCGATCTTCGCGTCGCCCGGCGACGCGGTCCACATTGCGACCAGGATCGGCGTGTTCGCGCTTGACGCGCTCTTGACCCTGATCGTCAGCTTCTATCTGATCCTCGACGGCGCGCGCTTCCGGGACCGGACGCTGGCGCTGTTGCCCGAGCAGCATCTCGAGCGGACGGTCGGCCTCCTCGACCGGATCCACGGCGTCCTCGCCACCTGGCTTCGTGGGCAGCTGTTGCTCATCGCGCTGGTTGCCGCCGTGGTCTACGTGGTGCTCGGTCCCCTGCTCCACCTGCCGTACGCGCTGGCAATCGCCCTGCTGACCGGGGTGCTCGAGGTCCTCCCGCTCGTCGGCCCCGCCATCGCGACGGGGATCGCAGGCGTAGACGCCTTCGTCAACGGCGGCGTCGGGCTCGCGGTCGGGATCGTGGTCTTCTATTTCGTCCTTCGGCAGATCGAGGACCAGGTGGTCATGCCGATCGTGATCGGCCGCGCCGTCCATCTTCACCCGGTCGTGACGATCTTTGCCGTGCTGGTCGGCCTGAGCACATTCGGAGTGCTGGGAGGGTTGCTCGGGGTCCCCGTCGCCGCCGCGGCGAACGTGATCTTCGGCGATCTGTACCCGGTCACCGACAGGACGCCTCCGGCCGCCTGATCGATCACGGACTGGACAATCGGCCGGCCGGGCCCCCTATGATCTCGGTAGTCGGAGGACCGGAGGGATCGGAACGGGAGCGGAGGGCGATCGTTGGAAGGCCTGCGCGTCTATCGCGACTTGCTGGCGAACCGGCCGCTGGCCAAGCTCCTGTTCGGCGAGTTCGTCAGCGGCATCGGCGACTGGCTGTACATCGTTGCCATCTTCATCGTCATCTACCGAGATTCGCACGACGCAGCGGCCGTCGGTGCATTCGGCGGACTCCGCCTGGTTCCCTACATCCTGCTGTCTGTCCCGGCAGGTTTCGTGGCCGACCGGTTCGACCGTCGGCTCGTCCTCCTCGCCTCGGACATCTTCCGTGGCTCGACCATGCTCGTCCTCGCCTGGCTGACGATCATCCACGGGCCGGTCTGGCTCATCTCGGCAGTCGCCATCTCGGCGGCAGGCGGATCGGCGTTCTTCTATCCGGCCATCGGGGCCTACCTTCCGAGCCTGGTCAGGGACGAGCGCCAGCTGGGGCCGGCGAACAGTGCCTGGGCGAGCCTCGGCAACCTGAGCTTCATCGTCGGACCCGCGATCGGCGGCGTCCTGATTGCCGTGGCCGGCGTGCTCTCGGCGTTCCTGTTGAACGCGGCGACGTTCGTCGTGATCGCGGTCATCCTGTGGACGCTGCCGCCATCGATCGGCAAGGCACGCGGGCACGAGTCCGCCGCCGAGACTGCGGCCGCGGCGGAGCCGGCGGCGGAGCCGGCGACTGCGGCGGCGGCTGCACCGACGACCCCTGGCGCCGCTGAGGCAGCCGCCGCCACTGAGGTCGAGGTCGCCATGGAGGGCGCCCCTCCAATTCCGGCGAGTGCGCCGCCGGCGGGTCCGCCGGCGACCGGGGCGACCGTGGCCGTCAGGCCGCTCGCCGGACTGACCGTCGTCCAGCTGATGGCCGGATTCCTCGGCGGTGGCTTGCAGGCGCTCACCGTGATCCTGGCGATCGAGGTGCTTCACGCGGGCGAGGACGCGAATGGCTACCTGAACGCGGCGATCGGCGTCGGGGGTCTGCTCGGGGCGATCGGCTCCGGGGCACTCGTTCTCCGCCGTGCGCTTGGCACGCCGCTCCTTGTCGGCGCCGTCATCACTGGCCTCGGGACGGTGGTGCTGGGCGCGGCCACGGGGCTGGGCCTCGCTCTCCTGGCGATCGCCGTGGTCTCGGCTGGATCGATGGTCATCGATGTCGTAACGACGACCCTCTTCCAGAGACTCGTCCCGGACGAGCTTCGTGGCCGTGGTACCGGGCTCCTCATGACGGCGCAGACGGTAACGGGCGCCGCGGGTGCCTTCGTGCTGCCGGTTCTCGTGGTCGGCGTCGGGGTCTTCCCGTCGCTGGCCGTCGCCGGGGTGGCGGTGATCATCGTGACCGGAGTCGGTTTGGCGCTCATCGGTTCTGCCGCGACGCGCGAGCCCTCGCCGTTCGAGGCGACCCTCGCGCGGGCGGCGGAGCTGCCACTCTTCGCTGGTGTCCCCGCGTCACGGCTCGAAGCTGCGTTACATCGCCTCCAGGCCGTCCCGGTCGAGGCCGGCCAGACAATCGTTCGCCAGGGAGAGCCGGCCGACCGGTTCTACATCATCGAGTCCGGCACCTTCACCGTGACCCAGGAACCCACGCCGGGGGCTCCGGCGGTCGTGCTCCGGCAGCTCGGGCCGGATCAGGTGTTCGGCGAGATCGGCTTGCTCAACAAGAGCCCGAGAACCGCGACGGTGACGGCCGATACGGACGGCGTCCTGCTCGCGCTCGAGGGTCGCGACTTCCTTGCGCTCGTCGGCGCCAGCGGTGCGCTGCGGCAGCGCCTGCAGGGCCTGTACGCAGGCGCCGGTGGGGGTGGCTCCTCGTAGCCTCGTGGATCAGGCCGGCGTCAGCCGAACGATCGGGATGACGCGATCGGCCTTCTGGGGGTATGGACGGAACCACGGCAAGGTCTCCACGTGCCGGGTCCAGAGGCGGTCCCGTTCGGTACCCTCGACCACGTTGGCGGTGGCCTGGAACGTCCGATTGCCGGTCTCGACGGTGACCTCGGGGTTGGCCCGAAGATTCCCCATCCATGCGGGATCGCTCGGGGCACCGCCGTCGGTGCCCGCGACGACGTAGTCGTTCCCCTCTCGCGAATAGGTGAGGATCGCCTGCCGGGCGAGTCCGGTCTTCGATCCGGTCGACGTCATGATCAGGAGCGGATGCCCGGCCAGCGGTCCCTGGGTGACGTTGCCATCATGGGCGCGCATGTCTTCGATGATCCGCGCCTGGAAGGAATTGGAATCGGAAGGGCTCACGTTCTGCCTCTGTCGCTGAGGGAGGAGCGCCCGACAGTTGCGGACGCAACGAATTGCCGCGCAAGTCTATCCGGATCGTCGCTTGGCCGCCCCCCTCCCTACACTGACGGCGTGACTCCCCCCGATCAAGGCCTTGCCCTGGCCACGCGCGGCCTCCGCAAGAGCTACGGGTCGCGGGTCGCGCTGGCAGGTCTGGACCTCTCGGTGCCGAGCGGGGTGGTCTACGGCTTCCTCGGGCCGAACGGCGCGGGCAAGACGACGACGATGCGCCTGCTGACCGGGCTGCTCCATCCGGACTCAGGATCGATCGAGCTGCTGGGCAAGCCCTTCTCGCGAGGCGATCGCCGGCGCCTGTTCGACGTCGGAGCACTCATTGAGTCGCCGTCGTTCTATCCGTACCTCTCCGGCCGAAAGAACCTCCGCGAGCTGGCCGCCGCCGGCGCGCTGGTCCCACCCGGTCGTGTCGAGGAACTGCTGGAACTCGTGGGCCTGCGCGAGCGGGCGAATGAGGCGGTCTCGACGTATTCAATGGGCATGAAGCAGCGTCTTGGGATCGCCGCTGCACTGCTGAGCGATCCCGCGCTCCTACTCCTCGACGAACCCTCGAACGGGCTCGATCCGGCCGGGATCGTCGCGATGCGCGAGACCCTGCGCCACCTGGCCTCCATCGGCAAGACGGTCTTCGTCTCGAGCCATCTCCTGGCCGAGGTGCAGGTCATGGCCGACGTCGTCGGGATCATCGCGGCCGGCCGGCTCGTCCGCGAGGGCACCCTCGACGACCTGCTCGGCAGCGAAGAACTCGTCCGCGTCCGCGTTCCCCGCGAGAGCGTGGCCGTGGCCACGATCGTGCTTTCGGCAATCGCACCGGCGATCGCGCCGACCGTGGCTTCCGGCGACGAGACGTCGCCGGACGTCTGGTTGCGCGTCCATACGCAATCCCAGCAGGCTTCTGAGATCAACCGGCTCCTTGCCGGAGCGGGGATTTACGCCTCCGGGCTCGAGTCGGGCAGCGACCTCGAGATGCTCTTCCTGGAGCTCACGGGCGGCCAACCGGTGGCCGGGTCGGAGGGCACCTTCCAGGGCATCATGGGTCCGGCGGGGCGCCCGTGAGAATCCTCGTCTCCGGCTTGCGTAAACTCGTCCGCCGGCCGGCATCGTTCGTGACAGTCGGCCTGCTTGCCGGCCTGCTCGTGCTGATCGTGATTGCCTCGGCGAGCGTCTCCGGGCGGGCGACCACGCCCCAGTCGCAGGCAGCCGCTCGGGCGCTCGTCACCTTCCCGATTGCCTACGATTTCATCCTCTCTTTCATGCTCGGGCTCGGGGGGCTGTTCGCCGTCATCTACGGGGCGGCGATCGCCGGATCCGAGTGGGGCTGGGGAACGCTCAAGAACGCGGTCGCGCGCGGCGAGAGCCGGGCTCGGTACCTCTTGCTGACGTTCGCGGCGATCGCGGTGATGGTCGCGGTTGGGCTGATCCTCACCTTCGCGGTCGGCGTCGTCAGCGCGCTGATCGGTGCCAGCATCGCGGGCGTGTCGACGAGCGGCCTGGGCGACAGCGCTACGCTGAGCCGCCTTCCGATGGAGTTCGCGCGGGGCTGGTTCGCGGTCGTCGAAGAGGCGGCCCTCGGCTTTGCGATTGCCACTTTGGCGCGGAGCCAGCTGGCTGGGATCGGGGCCGGGATCGCCTTCTACTTCGGCGAAGCCTTTGCCGCGATCTTTCTGCCCGATATCGTCAAATACCTACCGTTTGCCGTGGCGCGGGCATCGGTCGACATCGCAACTTCGGCCGGCGGCCCGGGTGGCGGTCCCGGCGGCGGCGGTGGGGCGGCAGGTCTCCCAGCGGACACTGCCCTGCTCCTCGTCGGCCTGTGGCTCGTGGGTTCGCTGCTCGTCGCGGTGCTGTTCACGGAGCGCGCCGAGATCACCGGCTAGATTGCTACGCTGCCACTCAAGCGCGGCCTCGGACCAGGTCGGAGAGGCGATCGGCGTTCAATAGGGGCATGCAGGCGACGTGACGTTGCCCCGACCTATTCCGCCCGTGGTGCCATCGGCCCAGCTCGAAGGCTCGAACCGGCCCGAGCATCTGGGTTGAATCGGGAGCTTCCTCGTCCCAGTGTCGTTCGTGGCCCTGCTCTATGACCACCTCTATTGGAGCAGGCTGTCCTTTGAGGCGATCACGTGGGCCTTCGTGGTCGGCGGCATCCTGGGCGTGCTTGGAGCGTCGCTCCTCGAGCCGCTCGTGCTGCCACGTTCCTGGGCGAGAGCGACACGCTGGGCCTGCGGCGGGCTGCTGGTCGCTGCCATCGAGGAAGGCAGCAAGCTCGTCGCGGTGATGTTCGTCGCCCGGCGAATGAGCCACACCGGGGCGCTCGACGGCCTGCTGCTCGGCACGGCGGTGGGTATGGGATTTGCGGCGCAGCTCAGAGGGACTCCGACGGCGGGCCCCCGACTTCCGATGATCGCGCAAGACGGTCGGCGATCACCAGGGCGGCCACGCTCGAGCTGGCCGGGACTGCCACGGCGTCGAGGAATGCGCGCTCATCGAGCGCATACCCAGCCATTCGGGTCAGCGCCTTGACGGTGGCCGTTCGAGGGACGCGGTGGAGCAGCGCAATCTCGCCGACCCCTTCGCCCGGGCCGCACGTGCGGAGGAGTCGCCCATTGCTGGTCACCTCGACTTCGCCGGCCTCGATCACGATGTAGCGGTCGCCTGGGTCACCCTGCGCCATCAGGACATCCTCGGGATCGAAGCTCACGGGGCGGGCGTCGCTGGCTGATATACCGCCTTGTGGGGGTCGATCATGGCACCGACCTCCACGGGGAGACCGGCTCCTGGCTATCCGGCAGATGACCGTTGGCTCTAGTGTCCGGCCCCCGACCTCCGGCCTCGAACGGTGATCGGGATCCGGCGG
>DATCPH010000284.1:0-8675 GCA_036570185.1 Candidatus Limnocylindrales bacterium | reverse complement strand
GGCCGTCAGCGCCGTGATCGAGCGGTTCACCCGTGAATGGAACGAGGGGGCGACGCCGTTCAAGTGGGTGAAGAGCGCCGATGAGATCCTGGCCAAGGCCGTCCGCAAGACGCAAGCCGATTCCGGCGCGCGACACTAGCGTGTTGGTGCGGAGCGTCGAACAACGGCAACTGGCTGCCGCTGCGCTCGATCACGGGGTCGAGTCCAAGGTAGGGTTCGAGCGCCCCGAACTCGATGGAGTCGGCGGTCAGGAACGTCTTCAGGTGGTTCCACTTGACGATGTGCCAGTTCGTTTCCTCGATGGTCTTTCGGAGCAGGGGCGAGCGCTCGATCTTGAATCGAACGAGCTCGGTGCGCTCGGGCGCGATCGCCAGGATGCGGACCAGTCCACTGCCCGACGGAATCCGGGCGTGGCGCCGAAGCAGGATCTCGCCGAGCATGGCCGTCCATTCGACCTCGAACATGAAGGCAGCCTTGCGCCGGACATACCAGATGGCGTCGACCGCCTCCAGATCCTCGATCGGTGCGTGGTTGATCAGCGGCAGGTAGGCGCGCCGCTCCCGTTCGTCGAGCCAGTCACCGAGGAATCGATCACCCAGCCGCCGACCCTGTTCGCGGGCTCCAAGGGCGACCTCGAGGCCCAGCCGATGTCCGCCGTTGGCGATGAGGGCCAGCATCTCCGTGTGCTCATGGGTGCGCCGGCGAAGGTCTTCTCCGGTGACGAGTCGATCGGGGGTACTGGCGAGGCTGCGATAGCTCTCGAGGCAGCTCCGCACCAACGCCTCATCGGGAAGGTCATGGCCACGGAAGAGACCGGCGATCCGGTCGAAGAAGGCCGGCTCGGATAGTGGGCCGGCCGTCGAGAGCAGACTGAACACCGCCCACTCCACGCGATCGGCGAGCGGCGCTGCGACAGCGGCCTGGTCCTCACGATCGGCCAACCACCAGCGACCCGGTTCGACCTCGACGAGCCGGCGCTGATTGGGTCGAGCGAGTTCGTCGCGGACGAGGGCCACCAGGCGATCCACCGGGTCGGCCGACAAGTCGGGCTCGGCCTCGACCGACGATCGCGACCCTCGCGCCGGAAGGAGGTGGTCGCCGGAGGGTCCCGGCGTTTCGCCGCGGATCGGGCCCTCGCCACGCGGCGACAGGCGGCCCGTGAGACTGGGAGGATCGCCGCCGCGAAGCCGCGCCTCGGGCCCGAGGAGCTCGGGCTCGATGGCCTCGTCGTCAGATCCGCCGTCCGTGCCAGCATGCCGGCGCGGCTCGAACGCGACGAGGCGCCGGAGCTGCCAGTTTCGGTCCAGGCTGACCAGGATCTCGCCGAGCAGGCGATCGAAGCCGGCCGGCTCGCCCCTGGCCTTGAGGACCTCGACGGCGGTATCTGTGATCGATCGCGCGGCGTCCGCCGCCGAGAACGGGCGGGCGTCGTAGCGTTCGGGCGCCGCAAAGAGCCCGCGGCCGGGGACGATGTCCGGGTCCCCTGCTCCGCCGGGCGTGGCCTCGAGGGGCCGGTTTGCCCGCGATCGGGGGCCGGGAGGGAGGGTCGCCCCGGGTGGCACAAACTCGACGATGCCGCCCAGTTCTTCTTCCGCTTCGGCCAGTCGGGCACTCACGAGACGGAACCCGGCCGAGGCGCCGCCCACCGCGGCGGCGACGAGGGCCTCCGGCCCGCCGGCTTCGAGCAGGAAGATCGCCCGACCATCGCGCGCGACGTGTGGCTCGATGGCCTCCAGCAACCGTCGCAGCGCCGCGGCCTGCCAGGACCATGGGGAACGGATCGCGGAACCGACAAGGGCGTCGATCGGCAGCAGAGCGGCCGCCTCGCGGCCCAGTGTCCACGCCGTGGCGTGGTATGCGCCGGCAAGACGCTCCTGGTTGAAGCGCATCGGCGTCTGGCCAAGCACGAGCCGGATCTTCTGGCGGCTGGCGCGCGGCATCTCGCCGGCCTCGGCCGCTAGGCTGCGCAGGCCCGACGGTGTGGCGAGGCGGACGACGACGCTCGCGGCACCCTCGCCGAGGCTGCCGAGGTCGCTCCCGAAGCGCGCCTGGACGGCGCCGAGCTGACCGGCCTCGAGGCGCTGCACGAATGCGCGCACGATCCGGAACCCGTCCTCGAATGCCAGCCACGGATTTCGCTCGCGCCACTGCTCGCCTGCCGGATGCTTTACTCGCCCGCCGCTGATCCGGACACCGCCAACCCGTCCGGGGAAGGAGTTCAGGCGACTTGCGGGCAGGATCGACTGCAGGAACGCGAGCCGCAGCGCTGCCTCGACGGTCGGAGCGCGGAGGTCGCCCTCGATCCGGTCGAGGATTGCGGCCAGCCCAACGAGCTGCCGATCGGTGTGCAGATCGAGAAGCTGATCGACGATCGCGGTCCCGCCATCGGGAACGGGAAAGCGCTCGCGGAGGCGACGGCGAACGGAGGTGGCGCCGACATCGGCCGTGGCCCGCTCCTGGTCGGCGTCGTCGACGGGCGCATGCCGGGCCTCTCCCCCGCCCTGCTGATCGCGGCACACGGTGCACCGGTAGTTCTTGCGGGCCAGCGCGGGTGACGCCGAAGGTGCGTCGCCATCGTGCCAGATGAACTCGTCCGCGACGGATGGGCGCTCGCACGTCGCGCAGCGGGTCGCAAACGTCGCGCCGATCGAAAGCTTCAGGCTGGACTCGCCGCGCGGGGACGCCGACAGGCCGCCGAACGCAGCATCGAGATGGCGGATATCCGGCGGGCGGAGAACGACCTCGGCCAGCAGCCGGGTCAGGGGGCTCGATTCGATCGTGACGGCCCGTCGCTGCCGATCGACGGCGGCGCGCGCCACCCAGCCTCCGCGGCCCTGCAGATCCGCCACGATGTCGCCGGGGCTGCTGTTCGCCTCGAGGCGTCCGGCGATGAGCTCGGGCGGTGGCGGCGGGGCGAGGCGCTGGAATGTGGGCAGGGTGAAGCCCGGTTCCGCACGCGTCAGGAAGGCACGGGCCACCATGGGCGGGATTGTCTCAGATGACGAGCAGCGGCCCTACGGAGCCGGCCGCCTCGATCGCCTTGCTTGGCCAGGCGGCCGCGCCGGCCGTCGAGCCTACGGCTCGTCGAGCTCGTCGGGCTCCTCTTCGAAGGCCTCGTCGGTGGTGACGTCGGCCGGCAGCACGCGGTCGAGGTCTTCGATCTCCTCGTCCTCCTCGTCCTCCTCGAGATCTTCCTCGAGGTCCATCTCCTCGCGGATGAGGGTGCCCTTCGTATAGGGTCGGAGATCGGTCGACTTGGCCGCGGTCGGGAAGCTGACCTTGCCGTAATTGCGAGGGTCCTGGAAGACCTCGCGAATGATGATCCGGACGTCCTTGTCGCCGAGCGAGGTCACTCCCGCAGCGTACTTGTTGCCGTCGGCGATCAGCTTCAACAGGCGCGCCGCGACGCGCGGCTCAACGACGCCGATGCGGCGGCCGTTGCTGATCGCGATGAGTCGGTTGCTTTCAGGCAGCAGATCGACCGAGTCGCCGGGATTGACCTGGGCCAGCTGGCGCGGCGAAGCGAGGTCGGTGAGGAACGCGAAGCCGGTCTTGCCGGTCTCCTCGACGAAGATGCTGACCGGTGCCTTGCTGCCGTCCGCCGCCGGAACGGTGCTCTCCCCGGCGGCCACGAGAAGGACCTTCAGGCGGTCGATGTTCCGCTCCGCGATCCGGTTCGTCGGGTCGAGGGCGAGGGCCGTCTGGTAGTGCTCCCGGGCGGCGCCCAGCTCGCCCATCTCCCAGAGGGCTTTGGCGAGCCGGTTCTCGGCCTCTGCGTCGGGGCCGAGCTCGAGGATCTTGCGGTTCGTGTCCGCGGCCTCCGCCCATTTCGCGCCGGAGGCCTGGGCGATCGCCGTCTCGGCGAGCTGGCGCTTGACGCGGGTCTGATTGACCGGACTGGTGGCTGCGGTGTCGACGTCGGGGAAGGTCACGAGGCGAACGTCCTTTCGAACGGAACGTGGTCTGGGGGAGCAAAGCTTTCTAGCACCGGGCGTCGCTTCCGTCAAACCGGAGCCCGATCCGGGGGGCCGGTCAGCCTCGGACGTTCAGGCTCCAAACGACCACCACCCCCGCGACCACGATGAGGACGGCTGCCTCGATCAGGCGATGCGGGTGGCGGCGCAGGGCTGGCGGCGCGCCATGAAAGGCATCCCATACGAACAAGAGGACGACCAGCGCGGCCGGGCCGACGAGACGCGGAATGCCGAGCCCCCGCAGCGCCGTGACGCCGATCGCAGCGATCACGGCGTATGAGGCGGCCGACCAGGCCACGTCGATCAGGGCCTCGAGGCGCAGCGCCGCCACTCGATAGCCGACCAGCCCGGCGATCAACGCGTCACCGATCACGAGCGCGGCAAGGTCGGGTCCGAAGATCGGCGCGGCGGGCCTGGTTGCGACCGGCTCGGCGAGGCCGCCGGGAACCAGCGCCGCGAGACCGGCAAAGGCGACGAAGGCGACGATGGTCGCGAGCGTCAGGAGGGCTGTCCGGTCGCGGGTCGAGTGCTCCCCGGTTACCACGATGCGTTCCTCGGTTGTGACGACCCGATCGATCAACCACCACGCAGCCGCCAGCGCCGGCAGCAGTGCGAGCCCGATCGGGAGCGGCCGCAGGGCCCCGAGGCAGCCGAAGGCGGCGAGCGCGGGCAGCATCAGCGACTCGATCGGGACCCCGGCTCCCTCGTCGGTCGGCCCGCCCCGCGCCTCCGCTTCCCCGAACACCTGGAGGGTGCCGACCACGACCGCAACGAGGAGGAGGATCGCGACCGCCCAGAGGTATGGCGGGTCGACGAGGCGCGACAGCCCGATGAGCACGACCGCCGCCAGGACAAGCTCCCGAATGGCGTCGGCGGCGCGGAATCGCATCCGCGCGATGGTACGCGAGGCCGATCCGGTCACCGGGCCACCCCGGCGCCCCTGTCCGCGACCCATTGGAGGAGCTCCGTGCGGCTTCGCGTGTTCAGCACGTTTTCGGGCGTTGCCCACGCGCGCCTGGCTTGGCTGACGCCCCATCGGAGAAATTCGAACTCGGAGATCCGGTGGGCGTCCGAGTCGATCGCCAACATGCAGCCGGCCTCGATCGCGCGCCGAGCGCGCGCTGCCGAAAGATCGAGCCGATCGGGCGAGCCGTTGATCTCAAGGACCGTCCCGGTTCGGGCGGCTTCCGCGTAGACGGTGTCCCAGTCGAGGTCGAGGTCGTCGCGCGTGCCAATCTTGCGACCGGACGGGTGGGCGATGACATCCACGTGTGGGTTGTGGATCGCTCCGAGCAGGCGATCCATCAGTTGAGCCCTCGGTTGGCGGCGACCGACGTGGAGCGAAGCAACGACCACGTCGAACGTCGCCAGGAGATCGTCGTGGTAGTCGAGACGGCCATCGGCCCGGATCTCCATTTCGCACCCGTGGAGCAGCCGGAATCCCTCGGCCGGGGTCTCCGGTGGCGCGGTCCCGGCGTCTTCCTCCGCAGCGTAGCGACGGTTCAGCTCGGCCACGATCTTGCGTTCGGCGGCCACCCGGCTCAGGTCCAGGCCTCTGGCGATCGTCAGGGAGACCGAGTGGTCGGTCAGGACCTGATACGCGTGCCCTCGCCGCCGGGCGGCCTCGGCCATCTTCTCGATGGGCTGGGTCCCGTCCGACCAGTCCGAGTGCGAGTGAAGGTCACCCTGCAGGTCCTCGAGGCGCACGAGGGACGGCAGGCGGCCCGCCAGCGCGGCCTCGATCTCGCCCTGGTCTTCGCGGAGCTCGGGCTCGATGAACGGCAGCTCCAGGAAGCCATATGCCTCCTCTTCGGTCGCGAACGTCCTCAGCTCGGCGGAGGTGCCGGTCAGGGGCTGGCCATCAGCGTCGATTCGGAGGAAACCCTTCTCGGAGAGGCTCCAGCCCCGATCGCGGGCCCGAGCTCGGAGCCGGACATTGTGCTCCTTGGAGCCGGTGAAATGAATCAGGTAGGTGCCGGCCTCCCCGGGCGGCATGATCATGAGGTCGACCTGCGGCCCACCCCATAATCGGACGGCTGCCTTGTAGCTACCCGTCGCAATGACTCCTTCGACCGAGCCGAGTCCGGTGAAGAGCGTGACGAGGGCGGCCGGATGGGACGTCTCCGCCAGCAGGTCGAGATCGCCGACGGTCTCCCGCCCTCGGCGGTGCGAACCGGCCGCGACGATCCGCCTCACGCCGGGTACGGCCGAGAGGGTCTCGATCAGGCCGGCCAGCAGGGTGTCGGCCTCGTCAACGAGCAGCCGCCCACCTCGTTCGGCGAGGCCCGAGATGCCAGCCAGGATCGACTCCTCGGCCCGCTGCGAGAGTCCGCGCAACGTCCTCAGCCTGCCCGACTCGGCGGCCTGACGCAGGTCGTCGAGCGTCGCGATGCCGAGACCTTCGTAGACGAGCTTCACCGTCCGGGGGCCCAGTCCCGGCACGCGCAGGAGCTCGATCAGGGTCGACGGAAACTCCGACCGGAGGCGCTCGGAGTAGCGCATGTGACCGGTCGAGACGATCTCCGCGATCTTGTCGCCGATCGCCTTGCCAACGCCGGGGATCGCAGGCGGTCGCCCTGCGCGGTAGGCACTCGCGACGTCGACCGGCGCCCGCTGGATGGCATCGGCCGCGCGATGGTATGCAACAGTCTTGAAGCGAAGCTCGCCCTTGACCTCAAGGAGATCGCCGATCTCGTGAAACACTCGGCCGAGCTCGCCGTTGGAGAGCCGAGAGGGATCCACGTCGGCGGGCGCCTCGATCGCCGTGGTCGCGTCGGCTCCGTCGGTGGTCGCATCCTGCTCGGTGGGCACCGACCGATGGTAACGAGTGAAGGCGCGGACAGCCCCCAGAGGCTCCGCATGGATTACCGCGGGTCACGACGCCGGCGGCGATCTCGTCCGGGGTCTGAAGCTACTCCTCGACCACGCGGTCGCGCCCACCTCGCTTGGCGTTGTACAGGGCCCGGTCGGCGCGTTTCAGCAGATCGGGGATCGAAAGATCGGGGGTTTCGGCAACGGCCACCCCGATCGACACGGTAATCGCGGGGATCCCGGTGTCGCCGAGGTCGAGACCGCGGACCGCACGCGCGACGCGCTCCCCCACCTCGACCGCCGACCCGGGCTGGGCGTTCCGGAGGAGGATGATGAACTCGTCGCCGCCGAAGCGGGCCGGCACGTCGTCTCCCCGGATGGTTCCGGCAATTGCGCTGGCCACGGCCCGAAGCGCCGTGTCCCCCGCGTCGTGACCAAAGCGGTCATTCATTTCCTTGAACTCGTCGATATCGATCATGAGGATGGCAACGGCGTCCTCGGCCCTCCGGCGCCGCGACAGCAGGGCCACGATGTCATCGAAGTAGCGGCGATTCGGCAGCCCCGTGAGGGCGTCGGTGGAGGCGAGGGCCTGGGCCTCGCGGTAGGAGTTCGCTCGCGCGAGCGCCGCCGAGGCTTCCACGGAGGCGCCGGCCAGGAGCCGGCGCGCGGGCGGCGTCCACGGATCCGCCGTGCGTCGCGAGAGAACGATCGCGCCGATGACGCCCTCGTCGGTTCGGAGCGGCGCCGCGACCGCGTTCTTCAGGCCATAGAGCTCGCCAACTTTGACCGCGATTCGATCGGCGACGCGCTGGGCCGTGGCATCGTCCAGGGCCGGCGAGCGCCTGGCACGTTCCGGTGCGCTGCCGGGGGCCGAGGGTGCAGGGGCAAGGCTGTCGGCGGCCGTGCCGGCCGGGAGGGCTCCGTCGATCGTCGAATCGAGCGACTGGTTGTCGTCGCCTCCCTGGGCCCCGCTGGAATTCGTGCCACTGCCCGCCGCGCTCGCAGAGCCGCCCGCCGCGGAAGAGCCGCCCGCCGCGGTTGAAACGCCGCGTTCGATGAGGAGGGTCCGCCGGCCGTCGGCCAGGAGCGTCCCCAGCCCGGCTCGTCGCTCCCACCCAGGACGAAGACTTGCCCCCGTCCTGGGCGTCAGATCCTCCAGGGGATCGTCGAGGTCGCCGATGGGGAGCTGGGCGATCGCCGCCGGAACGCCGCGTCGGCTGCTCACGAGCGTTGCCTCCAGAACCCGGGCATCGGCCCGACGCCGCACAACCGCGACGTGGTCCGCGCCTGTTCCGAGCGCCAGCTCCTCCACGATCGCGCCGACGATCGCGTCGGACGAGACCGACCGGGACAGGCCCTGGAAGATCCGAGCGAAGCTTTCAGCCTCGGCACGGCGTTCCAGTTCGACCCCGGCGATGGATCGCCGATGCAGGGCCGCGGCGATTGCTGCCGTGAGCACGAGGGCGATCAGGAGGAATTCCAGCAGTCCCGGCCGCCCGACCAGGATGAGAAGGGCGACGACCCCGAGCAGGGCGAAGGTGATGGAAAGGAACCACCAGGAGCGTCGAATTGCAGGGTTCTGCGGCTCGCCTGGCGTGGGTCGCGCGGCTCTCGCCTGCGTTCTCACGGTCGGGGCACAGGATGACCGGCCGGGGGTGCCACGTCCAGTGGCTGGATCGTACCCACTGTCTGCGCGGCGGATGGGCGGCCACAGGCGCGGGCGTGGGTCGACAGGCTCCCGCATTCTCGTGTCGGAGGACAACGACTTGGACCGTTAAGCGGCCAGCGACTTTGTCACCGTTGCCGGACTGAAGGGTAGCGGCGCCATGGGTGGTCCGCCCGGGGCTTGACGACCGACGCTCCCGAGGGCGGCCGTTCGATCGGCAGGCG
>DATCPH010000283.1:0-22192 GCA_036570185.1 Candidatus Limnocylindrales bacterium | reverse complement strand
GTGCGGGCGTCGGGGTGGGGGTCGCGCCAGGCGACGGCGTCGGGGTCGGCTTCGGCGTCGGGGTCGACGTCGGACTCGTGCCGCCCCCGCCACCTCCGCCGGTGACCGGCGCCGGTGTCGGATTGGGATTGGTGCGCTCGTCGGGCGGCTTGGGAGGCGCGGTCGGAGGTGCGGTCGGGCCCACGGTCGGAGTGTCGGTCGGTGCGTCGGTTGGCCCCTCGGTGGGGCTGGCGAAGGCGGTCTCCGGAGTGTCCAGCGGCGAGAGGTCCGACGGCTGGTTGAAGGCAGCCGGCGGCAGCGACACCTCGGGACCGTTCTGTCCCCGGGGCAACAGGATCCCCGCGCCGAGGACGAACAGGCAGACGACCACCAGGGCCAGGGATGTGTCGCGATACATGAGCCCCCGGCGTGCGGAGCGACGGACCGGCGCGGGCGCCTCCGTCCGCTCGAACGACGCGGGAATACGGAGCCGGACGGTTGCGCCCGGAACACCGATCCGATACGCGACTTCCTCCGGCTCGACCTCCTCAACCGGAATCGCCGGCTTCGAACGTGGCTGAGCGAAACGCTGGAAGAGGCCGGCCACGTTGGGCTTGTCGAGGCGGGCATAGACGCGGGCAAGGCCCTCCGCTGACTGGGCGGCAGTCGGATTGCCACGTCGAGCCCGCGCGGCGCGGAGCGCGAGGACGGCCACGACGGCGAGGCCGAGCACGGCAAGGGCGATCGCGAGGAGCAGGACGAACGGCATGGGACCCCTGGCTTGACGCGGCTCGGCGGGCCGCACCGGAAGCGCCTAGGCTACCACCCCACCGCCGCCGCGCCCTCCCGCGGGCTATCGCGAAACGCCGGCCGATTCCTCGTACGTGTCCGCCTCGAGGGCCTCGCGCTCCTCGCCGTGGGTCAGGACATACAGGATGAGGCCGAACCCGACGACCACCCCCAGGAATGCGTAGACCTGCCCTGCGCCCGAGAGGAAGAGCGAGAGGCCGCCCAGGCAGGCGCAGATGAGGTAGATCAGGAGAACCGTCTGGCGATGGGAAAGGCCGACGTCCAGCAGCCGATGATGGATGTGGCCCCGGTCCGGCGTGAACGGCGAGTGGCCCGAGAGGACACGTCGGACGATGATCCAGAAGGTGTCGATGATCGGGACGCCGAGGACGAGGAGGGCGACTGCAACCTTGGCCGTGCCGAGGATCGCCAGCAGCGCCAGGGTGTAGCCGACGAACATCACGCCGCTTGTCCCGATGAAGATCGAGGCCGGATGGAAGTTCCAGCGCAGGAAGCCCAGGAGCGCGCCGGCAAGCGTGAAGCACAGGATCGCCACGAACGGTTGGCCGACCTGGGTCGTCAGGCTCAGCGTTCCCAGCGTGACCGCCGCGATCAGCGAAATTCCACTGGAGAGCCCGTCGAGCCCGTCGATGAAATTGATGCTGTTAATCATGCCGACGATCCAGAGCACGGCGAAGGCCGCGGCGAACGCTCCTCCGAACGCGATCGTCCCGGGCCCGAACGGGTTGCTGATTCCCCCAACATTGATCCCAAGGACGACGGCTCCAAGGGCGAGGACCACCTGGCCGACCAGCTGCCACCGCGCGCGAAGATCGAGGTAGTCGTCGATGGCTCCGATCGCCGCGGCGGCGGCTCCGCCGAGAAACAGCGCGACGAGCTCCCCGCCGCGGGCGGGTATCGGCACGGAGATCAGCTGGTTCTGGCTGGCGAGCACGACCTCGCCCAGGGCGACGATGAGGAAGGCGACGACGATCGCGATCCCGCCGCCGCGCGGCACCGGCAGCGTGTTCACGCGACGGTGATTTGGCCGGTCGACGGCGCCGCTCCGTTGCGCCGCGCTCCGCACGATCGGCGTCAGGATGATCGACAAGATGGCGGTGATGAAGAAGGCGGCTACCAGGATGGGGACGATCCCTTCGAGGCCGACGATGAACTTCACCCGCCGGACGCCATCACCGCCGGGCGGTTGGCCGGGCGAAGCGCCGGGCGAAGCGCCAATCGCCCATCCGACCCGCCCGGATCAGCGGTCACGCTCGCCCGAGGCCGGGTACCGGGAATCGCCCGGCGATGTCGCTCACCTCGGCGGCCAGCCGCGACTGAGCCTCGGCATCGTCGCGTCTCTGAATGGCCTCCACGATGATCCGGCCGACCGCCCTCATTTCCTCCGGTCCGAATCCCCGCGAGGTGGTCGCCGGCGTTCCGATCCGGATCCCCGAGGAAGTGTTGGCGGGCAATTGGTCGAACGGGATCTGGTTCTTGTTGACCGTGATCCCGATCTCGTCGAGGAGATGTTCGGCCTCCTTGCCGGTCACGCCAAGGGGCGTCACGTCAACGAGCATCAGGTGGTTGTCCGTCCCGCCCGAGACAACGCGCGCGCCACGATCGGCCAACGTCTCGGCGAGGATCCGCGCGTTTTCAACGGTCCGCCGCTGATCGCCCTGGAACGGCTCGCCGGCAGCGAGGCGCAGCGCCACCGCCTTGGCAGCGATCACGTGCATGAGCGGTCCGCCCTGGACGCCGGGGAACACCGTCCTGTCGACCGTGGCGGCGAGCGAACCCTTCACGGACGGGAACCGCTCGGCATCGACGGACGAGGGCAGTTCGAGTCGGCTGAAGATCAGGCCGCCTCTGGGCCCGCGAAGCGTCTTGTGGGTCGTCGTCGTGACGAGATCGGCATGGGGAAAAGGCGAGGGATGGACGCCGGCGGCGACGAGGCCGGCAATGTGAGCCATGTCGACGAAGAGGAGCGCGCCGGCGGCATGGGCGATCTCGGCCAGCCGGGGAAAGTCGAACGTTCGTGGGTAGGCCGAGGCACCGGCGACCAGGACCTTGGGCCGGACCTCGAGTGCCTGCGTCTCGAGGGCGTCGTAGTCGATTCGCTCCGAATCCGGACGCACACCATAGGAATGGACCTGGAAGAAGCGGCCGCTGAAGTTGATCTTCATGCCGTGCGTCAGGTGGCCGCCCTGATCGAGCCGCATCCCGAGGATCGTGTCGCCGGGCTCGAGCACACTGAAATACGCGGCCATGTTGGCCTGGGCCCCCGAGTGCGGCTGAACGTTGACGTGCTCGGCGCCAGGAAAGAGGGCGAGCGCGCGATCCTGGGCGAGGCGCTCCGCCACGTCGACGAACTCGCAGCCGCCGTAATACCGCTTGCCGGGCAGCCCCTCAGCGTACTTGTTGGTCAGCCAGCTGCCCTGGGCCTCCATCACGGCCGCCCAGGCGTAGTTCTCGCTGGCGATCAACTCGATCTTGTCGTGCTGGCGGCCACGCTCGCCGACCAGCGCCTTCCATAGGTCCGGGTCGAGCTCGGCGATCGTCGCATCCCCGATCCCGGCGGCCCGCGTCTGGGTCATTGCGTCTCCTCCGCCTCCTGGGGCAACGTCCGCGCCGGCCGCGCAGGGCTCCTCGTGCCCGCGACGCCGATTATCTTCCCACGATCAGCCGGCCGGGCTGGCGCCCACTCAAACCCCCAGGTCGATCCCCGCCTTCGAAAGGATCGCTGCGATCTGCTGCGTCGGGATCGCCCCGGAGCGCAACACGCGCGGCGGTCGGGCGGAGCAGTCCACGACCGAGGAGGGCCGTCCGCCGATTGCGGGGCCGCCATCGAGCACCAGGTCGATCGCGTCGCCGAACTGACTGAGGATCTCGCCTGCATCCCGCGCTTCAGGAAAGCCGGACAGGTTGGCGGATGTCGTTGGTAGCGGACCAATCGCGGCGGCGAGCGCGCGGGGAGATGCGTGATCGGGCACGCGCAGACCCACCGTTCGAGCCCCGCCCGTGAGCGCATCCGGCAGCGCCACGCTGGCCCGCTGCTGCAGAACCACGGTCAAACCGCCGGGCCAGAATGCATCGGCCAGGGCGACAGCCGCGGGTGTCAGGACGGCGATGACCTCGGCTTGGGCTTGGTCGGCCAACAGGAGGAGGATCCCCCGCTCCACCGGACGGTGCTTGACGTCGAACAGCCGCGCGACCGCGCCGGGCACAGCCAGTGAAGCAGCAAGGCCATAGACGGTGTCGGTCGGAAGGGCAACCACCCCGCCTGCCTGGAGGATCTCGATCGCCGCGGCTCTGCCCTCAGCGTCGTCTGGGAGGACCCGAGGTTTCACCAGGCGACGCTCCGAAGGTCGATTCGTTGTCAGGCTGCGCCGAGCCCAGCCAGGAAGCGGCCGGCGCTGCGGGGCACGCCGTCGTGGCCGGAAAGGACCAGCGACTCGATGACCTGGGCCGCCCCTTCGTCGCCGACGGCCGGCGCGATGTAGCGGGCGGCGGCCAGGACCGGGGCAGGGGCCGTCGACATCGCGACTCCGTGGCCCACGGCGGCGACCATCTCCAGGTCGTTCATCTGGTCCCCGATCGCGAGGACCTGCCCGAGCGGCACGCCCTGCCGGCGCGCGAGCCAGCGAACCGCGCGACCCTTGGACACCCCGGGCGACAGGAACTCGAGGAACCGTGGATGGCTGACGGTCACCGAGGCGCGATCGCGAAAGTGTTCGCGAGCCCGTTCGAGGATGTTCGTGGGCCCCGGCGCCTCGCCGACGGCGATGACCTTGGTGACCGGACGGACGATCGCCGCAATCAGGTCGGGCACCAGAACCGCGCGTCCGCCCAGGAAGGCCGAGTAGTCGTCGACCTCCGGGTCGTCGGCTCGGATGACGATTCGCTCGAGATGATTGACATGCGGATCCAGACCGTGGGCGTGGCTCCACGCAATGGTCTCTCGGGCGACCTCGGCGAGGAGCGGTTCGTGGTAGAGCAGCCGGCCGACCCGAGACGTTCCGGGGGCGGGCATCGCCCGAACGATCGCGCCCTGGCAGGCCACGATCGGACCCTCGAGCGCGAGCGCATCGGCAAACCGAAGGGCGCTGGTGGCCATGCGTCCCGTGACGATCGAGACCTGGACGCCGGCGCGGAGCGCGCCGGCGATCACGGCGCGCGTCCGATCGCCGAGGACGAGGTCGTCGCCCACGAGCGTCCCGTCGAGATCGAGGGCCAGCATCCGAATCGGGAAGACCGGCTCGACGGAGCGGGGCACGAACGAGCCGCCGTGAGATCTCATCGGGCAGCGCCCAGAGGTTCGGCCCGTGGCCCCGCCGGATCCCGCGGAGCAGGCCGGATTCGGGCGACGCGCGGCTGTCCCGAGAGATCGCGCTCGACGTCGCAACTCCATCCTGGCAGTTGGCCCATTACTGCCTCTCTCACGCGATCGGCCTGGTCGGCGCCGATCTCGATCAGCGCGATGCCATCGACGTTGAGGGATGCGAGCAGCCGTTCGAGGAGCCGCCGCACGATCGCCAGACCGTCCGGGCCCCCGTCGAGCGCAGCTCGAGGTTCGAACGATGCGGCGATCGGCAGCCCACCGATGGCATCGGTGGGGACATACGGCAGATTCGCAAGGACCAGATCGAAACGCCCTGCCGACGGCGGGGCTGGGGGCGAACCCCCGGATGCGGCCGGCAGGAGGTCCGCCTCGATGAAGTCGACGAGATCGGCGACGCCATGGGCAACCGCGTTCTCGCGGGCGAGCTGCAGGGAGTCGGGCGACGCGTCGGTCGCGATCAGCTCGACGTCGGGCGCGAACCCGCGGCGCCGAACCCACGCCGCGAGGGAGACCACGATCGCGCCGCCGCCGGTTCCAACATCGACGATCCGAAGTTGTCGTGCGTCCGCGCCCCGAGGCGCCGCGGTCAGGCGTCGCCCTACTTCCCGTTCGGCCAATTCAACGAGGCGCTCGGTTTCAGGTCGCGGGATGAGTGCCCGCCGATCGGCCATGAAGGCCATGCCGTAGAACTCTTTGAGCCCGCGGATGTAGGCCACCGGCTCTCCCCGAGAGCGTCTGATCAAAGCGGCGCGGTACGACGCAGCGGCGTCCGACCCTACCTGCCATTCGGGATGCGCCAACAACGCCGTGCGGTCGGCCGCGATCGCGCTCGCCAGGAGCAGTTCGGCGTCGAGGCGTGGGCTCTCGGATCCCGAGGAGCGCAGCAGCTCGATCCCGTCCCGCAGCGATTCTCCGACCGTCGCCAACGACGTCACCCGGTCGAGGCGCCGTGACCGGCGGCGGTCGCCCGGCGCTCGACCGCGGCGGCCCGCCGACTGGCCTTGTTCGTCGCCGCGCCTGCCGGGCTGCGCTCGTCATCACCTCCAGAGCCACCGTCGACGACCGATCGCAGTCGCTCGGCCTGATCCGTGGTGATCAGAGCGTCGATCAGGCGGTCCAGGTCACCGTCGAGGACTCGCGGCAGGCTCGACACGTCCAATCCGATGCGGTGATCGGTGATGCGGTCCTGGGGAAAGTTGTACGTCCGGATCTTGTCGGCCCGATCACCAGAGCCGATCATCGATCGGCGCGCGACCGAATCGGCCTCGCGCTGCTTCCGGCGCTCGATGTCGACGAGGCGCGACCTCAGCACCGCGAGCGCCTTCGCCTTGTTCTTGTGCTGGCTCTTCTCGTCCTGGATTTCGACGACGAGGCCGCTCGGCAGGTGGGTGATCCGGACGGCCGAGTCGGTCGTGTTGACCGACTGCCCGCCGGGACCCGACGACCGCTTGACGTCAATCCGAAGGTCGCGGTCCTCGTCGATCTCGACCTCGGTCTCCTCGACCTCCGGCATCACCACGACGGTCGCCGTCGACGTATGAATCCGCCCGGACGATTCGGTCGATGGGACGCGCTGGACCCGATGCGTTCCGCCCTCGAACTTCAGGCGGGAATAAGCGCCGTCGCCCTGGATCCCGACGATCGCTTCCTTGACCCCGCCGATGCCCGTCTCATTCAGGCTCAGGACGTCCACGGCCCAGCGATGCCGCTCCGCGTACCGGAGGTACATCCGCAGCAACTCGGCGGCGAAGAGGGCTGCTTCTTCTCCCCCGGCGCCTGCCCGGATCTCCACGATGACGTTGCCATCGTCGGCTGGATCGCGCGGCAGGAGGAGAACCGTCAACTCGTCGAGGAGGCGAGTCTCCTCGGCCTCGAGCCGTCCGACCTCATCGCGGGCCATCGTTCGCAGCTCGTCGTCAGCTTCCGCGCCACTCGCGTCCCGGAGCTCACGCACCCCGGCGAGCTCCGCCCGGGTATCGGTCAGCGAGCGGTAGGCGCCAACGACCGGCTCCAGCCGGGCCAGCTCCTTGCCCAGGCGCTTCATGGCGGCCGGGTCGCTCGAGGTTTCGGGGCGGGCGAGCTGGTCGGTCAGGTCGTCGTACTGGCGCGCGACCTCGGCGAGCTTGTCGTCGAGCTCGCTCATCCGCCCGGAAACGGAGGGTCGATCGAGATCGGCGCGGCCGCCTCTGAAACCGCGCGGGACTCAGGGCTGTGCCCGTCGCCCGTCGCGCCATGGCCCATAGGCCGGTCGCCCGCCGCGCCGTCGCCCGCCGCGCTGACGACCGGCGCCGCAGAGCCTCGGACTCGGGCCGCCCGGCGCTCGTCAGCCGTGGCCATCGGGTCTCGAGCGAGAACGGATGAGCCCTGGGGGATTGCCTCGCCGTCCGCCGACAGCGCTTCCTCCATCGACACGATGGCGACTTCGATCATGTCGTCAGTGGGCTGTCGCGTTGTGATTTTCTGGACGAGGATCCCCGGATACGTCAGCGCTCGAACAAGGCTGTTGTCGCGGTGCTTCGCAGCCCAGCGCAAGACCTCGTAGCTGAGCGCGGCGATGACCGGGATCAGGACGATCCGGCTGCCCACCATGATCAAGGGCGCCTGGCGACCGACCAACCCGAAGATCAGGATCGAAATCAGGACCACCAGGACGAGGAACTCGGTCCCACATCGAGGGTGCGCCGTGGGGTAGTTGCGGACCGCAGCCGTGCTGAGCGGATCGCCGGCCTCGAGGGCGTGAATCGTCATGTGCTCGGCACCGTGGTACTGGAAGACCCGGCGGACGTCCGGGGCCTGGGCGATCACGGCGAGATACCCCATGAAGATGGCGATCCGAACGAGGCCCTCAACCAACTGCTGGACGATCCCTGACGGTATGGCCGCGGTTGTCACGCTCGCCACGAGCAGCGGAAGCAGGAAGAACAGTCCGATCGCGGCAATGAGGGTCAGCGAGAGCATGATCGCGATCGACCCTTTGCCGATTTCGACGCCTTCCTCGGATGCGGCCAGCGAGGCGCTCCGAACCAGCCAACGAGTGCCGACCACGAGCGTCTCGTACAGGATCACCAGGCCGCGGACGAGCGGGGCCTTCGACCATCGACTGCCGTGGAAGCCGGTGTCGAGGCGCTCAGTGGCCCACACGATGCGGCCGTCGGGATGGCGAACGGCCACGGCAATGGCATCGCGGCCTCGCATCAGGACGCCCTCGATGAGCGCCTGACCGCCGTACGTTGCGCGTGGAATCGCCCGTTGGACCGATGTTGCCGACATCGTTCAAAGTCTACGCGCTGGCGGGGGAGGGACCGGTCGCCACCGCCCGTCTTCAGCTCTGCGCGTCGAGCAGGATCAGCTCCTGACCTGGCGCTCGAGGCGCTTCTGGAAGCGCTCGACCTGCCCGGCCGTGTCGATGATGGTCTGCTTGCCGGTGAAGAACGGGTGACAGTTGCTGCAGACGTCGACACGAAGTTCCTGGCGGGTCGAGCCCACCGTCCACTCGGTGCCGCACGAGCCGCAGTGGACCTTGGCCTCGTAATACTTGGGATGGATATCGGGTTTCACTGGTTTCTCCTCCGGCGCCGTCCGTACGGGACTCGCGCCCGTCGGTGGTCGTCGGCTGCTGATCTTGATTCTTAGTTGCTGATCCGCTCGGCCGGCGCGGTGACCGAGGCCGGCTCGACGCGGATGCGCTTCTTCGATTTCGTGGCGTGCTCGAACTTGACCTCGCCGGTCACCGTCGCGAAGACGGTGTAGTCCTTGCCGAGCCCGGTGCCGCTTCCCGCCAGGAACGTCATGCCCCGCTGCCGCACGATGATCGATCCGGCATGAACGAGCTGCCCGTCACCGGCCTTGACGCCCAGGCGCTGGCCGACGCTGTCACGGCCGTTCTTCGAACTCGATCCCGCTTTCTTATGGGCCATCGGTCAACTGTCCTTGTCTGATGTTGTAGTGCGACGCTGTGGCGCAGCCGCGCTCGACGACCCTGACTTCGGAGTCGCCTTCGCTCCGGCCGATTTCTTTGCGGTCGACTCCTTGGCCGGAGAGGCGCCGGAGGCCTCCTTCGCTTCCGAGGGCTTTGCGTCCGACGCCCTGGCGGACCCCTTGGCCGCCGGCGCCTTCGCGACCGGCGCCTTCGCGACCGGCTCCTTTGCGGCTTGTGCCTTCGTGGCCTGCGCCTTCGTGGCCTGCGCCTTCGTGGCTCGAGCCGACCCAGCGCCCTTCGCCGTCGTTTCGGTCTTGCCGGCCGTCTTCGCGGTGCCCGCTTTCTCGGATGTGTCCTCGCGCTCGGCCGCTTCGGCCGCCTTGGCCAGCTTCGCGGCAAGGGCTGCGTCGGCCGCGGCCTGCCTCGCTGCCGCCTCCTCGAGTCGCACGCGCTGGCCCTTCGCCTCGGCATCGGCGGCGCGCGCGTCCTCGGCGGCGCTCCGATCGCCAAGCACGATGTCGCTGATGCGGAGTCGCGTCAGCTCCTGCCGGTGACCCTTCTTGACCCGACGTCGGGCCTTCGGCCGGTACTTGAAGCTGATCACCTTCTCGCCGCGATCGTGACGCACCACGTGTGCCGCGACGGTTGCGTTCGCCACCAGCGGTTGGCCGATGGCCGACGTGTCGCCGTCTGCAACGAGCAGGACCCGATCAAGGGTGATGTCGTCGCCGGGCGCGACATCGAGGGATTCGACTTCGAGCTCGGTGCCAAGCTCCACTCGGTATTGCTTTCCGCCGGTCTCGATGACTGCGTACATGGATCCTCGGTCGAAGGTGGTCGCAGACGACGGCCGCATGCTCATTTCATGGGAAACGTTTCGTGGGCAAGGCGCGCCGATCGTCCAGGGCGCGAACGCGGAGTGTACCCCAAGGACCTGCTGCGTGGTCTCGTCGTGTCACTGCTCTATGAATGTGGCACTGCTAACTGCTCAATGACGTTGTCAGTCTCCACCGATGAGGGAGAGACTGACCTTGAACGCACGAGACCAGCAACGGATCGATGTCCTCGCTCGCGGGGGAAGGAGGTGCCGGGAGAGCGCTTCCATCTAGACGACCCCGATGTCCTCCGCAACCAGGATCCGCTGTCGGACGATCGATCTGGGAACGCACGGGCCGCCTGCGACCTCCGTCAAGGCCGCGAGCACCTCATCGAGGCGACCCACGCCTCGTTCAGAATCGAACCGCGTCCGGATCCGGAGCAGCGGCGTCCGGCCACGATCTTCGACGCGGAGGTCGGCGAGAAGCGGCCGCAGGTCATAGGCGACGTCGCCACCGCCGGCGCGTACACGTCGGCGGGGCAGGGTAGCGGCCCCCAGGAGTGCATCTGCCCCGTGGGAGAGTGCAGCGCCGCCAGGGCACCCGGCCTTGTCCTCGAGCACCACGAGGTAGTCCGCGGCAACGACCTGCGACGCAAGGGACGGCGCGCCGAGCCAGACGTCATACAGATCGACCAATCGCGTCCCAGGTGGCATTGCGCCCTCCAGGGGCCGCCGGACGTCGACGATCGAGAGGCGTTCGACGAGGACCACGTCTGCGAGCTCGCGGTCGCCTCGGACGCCCGCGGGCAGCGGTGGACCCAGGCTGATCGGACTTCGGCGCCGAGATCCAGGGCCTCGGCCGCCGTCGATCGGCAAACCGGCGCGGACCAGCGCTTCCTCCCAGGCCTCGAGCGCTTCGCGACCGCCGACATGCGGCGTCCCCGCTTCTGAGCTGAAGACCAGCCGCCAGCGCTGGCGTGGTTCGCGCGCCGACACTTGGTCCGGCGGAGCATCGGTCGCGGCTCTGGCCTGGTCCACGCGATCGAGCGACTCGGCCTCGTGTGGCGAGAAATTGACCGTGGGAGACCTGAGCACGAGTGGTAGTCTGCCGGACGATGGAGGAGCCCGCCGGGTCCGATCGGTTGCGGAGTTGCGCGATTCCAACCGGCGTCGTCCGGCATCGCTCCGACGCCGGGGGACGCAGCCGACACGACCCCGCGAGAAATCGGGCCCACCCATGACGGATTACTACAAGGTTCTCCAGGTCGACACAGAGGCAGAGCTCGACGTCATCCAGGCGGCCTACCGACGGCTCGCAAGGAAATTCCACCCGGACCGGTCCGCCGGACCGGAGGCGGTGATCCGGATGGTCGAGATCAACGCGGCCTGGGAAGTTCTGCGCAATGCGACGCGGCGCGCGAACCACGACCGCGAGCTCGGCATCGTTAGGCCGCAGGCGTCATCGCAAGCCCGGCCGATCGACTACCGACGGGCGCCGCGCTCGACGGCCGACCTGCCCGGGCGGGACGAGGGGCTCAGCCCCGAGCACGATCCGCGCACTCGTGCGGGTGCGAGCGCCGAGGCACGGCGCGATGAGGATCGCCCGGGCTCGGCCACGTCGGGGACGGTTCCGGAACGCGAGGGCGCGTCTCGCGATCGACGTGGTGCGTGGGCCTCAGGCGGCTCGTTCGGCCGCGCTTCGTCTGAACGCGCGGCCCCCGCCCGTGGTCTCGACGGCGCAGGTGCGACGGAGGGCCCCCAGGCCGCACGACGATCCAGAGCGTGGACGTCCGATCGCTCGACCACGGGAAGCACCTACGACCCGGCCACGATGGGCTCTCCGGATGGGCTCGGCGCCGCCGGGGAGCCGCCGGGGCACCCCTCTGGGAGCGTCATGACCTTCGGACGCTACGCGGGCTGGTCGCTGGGCGAGATCGCACGGGTCGACTCGGCCTATCTCGAGTGGCTCGAGCGAATGCCGGTGGGGCGGATGTACCGCGACGAGATCGACGCCCTGATGCGTCGGATGGGCCGCGGCCAAGCGGGTGACGTCGCCCATGAGCGGCGGGGCCTGTTCGGGCGCTGATCTGCGGCTGCCGGCGACCTCTGCCCTCGACACCCGCCCCCCTGGCCCCTACGCCACCGCCCTCGGGCCCGCCTGCGGCGACTCTGGTTCTCCCTCGGACGCCCGCCCGTTTTCCGAGGACGCATTGCCGCGCCCGAGCGCGCGGCTGACGATCATGTCGGCGGTCGAGCCTTGCACAAGCAGAGTGAACAGCACGATTCCGTAGGTCACTTCCTGAATCGCCGCCCGATCCGGCAGCGACGCCGGCAGCGACAGAGCGAGGGCCACAGAAACCGCCCCTCGTAAGCCCGCCCAGAAGAGGACGTGAAGCCACCCGATCGAGATCGGCGGGCGGCGCGCAGCACGTCGGACCAGGCGCGGGAGGAGCCGGGCGCTCGAGTGCGGCGCGTCAGGAAGGCAACGGCAACAGCCCCCGCCAGGAGGACCACGAAGACGCGGATCGTCGTGAGAGCGATGGATCCCGCCTCCATCAGCGGCGGGACTCCAGCGTCACCACTCGGCGCGCGTCTGCCGGATATTGATGCTCTGGAGAATCCCGAGGCCGGCGGCCGTGCTGATGAGCGATGCGCCGCCATGGGTCACGAAAGGCAGCGGGATGCCCGTGATTGGCATCACGCCCACGACCATGCCCACGTTCACGACGAGCTGGAACAGGATCATCGACCCTACGCCGGCCGCGAAGACCATCCCAAACCGGTCGTGCGAGCGCCAGCCGGACACGAGGATCCGCCAGATGAGCGTGACGAACAGGGCAAAGACGACGACCCCGCCCACGAAGCCAAGCTCCTCCGCGAGCTTCGCGAACACGAAGTCCGTCGTTCCCACCGGGAGGTAGCCCGATGACGATGCGGTTCCGTTGGTCAATCCGACCCCGAACCAATTCCCGGAGCCGACGGCGATCTGTGATTGGTTGAGTTGGAAACCGACACCTCTCGTATCGAGCGATGGGTTCAGGAAGGCGATCAGCCTGGCGCGCTGGTAGTCGTGCAGTGCGTTCGACCAGATCCATGGAAAGATCGCGACCGCGCCGATCAGCAGGGCCCCCAACCAGCGGAGGCTCGCGCCGGAGATGAAGAGCATCCCAAGCAGGATGGCGCCGAACACAAGCGAGGTTCCCAGATCCGGCTGGAGCATCACCAGCACGACCGGAGGTAGCGCCAGCAGGCATGCACCCAGGATCGATGCCAGAGACCCGGACCTGCCCGCCGACGATGTGAGGTAGTTCGCCAGGACCACGATCATCAGGATCTTGGCGATCTCGCTGAACTGGAACTGGATCCCCAGGATCGGTACCCATCGCGCTGCGCCGCCGATGCCGGATCCGACCAGCAGGGTCACTCCGAGGAGACCGAGCTGGAATGCGTAGATGGGCCAGGCGAAGTTCTTGAGCCACTTGTAATCGAACGCGGTCGCCGTGAGGAAGACCAGCAGCGCGATGCCCGTCCACAGGAGGCCACGGGCAAACGTCGAGCCGACCTGGAGGGCAGACTGGCCCGCCTGCGAGCTATAGCTGTAGGCCATCGCGAGGCCGATCAAAGAAAGAATCAGGGCATAGGTCGTGAGCTGCAGGTCGAAGGCGCGCCAAGCGGTACCGGTGGCCTTGGCGGCCCAGTCGGTGACCTTTGCTGGCTCAGCTCGAATGACGCCCATCGTTCCCTCAGTTTGACCCGTAGAAGTTGCCGCGCTTGATGTAGTCAGGCTTGCGGTAATCCTGCTTGATATCGAACCTCAGCTGGAGGTAGTACTTGACAGCCTCCAAGGCTGAATTGCCGATTGTGTTTGCGTCGTAGAGGAAGGCCAGGACGATCAGGTTCGAGTCCGTGCGATCGACGGCCTTGAAGCCGGTCGGGTCGTTGGCATGCCGGTAGGGATCCTTCGGCAGGAAGCCCACGAACCACGTGTCGTAGGGCAGCCGGCCCTGGGTGTCGCGAACGCCGAACTCGGCCGTGCCCGTCTTGCCGGCGACCACGATCGGCATGTCGACGAGCGTATTGGTGTGGCGCACGAGGGCCACGTTTCGGGCTGCCTCGCGCATCGTCTTCAGAGCGCTCGCGGGAACGGCGAGCTTCCGCTCGACCTGTGGTGTGAACGCGCGGACGACCGATCCGTCCGGACCAAGGACCTCGTGGACGACCTGCGGAACCATGACATTGCCCCCGTTGGCCAAGGCCGCGTAGGCGTTGATCAGCTGCAGCGGAGTGACGCTGTCAAAGCCCTGACCGATACCGGCATGGTAGACGTCGCCGGGGAAGATCGGCTCTCCGAAGGTATCCAGCTTCCATTGGTTGGTGGGCACGATCCCCGGTACCTCACCGGGGAGGTCGACGCCGGTTTGGGCGCCGAAGCCGTACTGCTTCGCCCAGTACGCCAGGCGATCGATGCCGAGCATGCCCGCCACCTGGTAGAAGAAGGTGTCGCTCGAATTGCCGAACCCGCAGTAGATGTTGCAGGACCCGAATCCGGCGCGGTTCCAGTCGTAGAACCGGGTCGACCCGATCGACAGGTACCCCTTGGTGATCAGCTGCGTCGATGCCGTGATCTTCTTATCTGCAAGGGCACCTGATGCCGTCACGATCTTGTAGGTCGACCCCGGCGGGAACTGCTCGCTGATCGCGTGATTGAGCAGCGGTTTGTTCGAGTCGTCGAGCAGCTTCTGGAAGTCCTGGTTGCTGATTCCGCGCGCGAAGAGGTTGTCGTCATAGGTGGGCAGGCTGACCATCGCCTGGATCTCGCCCGTTTGCGGATTCATGACGATGAAGACGCCGCGCTTGATGCCTGCCGATTGCATGCTCCATTTCAGGGCCTTCTCCGCCAGCTGTTGCTGGCGCGTGTCGATCGTCAGCTGAAGCGAGTCACCAGGCTGGGCCTCGCTGACCATCTCGAGGACCTGGCCTCGTTCGCCCGCGGCGTTGCGCTCGACGGTCTCCGAACCGTACTGGCCCCGCAGGACGGTCTCGTACTGGGCTTCGACGCCCGTCTTGCCGATCACGTCGTCCGCGAGGTAGCCCTTCGAACGCAGGTCAGCAAGCTGCTGGGCGTTGATTGGGCCGGTATAGCCGAGCATTTGGGACAGGAGGGCACCGTCCGCGTACTGGCGGCGAGCCTCGACATCCACCTCGACGCCGGGCAGGTCGAGATGCGACTCGGCGATGAAATCCGCGGCGGATTTCGGAATATCGGTTGCGATCCGAACGAGGTCGAAGCGGTTACTGGCGCTGTCGATCGCGGAAATGATCTCCGAGCGGTCCATCGAAAGCAGGCGTGAGAGCGTCGCCACTACCTCGTCCCGCCGGCCCAGTGGCAGGTCTCCTGGCCGGACCTTCACGGAGTAGATCGGGATATTGGTGACGAGGACCGCCCCATTTCGGTCGTAGATCAGGCCGCGCGACGAGGGGATCGCCTGGATGACGCTCCGATTGACATCCGCGAGTGTCGTGTTGTGCGCCCCGTTCGTGATCTGCAGGTAATAGAGCCGCGCGGTGAGGCCGGACACGGCAAGGATCGCCACGATGCCAAAGACGACGAACCGTATCGGCCGGCGTTCCTCCTGGGAGCGCTTCTCAAGACTCGGCGCCAGATTCACCAGTCCACTCGATCCTGATCGCGATATCGGTCGCGGATCGCGACCACCAGGGGACCGACGACGATCGCAAGGACTGTGTCGTACGCCACGCCTGGAAGCAGGGAGCCCACCGGGTCCGCGATTGGAATCGGCGATCTCAGAGCACCGAAGATCGCGAGCTGAAGAAGTGAGTTCACGAGGCTGAACATGGCGACTGCGAGCACGGGGACGATCGGCCGGACGCGGCTGAGGACCCGCGCAAGGGCTGAGGCTCCCCCAACGGAGACCAGCAGCGCGAAGGCCGACGATCCGAGCGGACGCTGGGCCATGATGTCAAGCGCGATCCCCCCAACGAAGGCCCAGGTGAGCCCGCCCTCCAGCCCCAGTGCGACGGTCCAGATGACGCCCAGGACGAGAACCGGGTGTGGATGAGCATCGCCGATCCGCAGGTACGGTACGAGACTGACTTCCAGAAGCGCAGCCACCGTGGCGCCGATCGCGGCGAGGAGCAGGCTCATTGGAAGGCGGTCGATCCTCGGCGAAAGAGCCAGGGTAGCGCCCGGCAAGCGAGCACTCGCCACGAGCAGATTGGAGGCGGCAGCGTTCGGGCAGTATCCCACGGGACCTCGCCTGCGGCAATGACAGCCGGCTGCCCCGGCACAAGGAGCCGTGCGCGACCTGTTTCACGTGAAACATCGGCCGGCCGGTGAGTCGCGGATACGCCGCGGTGAAGGCTCCCGCGTCATCCTCAAGGAGCACCGCCGCAACGTCATCGCGGCGGGCGAGACGGCGGCTGCGGATCGGCGCGCCCGAACGGAGGGAACGTGCTCCGATGGTAGAATTGACATCCGTGGACGCGATCCTGCTGGGGGGCTGAGTGGCCCAGACAATCGCCTGTGCCAATCAGAAGGGCGGCGTCGGAAAGACCACGACTGTGGTCAACCTGGCGACCTACCTCGCTCTAGCCGGAGATCGGCTTCTCATCATCGACCTCGACCCGCAGGGCAATGCGACCAGCGGGTTCGGGATCGATCAGGCCGGCCTACAACCGACCGCATACGAGGCGATCGTCGAGGGGACACCGCTTCGTGAGACGGTCGTTCGCACCTCCATCGAGGGGCTCGACCTCGCGCCTGCCGCGATCGCGCTGGCGGGTGCGGAGATCGAACTCGCCTCGATGGATCGCCGCGAGCGGCGCTTGGCTTCGCTCATCGCAGCGATCGCGCCGGATTACGACTACATCCTGATCGACACACCGCCATCACTCGGACTCCTGACGGTGAACGCCCTCACCGCAGCGGAAGCGGTGCTCATACCGATCCAATGCGAGTACTACGCGCTTGAAGGACTGACCCAACTGATCTCAACAATTCACCTCATTCGAGACAATCTCAATCCGGCTCTGGAGATCCAGGGCGTCGTCCTGACCATGTACGACGCCCGGACCCACCTCTCGGCCGATGTCGCCGGCGAAGTGCGTCGCCACCTCGGTTCCAAGGTCTACAAGTCGGTCATTCCGCGAAGCGTCCGCCTCTCGGAGGCGCCGAGCCACGGATTGCCGGTCGCGATCTACAGCCGGGACTCCAAGGGGGCCCAGGCCTATGCCGCGATGGCCGCGGAATTCAAGGCACGCACCGGCGGCAACGATCGCGACGCCGCGGCAGCGCCGGATACGTTTCCCGGGCGCAAAGGGGCGACAGTGCCGGACACGTTCTCGGGGCGCGGCCACACGGAGGTCATCCCCGAAGCGACGGACGGGGCCGCCCCTGATGGATCGGCACATCACGATGCGGCGCGGCCGCATATCAGCCGACCGTCGCCAGCCGCGTCGGTCGACGCGGAGCGTCTTGTGTCGGTCGAGTCATGACGGTCAAATCTGAGCGGCGACGGGGACTCGGCCGAGGCCTCGCCGCGCTCATTCCCCAGGACGCGAGCTCGGCAACGGGCTCGATCGAAATACCGCTTGCGCGCATACGCCGGAATCCGTTCCAGCCCCGAACGCGGATCGACGAGGCCGACCTGTCGTCGTTGGCCGCAAGCATCGCCGAGCACGGTGTGATCCAGCCCATCCTCGTGACGGAGACCCTCGACGGATACCAGCTGGTGGCCGGCGAGCGTCGCGTTCGGGCGGCGGAGCGCGCCGGCCTCGTCCGCATCCCGGCCGTCATCCGCCAGCTCTCGGACCGGGAGCAACTCGAACTTGCGCTCGTCGAAAACCTCCAGCGGACTGATCTCGATCCGATCGAGGCCGCCCGGGCTTATCGGCAGTTGATCGACGATTTCGGTTTCTCCCAGGAAGCCCTGTCCGAGCGAGTCGGGCGCGCTCGGTCGACGGTCGCCAACACTCTCCGGCTGCTCGACCTTGAAGCCCCAGTCCAGGAAGCGGTCGGCGCCGGGACGATCACGGAGGGCCACGCTCGAGCGCTCGGTGGCCTGCCGGCGACTGGCCAGGCGAGGGGGCTCTCGATCGTCGTCGAGCGGGGGCTGTCGGTCCGCGAGACCGAGGAGCTCGTGCGACGTCTTCGCGGCCCTCGGTCGAGTGGCGCGCCCGGTACCGGCGGCGCCTCCTCCGGGGTGGCGGCCACGGCATCCGAATCAGGCGATGACTCACCCAATGCGCCGCTCGACGCGGCTGCCACGCCCGACCCAGAGATCGAGCGGGTCGAGGAGGAACTTCGGCGAGCGCTCGGGACCAAGGTCAGTGTCGGCCGCACACGAAGGGGAGGTCGGATCGTCATCGAGTACTACGGAGACGAAGAACTGGCCCGGATCTTTGAGCTGCTCGTGGGAACGAGCGCATGACTGAGGAAGCAACGCGCCGCGCCAGCCCGGCGGGTGCCGGGGTCGACAACAGCGGTAACG
The DNA here is from genome assembly GCA_036570185.1 of Candidatus Limnocylindrales bacterium. Classification (GTDB taxonomy): domain Bacteria; phylum Chloroflexota; class Limnocylindria; order Limnocylindrales; family CSP1-4; genus DATCPH01. Next base: position 3,836 of record DATCPH010000283.1, on the reverse strand, counting down.
GAGCCTCTGCGCCGGCGTCCCGGGCCTCAACCCGGTCGACAAGGGTATCCGGACGAACCCAGCCGGGATCCGACTACAACGCTGCGAGCATCCAGGTTCTCGAAGGCCTCGAGGCCGTCCGGCGTCGTCCGGGCATGTTCATCGGCTCGACCGACGTCCGCGGTCTCCATCACCTCATCTGGGAGGTCGTCGACAACTCGATCGACGAGGCCATGGCAGGCCATGCCCGGACGATCCGCGTGACCATCGGGGCGGATGGCACAGTCATTGTCGTGGATGACGGTCGCGGCGTTCCGGTCGGCCCCCATTCCACCGGCAAGGACGCCCTCGAGGTCGTCCACACGGTCCTCCACGCGGGCGGCAAGTTCGGCGGTGGCGGCTACAAGGTCTCTGGCGGACTGCACGGCGTCGGCGTCAGCGTCGTCAATGCCCTGTCCGAATGGATGCGGGTGGAATCTGCGCGAGATGGCTTCGTCTACGCCCAGGAGTACGAGCGCGGGAAGCCCATCACTCGTGTCACGAAGGTTGGTCCCGCAAATGGGCGGAAGGGCACGACCACCCGATTTCGGGCCGACGCCCAGATGTTCGAAACCACCGATTACTCGTTCGAAACGATCAGCCAACGCCTTCGCGAGTCGGCTTACCTGACGAAGGGCGTCTGGATCACCCTGATCGACGAGCGGTCGGACCGCGAGCGATCGTTCTATTTCGAGGGTGGCCTCCAGTCGTTCGTACGGCACCTCAATCGCAACAAGGGGGTCCTCCACGATCGCCCGATCTACGTCGAAAAGCGGGAGGGCACGACCTTCGTCGAAGTCGCCCTCCAATACAACGACTCCTATACCGAGAATGTGCTCGCGTTTGCCAACAACATCAATACGGTGGACGGCGGCACCCACGTCACGGGCTTTCGATCCGCCTTGACGACATCGCTCAACGATTGGGCCCGAAAGAGCGGCGTCCTGAAAGACGCCGACGGCAACCTGACAGGCGACGACGTTCGTGAGGGCCTGACCGCGGTCATCAGCGTCAAGCTGACGGAGCCTCAGTTCGAGGGCCAGACGAAGGCCAAGCTCGGCAATGCCGAGGTCAAGGGGCAGGTGCAGACGGCCGTGGCCGAAAGCCTCACCCAATACCTCGAGGAGAACCCTGGCGACGGCCGGCGGATCATCGAGAAGTGCCTCACCGCCTCACGGGCGAGAGAGGCCGCACGGAAAGCCCGCGACCTCGTGATCAGGAAGGGTGCCCTGGACGGCCTTTCGCTTCCCGGAAAGCTGGCCGACTGCCAGGAACGCGATCCGGCAAGGAGCGAGCTCTACATCGTCGAGGGGGATTCAGCCGGCGGCTCGGCGAAGCAGGGCCGGGATCGTCGCTTCCAGGCGATCCTGCCTCTCCGCGGCAAGTTGCTGAACGTCGAGAAGGCACGGCTCGACAAGATCGTCGCCAGCGAAAACGTGCGGCCGCTGATCATTGCCCTCGGCGCCGGGATCGAAGGCATCGGCGACAGCTTCGACCTTGCGAAGCTGCGCTACCACCGGATCATCATCATGACCGACGCCGACGTCGACGGTGCTCATATCCGGACGCTGCTGCTGACCTTCTTCTACCGCCACATGCCCCAGGTCATCGAGGCCGGCTACCTCTACATCGCCCAGCCGCCGCTGTACCGAATCAGCACCGGCAAGGTCACTCGGTACGCACAGACCGAGCAGGAGCGCGACCGCATCATCAAGGACTTCAACGTCAAGAACCTCTCGGTCCAGCGGTTCAAGGGCCTCGGCGAAATGAACGCCGATCAACTCTGGGAAACGACGATGAACCCGGACACCAGAACCCTGCTCCGCGCCGAGATCGACGATGCGGCTGAGGCTGACGCGATCTTCACGATGCTGATGGGCGAACGAGTCGCCCCGCGCAAGGACTTCATCAAGGCCGAGGCTCGAAAGGTCCGCAATCTTGACGTCTGACACCATCGCGTCAGCGGATGCGAACGCATCCTCGCCGCCGAGGACAGACTCGGCGGTGGCGAGACGCCCTCTCGCAGCGGCGGGCTCGCGGGACGTTCGAATGGGCGGGCTCCGAGTCGAGGTCGACCCACACCGGTGCTTTGCCTGCGGAGAACTGAACGAGCACGGCCTTCACCTGATCCTCCACGCGCAGGACGAGCGCTGCTGGACGGAGCTCGTGCTCGACGAGCGATTCCAGGGCTGGGAGGGCATCGCCCATGGCGGGATCCTCTGCGCGATTCTCGACGAGGTGATGGCCTGGTCGCTGGTCGAGCACGATGCCTGGGGCGTCACCGCGCGGCTGAACGTCGAATTCCGACGACCCGTTCAGGTCGGCACGGCGATCCGGGCCGAAGGCTGGATGACGGAGACGAACCGGCGGCTCCTTCGGACAGCCGGCCGGATCGTGGATGCCGGCACCGGCGATCTTCTGGCGACGGGCGAGGCCACGTATGTCGTCGCGCCGCCCGAGCGCAAGGCCGAGCTGAAGGCGCGATACCGGTTTCGCCTCGTCCCCGAGGGGAGCGATTCCACCGGAGCCGTGGACGGCAGGACCGGCGCGGACGGTAAGACCGGCACGAACGGTAAGACCGGCGCGGGCCGATGACCGAGGCAGTGGCCACGCGAGGGCGGCCCTCGAGCGAGGTCACCGCTCGCGCCGTGGCGTTCGTTGCAGAACGCCGCGAGCTGGCCGAGGTGCTCGGCCGCGAGCTGGCCGACGTCACCGGCGACCCCGATGAGTTCGCCGCCGGACTCACGGCCGCATTTGAGCGGCTGTCCGACCCTGAGTACCTGGTGGGTCAGCATTTCATTGCCCCCGGCCTCGGGCCGGTGTACGGCGTTCGCTGGCCACTTCACGCCGCGGTTGCCCGTGGGTTCCGCGCCGCCTCCCGCCGGGAGTCGCCGGCTCGCCTGCTCTACGTAGCCGACCGGATGTTCCATGAGGAGCGACTTGAAGCCCGCTGGTTTGCCTTCGGGCTTCTCGAGCGAATCGTGGCAGCGGACCCTGAGCGGGCGTGGCAGCTGCTCCGCCGTGCGGCGCGTGAGGCCGGCGACTGGATCACCGTCGATTCGCTTGCGCACCCGTACGGTCGCGGCATCATCGACGAGCCGTATCGATGGGCGGAGCTGGAGCAACTCGTGTACTCGCCTTCCCGCTGGGAGCGCCGGCTCGTCGGCTCCACGATCGCGACCATCCCGTATGTGGATCGCCGCCGCGGCCGTTCAGCAGAGGTTGCCCGGCACGCGCTGCCGATCCTCGGCCAGTTGCTCGGCGACCGCGAGCCGGACGTCCAGAAGGCGCTCGCGTGGGCCTACCGGTCGCTGCTCGTGGTCGATCGCCCGGCCGTAGAGGCAGCGCTCAGCCGCGAGACCGACGTCGCAGCATCGAATCGCGATGGCCATCGGGCGTGGGTCATTCGGGACGTCCTGACCAAGTTCGATCCGGGCCCCGCAGAAGTCCTTCGCAAAAGGCTGGCCGGCATCAGGAAGGTGGCCGGGGCCGCTGCGACATCATCGGCTTCGGCCATCGCGGGCCGCTTCGGTCAGTTGCCCGATCCCGGCGGCCATCCCGAACCGCCCCTGACGTGACCGGCTGCACAGAGATGGGCCGCCGCACGGACATCTGCCTCGCAACGGAGATGAGCCGCGGTGCGGGCGTGGCCGTCTGTCCTGAATCCAGCGCCCCGAGGAGATCTCACCAGTGACCGACGACCTGGGCGACATTCGAACCATTCGCATCGAGGACGAGATGCGGGTGAGCTACCTCGATTACGCCATGAGCGTGATCGTAGCCCGTGCCCTGCCCGACGTCCGCGACGGGCTCAAGCC
>DATCPH010000282.1:0-18231 GCA_036570185.1 Candidatus Limnocylindrales bacterium | reverse complement strand
CCTGCCGTACCTCAGTTATGCCGCCAGTATCGAGCCCGATCCTGAGGCCGGGACCGTCGCGGTCCGGCGCCTCAGCCCCACCGGCTACGACCGCCTCGAGGCCCCGATGCCGGCCCTCGTCGCCTGCACTCAGGTCCTGGGTGAGCCCCGTTACCCGTCCCTGAAGGGCATCATGGCTGCCCGTTCGAAGGAGATCCAGACGCGGACGTTCGCCGACCTCGGCCTGGACACTCCGAGTATCGGCGGAGGAGCGGCCACGACCCGCGTCACGGACAGCCGCAAGCCGCCGGCGCGCGGCGCCGCGAGGGTGGTCCGAGGCGCCGCGGCCGACGCCGCGCGCGAAGTTGTCGCCTTCCTCGCCGAACGGAGAGTGATCTGATGGCCGGCCTCCTCGTCGTGGCCGAGGTCTCCGCCGACGGCAGCCTCGCCCGTATCTCCTCCGAAGTCGCAACGGCCGCGCAGCAGCTCCGGGCGTCGGGTGCCGGCGAGGCGACAGGTGTCGTGGTCGCCGCCGACCCCGATGCAGCGGCGGCAGAGCTGGCCGGCTACATCCCCAGGGTCCTGGCAGTGGCGGAGCCGGCCGCCGCGGAGCACGCGTGGGCCTCGATCGCCGCGGAGCGCGTTGCGGAGATCGTCAAACGAGAGCAGCCGTCCCACATCCTCTGCGGTGCAGGCCCGGATGGTCGTGACGTCGCCGGGTTTCTCTCGGCGCTCCTGGGCTGGGGTGTGCTCGTCAACGCCACGGCACTCGCCTGGACCGAGGGGAAGCCCACGGTCGAAATGAGCGCCTTCGGTGGCAAGCTCGTGACCACGAGCACGTTCAACGGCGACGAAGGCATCGTGACGATCCGGCCCAACGTCGTCGCGGCGGAGGCGCTGCCGGCGACCGGTTCGGTCGAGACTGTCGCGCTGGACGGTTCGCTCGCTCAGCCGACCGTGACCGTCGCCGAGCGTGTCGCAGAAGCAAGAGCCGCCGCGCCCATCGAGGAGGCCCGGGTCATCGTCTCGGGAGGTCGAGGCGTCGGGAGCCTGGACGGCTTCCGGGTCGTCGAAGAGCTCGCTGCCGCGCTCGGCGGCGCCGTCGGCGCGACGCGAGCCGCCGTCGATTCTGGCTGGATCAACTACAGCCAGCAGATCGGCCAGACCGGCAAGATCGTCAAGCCGCGGCTCTATCTCGCGCTCGGGATTTCGGGAGCGATCCAGCACAAGGTCGGGATGCAGACCGCCGAAACCATCGTGGCCATCAATCGCGACGCCGATGCTCCGATCGCCGAGTTCGCCGATCTTCTCGTCGTCGGCGACCTGTTCGAGGTCGCGCCAGCCATCCTGGCGGAACTCCGGGCCCGGTCGGGTCGAACGTAGGCAAAGCGGCCGGCACGGCGGACCTGGCATGGAAGTCCTCGAGATCATCGCCCTGGTCTTCTTCGTCGTGATCGCCGCGGCCCTGTTCATCACGATCCGGCGCACCAACCGACTTGTCGCCGGCCCGCGAGAGGCCGACGGATTCCGGGACGCGGTCGCCGACATCGCCAATCGCACCCAGGTCTCGCTGGACTTGGTGGCGGGGCGTATCGACCAGGTTCGCCGCCAAACGCTCGACCCGGGACTGATCGTCGAGGATGTCGCCTCGACGCGTGCGGCGGTTCACGGCTACGCCGAGGAGGCAGCGGCGCTCCAGGTTCCCGGCGGTTCGGAATCGATCCGCGAGGCGCTCCTGGGCGAGCTTGGCCGCGCCGAGCGCGCCCTCGAGTCCGTGGAGCACGGCTCGACGCTCCTGGCCGCGGCGGGCCACGAGCTGGCCGCATCCGAGGGCCAGATCTCGATCAAACGCGGCTACCTGAACGTGCTGCACGTCCGAGAAGCCGTCCAGAAACAGGCTGCGGCCGCCGGGGAACTCGCCGCGCAGGCTCGACGGAGACCCCGTATGTAGTGGTATCCTCCCGCTACACCACAAGTGGTAGTGGTGCAAGGGAGAGAGAGAGACCGAAGATGCGCTGCCCGCAATGCGGGGCCCGGGAAACACGAGTTGTCGACTCGCGCGACCTCGACGATTCCGCGACGATCCGGCGCCGGCGGGAGTGCACCGCCTGCAGCAGCCGGTTCACGACCTACGAGCGAGTCGAAGCGGCCCGGCTGATCGTCGTCAAGCGCGACGGAGTCCGCCAGGAGTTCGACCGCGACAAGCTGGTCTCGGGTCTGCGAAAGGCCCTGACGCGGCGGCCGGTGCCCGACGACGCCCCGGAGCAGGCCGCCGATCGGATCGAGGCAGAATTGCGCTCCGCGGGGCTCACCGAGATCCCGTCGTCGCGGATCGGAGCAGCGGCCATGGCCGAGCTCCGCTCGATCGATCAGATCGCGTACATCCGCTTCGCGAGCGTCTACCAGAGCTTCGAGGACCTCGAGGACCTGAAGCGCGAGGTCGATACCCTCTTTGCCCAGCGCGGCACCCTCGACGACGACGCCCGCGACGCGTTGGAAGAACTCGACGCTCGGCGCAACTCGTCGACAGGCGCGGTCAAGCGGCGGTGAGTGTTCTCTCGGATCGGGACATCCGCACCGAGATCGAAAGCGGTCGGGTTGTCATCCGGCCCTACGACCCGGCGGACCTCCAGCCTTCGTCTGTCGATCTCCACCTCGACCGGGCGTTCCGCGTCTTTCGCAATAACCGCTACCCGTACATCGACGTCCGCGCCCCGCAGCCCGACCTCACCGAGCTGCTCCACGTCGCCGACGACGAGCCCTTCGTCCTCCATCCAGGGGAATTCGTCCTCGGCCAGACCCTCGAATGGGTCGAGCTGCCCGACGACGTCGTGGCGCGGCTCGAGGGTCGCAGCTCCCTCGGTCGGATCGGCCTGCTGATCCACTCGACGGCCGGCTACGTCGACCCTGGCTGGAAGGGCAACCTCACGCTCGAGCTCTCGAACGTGGCCAACCTGCCGATCGCTCTGTACAGCGGCATGAAGATCGGCCAGATCAGCTTCGTTCGGATGTCCAGCCCGGTCGAGCGGCCCTACGGCAGTCCGGAGCTCGGCTCGAAGTACCAGGGCCAATCCGAACCCACGGCCTCTGCCTACCACCGAGACTTCGCGTCGGGCCGCAAGGCGGAGCACAAGGCGGGCGGGGAATAGGCGCGGCCCGGCTCCGCGCCTATCCATCCTCCCGCCCGACGATCCTCCAGCAATGGGCATGAACGACGCCGTCGACTGGTCGACCGAGCTGGGCGAGGGTACACGCGTCGCGCTGATCCAGGCGGGGACGTTCCGCTCCGACGCGGGGGCGTTGTTCGGCCCGGTGCCGCGCATCCTCTGGAACCGGCTCGTCACCGAGGAGATCGACACCGACCACCGCCTGCTGCAGGCGCTCAACTGCCTCCTGGTCGAGACGTCGTCCGGCCGCGTCCTGGTGGAGACCGGGATCGGCGAACGACTCGACGACAAGAATCGGACGATGCGCCGCTACGACGGACCGGCGATCGTGCCGGCCCTCGAGCAGGCGGGCTTCGACCCGGCAACGGTCGACATCGTCGCCATGAGCCATCTCCACTTCGACCACGCGGGGGGACTCCTCCGAGCCGACGGGCAGCGGTCCTTTCCGCGGGCGACCATCGTCGCCCAGCGCTCCGAATGGGAGATCGCCCTGGGCGACAATCCGCGGCTGGTCGCCAGCTACGACCAGCCGGAGCTGCGACTCGTGCGTGATTGGGGCGCCGAGGGCTGGTCCGACGGCGAGCGCGAGATCCTGCCTGGGGTCTCCGTGGTGCCGACGGGAGGGCATTCCGCAGGACACCAAGCGGTCCTGGTGCGCGGGGCCGGGCCGGGCGCAAGGACCGTCGCCTTCTTCGGGGACCTGTGCATGCGGCCGTGGAGCGCCAACCCTCGCTGGGTGACCTCGTTCGACGATTTCCCGCTCGACTCCGTGGAGGTCAAGGGCTCGCTGTTCGAACGCGCCGCCGACGAGGGCTGGATCGTGGTCCTCTCGCACGAACCCGAATATCCGATCGGTCGCCTGGTGCGGGATCGCGACAGGTTCCGTTACGAGGCGACCTGAAGGCGATCTCTATCGCCATCCTGCCAATCGACCGCGTGGCCGGCATTGGTCGACAAACGCGGTCGCCCCTACCTCTACGACCCTGCCAATCGACCGCATACGCGGCATTGGTCGAGATATCCGCACGCCTCCGGCCGGTCGATCCTGTCAATCGACCGCATGCGCGACATTGGACTGGAAATCAGCGGCATTTGGAGCGGGACTTGGCGCCACTCCATCCGTGATGCGGTCTGTCAGGTCGATTGGCAGGAAAGCCAAGGTTGACTTGCGCCCGTGGCGGGCCCCTTGCTCTCCTGGAGGCCTGGCGATGGCGCTACGTGCCGGCAGAACCCGTCGGCGCAGAGGCCGGGCTCCCGGCGGGTGACCCCGACGGTGATTGGCCGCGAGTGGAAAGCAAGGCCGACACGATCTTGTCCGCCGTCGCCAGGTCCAGGGGGCCGTTGACGATTTGTCGGACGACGCCGTTCTCGTCGATGAAGAACTGGGTCGGGAGCGCGTAGACCTTGTAGGTGTGGAGGACGAGCCCCGAGACGTCGGCGCCGATCGAGTAGGGGAGCCCATATCTCCGGGCGTAATCGCGCCCGATCTCGACCGTCTCCTGGTTGTCGATCCCGACGAGGACGAGGCCAAGGTCGGCGTAGCGCTGGGCCATCGTGCGCAGGACCGGCGTCTCGGCCTGGCAGGGTGGGCACCAGCTGGCCCAGAAGTTCAACCAGACGACCTTGCCGCGGAGATCGGCGAGGCGAATGGGCCGCCCGTCGATGCCCTGGAGCTGTGCCGGAGTCCCGTTCGAGGAGGTCCCCGACAGCTCGGGTGCGAGGGCTCCCACCTTGAGGCCCGCAACGGGCGGCCCGATGAGGAAGGCCGAGGCGTGCGGATCCGGCAGGTTGGGACTCCCCGACGTCCCGAGCGGCGTCGTCACGATCACGAGGAGGACGGCCGAGACGACCACGGACGCCACCGCGAGAACGACCTGCCCGGCGCTGAACGGGCCGATAAAACCGCGTCGGGGCGGCCGAGCGGGCTGGCCGCTTCGCGTTCTGGGCGCCTCCACCGGCCTAGATTGCCGTGTTGAATTGGAAGTAGCGCGGCAGGAGGGCCAGCCAGTCGAACAGCATCGCGACGCCGATCACCGCCACCAGGAGGCCGCCGACCACCGATACGGCGCGGCCGTGGCGGATCAGCGGTTCCAGAATGCGCGGGGCCCGATCGTAGAGCAGGGCGATGGCGACGAAGGGGATCCCGAGCCCGGCCGTGTAGGCCATCAGCAGGAGCGTGCCCTCGATGACGGTCGTCGCGGTCGCGGCCAGGGTCAGGATCGCACCCAGGATCACGCCGATGCAGGGCGTCCAGCCGATCGCGAAGATCGCGCCGAGTCCGAACGAGGCGAACCAGCCGCCGCGACTGCTGACGAGCCGGCCACCGAGTCGATCGCCGATCGATGGGGGCCGGGTCTCGCCACCAACCCTCGGGGCGGCGAGCGCGACGCCCCCGGTCGCGGTGGCGAGTGACCCGGCGGCGCCCGCGTCGAGCGGGCGCCAGGCGCGATCGAGCGCTGGAATGGTGAGGATGCCGGCGAGATTCAGGCCCAGAACGATCAGCAGGACCCCGCCGATCTGACGCAAGACGGGCAGGTAATCGACGAGCGGCCCGGCGGCAAAGGTCGCTGTCGCACCCAGGACGGTAAACACCGCCCCGAACCCGGCAACGTAAGCGAGGGAGTGACGCACGGCGAGCCAGCGTGAAGGTCGGCCGCCTGAAGCGCCCGCCGGCGCCCCGCCACTCCCAACGACAGCTACGGTCGTCAGCTGCCCGATGTACGCCGGCACGAGTGGCAACACGCACGGGGAGAGGAAGCTCAGGAGCCCCGCCCCGATGGCGACTGCGATCGTCAGATCGTGCACCCGGTCAAGGGACCCCGGCGGCCGTCGTGGTCTCGAGGGCGTCGAGCGTCTCGAGCAGCCGCCGGAGCTTCGCGACGCTCGTCGCGAGCTCCAGCTTGCGCGCGCCGAGTTCGACGACCGGGATCGTGGTGAGGAACGCGCGCTCCAGCTCCGGGTCCGTCTCGATGTCGCGTTCCACGAGCGGGGGCGTCGCCAACCCGCGAGCCGCACGCTCAGCGAGAAGGGAGGTGAGGATCGACCGCGCGTCGTCGCACAGGTGGCAACCAGGGCGCGAATAGAGGTAGAGGATCGGAGGCGAGGGGATCATCTCGATCGGAATTCTACGTCCGAGGCGCCGGGCGCCCTTCGCGGTCAGCAGGTGCCGACGGGGTACCATCAGCCGGCGCGCCCCCGTAGCTCAGTGGATAGAGCGAGGCCGTCCTAAGGCCTGCGTCGGCGGTTCGAGTCCGTCCGGGGGCGCCACCCGTCCGAAGCGCGGTGGTAGCCGCGCATGTCGGATCAACCTTAGCCTGTGGCCGAATTCATAGCCCGGTCTCATGCGAGGGAGCCTTTCAGGGATTGGTGCCGGCCGCAGGTCGCGCCGCCTCGACACTGCGAGCCATACTGGCTTCTACGCCGCAACGGTCGGGCACGGGTCCGCGTTCCTGCCGCTGCCGAGAGGGAGGTGCCCGTGTATCGCTACCAGTTCCATGCACAGGTGCAGATGGCCCACTGGCGTGACTTCCATGCGCTTCTTGACGAACTCAACGCCGCCCTGCGGGCCAAGGGCCTCGTTCCGTTCCAGCTCTGGGAGGCCGCATTCGGCCGCTTCAACGACGCCCTGATGGTCGCCGAGTACGAAACGCTGGAGGCCTATGAGCGTGAGCACTTCGCACTCCACGCCGACGCGGCCTGCATGAACCTGTGGCGGGAGATGGAGACGCATGCGGACGGAATCCCCTGGACCGACCTGTGGTGGAGGCCATCGGAGACCCGTCTGACGCCGACCAGCGAACGGGACCGAGCTCGTCCGAGCCGGTCCGGCGGCACTCAGATAGTGGCGCGCCAGGCGAGAGCGCCGACCGCGCCGACCTCGAGCTTTGTCGAGCGGTAGAGAAGGAACTCGGTGCCGTCATTGGAGCCTACGTCCACGGCCTCGAGATCCCGGCAGCACCCGAGATCCGCAGGGCCCCACGAAGAGCTCAGGAGTGGTGGGAGCCGGGCAGGCCACGGAAAGCGGCGGCCGCAACGACGGGAGGCGAGGGCCCCGCGTAGCGCCTAGTAGTAGCGAAGCGGGTTGACCCGGTAGCCGCCGCTCCAGATGGGGCCGATCCAGGTCTCGAAGTGGACGTGAGGACCGGTTGCGCAACCCGTCATGCCGATCCGACCGATCTGCTGGCCGCGCGACACGTACTGGCCGGCGCCGACCAGGACCGCGGACATGTGATAGTAGGCGGTGTAGAGGTTGTTGCCGTGCGACAGCCACACCTGGTAACCGCCGCAGTTGTTCTTCCAGCCCGCGAAGATCACCTTGCCGCCGGTGGCAGCGACAATGGGCGTTCCATACGAGGCCGCGATGTCGATCGCGGGATGGCCGGACCAGAAGTACTGACTGATGTAATAGCTGCCGGCTACCGGCCAGGCGAGGCTGCCGCCACTGTACGAGGGCGTCTTGGTCGCCGTCGCGGCGGTCGTCGTCGTGGATGGCTTTGGCTTCGTCGGCGCCTTCGGTGGCGGCGGTACACCAGGACCCTCGGCGCCTGGCAGGATCAGGATCTGACCGACCACGAGGGACGGTTCGGTGAGGCCGTTCACCGTCGAGATGTCGATCGCGTCGATCCCATATTTGGCCGCCAAACCGGCTAGCGTGTCCGTGCTGCCGACCGTCACGATCAGGCCGTCGACCGGCGGAGCGACGAGCTGCTGACCGATGTGCAACGTCGTGTGGGAGGTGATCCCGTTGGCCCAAAGGAGGGACATGATGTTCAGGCTTAGCTTCTTGGCGATGGCGTCGAGCGTGTCACCCGATTGAACCTTGTAGTGCTGGATGAGGTTTCGGCCGTCGTCCACGGTCGTGTCGACGGCAACCGGCTTCAGGAGCGTCCCGTCCTCGCGGAACACGTCGTTCTCCGAGGCGAGGGTTGCGCTGGCCACCTTGGCGTCAGGCTGGAAGTCGACGGCTGGCGGTCCGCCGTCGCCGCCAATGGCGATCCGCGGGCCGGTGCCATGGCCGGCGACCGCGCCGACCGACCCGGCAGCCTGGTTGAAGACCGGCGCAAAGCTGGCCAGCGAGACGATCAGGATTGCGAGAACTGCGCCAACGGGAAGCGCGCGACCGGACCCGAGATCGCCGCGCAGTCGGGCGACCAGCTCCTCGGCGCGAGGGCCGAGAGAGTAGGCGAAACGAGCGTAGGTGAACCCGATCCCTCGACGGCGACGACGGTATGTCCGGACGGATCGGTCATGCTGGTCGGTACGCACGCGCTTCAGCACGCGGCGCACCAGGACCGGAGCCTTCGGCAATACGGTCTCCCGGGCATTTGGGACGGTCCACGCGCTAGGCAGGCGCCGGGGGGTACGGCAGGGATCGGACCGTCCTGGTCGCGGTATCGGGCTGGGGTCTCGCGTTGCTCGGAGCCTACCCCTCGTGAAGCCCCGAACGTCGGCCGAACCCTACCACACCGCTCTCACCGAGTGCAATCTGATACGCCGCCGTCACGCGGCCGGCGTGGACGTTCAAGAGCCCATCAGCGAGACGATGCCCTGCAGCGGAATCGTCACCCAGTCCGGCCGGTTGTTGAGCTCATAGGTGAGCTCGTAGAAGGCCTTCTGGAGGAGGAACGCGTCGAGGAGGATCGCCCAGCCCTCCTCGCTGTCCGGCAGGAACTCGGCACCCTCCGTCGCGGTGCGATAGCCGCGCAGGAAGGCGGCCGCAGCCCAGACGTACCAGTGGCGGGACCACGTCTCGAGCGACTCGGCGTCCTCCTGGCGCACGCCGGCGAGGCCCTCCGGCCGCAGCAGCGACCCGCTTGCGGCGTAGTGGAAGGACCGGATCATCCCGGCGACGTCGGTGAGCGCCGATCGGCGGAGGCGGCGCTGGCTGAGCGGCCGCCCGGGCTCGCCCTCAAAGTCGATGATCACGAAGTCACGGCCCGTGTAGAGGACCTGGCCGGCGTGATAGTCGCCGTGACAGCGGATCAGCATTCCACTCATGCGGTGGTTGAGGAGACCCTGGAGCCGCCCGTCGATCGAATCCTCGAGGGCAAGCGCCGTTCGAGCGTCCGGCTGGCCTCGCTCCGGCAGCGACCCCACCCGTCGGGACAGGGCTCGCAGCGTCTCGCGGACGGTCGATCGGATCGATTGATAGAGCGAGCGCTGGTAGAGCGGGGTGAACGGCTCGGGGGCGAACGCTCGATCTTCGAAGTTCGATGCCAGGACCTTGTGCAGCTCGCCGGTGCGCATCCCGAGCAGCTGAGCCGTGTCGAGATAGCTGCCGATCGTCTCGCGAGCCCATTCAGGTGCATCGGCGTGCGCGCGGGCGAGGAGCGCAGCAGCGTTGGCAGGATCCACCTGGGGCAGCGATCTGATGGTCGAAACCCGCTCGAAATAGTCGCCCAGAGTGTCGAGGGTGAATTCCCAGAGGTCGCCCTCATTGGGAACATACGCCTGGAAGATCGCGGCTGCCCCGTCCCCGCTCGGGCCCTTGTATTCGATCGAGCCCGCGACCGCGGGCGTGTGGCCGAACGCATGCTCCGTCAGGAACGTCCCGATCTCGAGATCGGGGTTGATTCCAGGCTCGAGCCGGCGGTACAGCTTCAGGATCAGGCGATCCCCGAGGATCACCGAGCTGTTGCTCTGTTCGGCGCGCGATGGGCTTGCCGGCAGCCGTTCCGACGACGGCCCGCGGAGCGCGGGCAGGGCCCGCGTCGGCTGGGTCAACAGCGTCCCATGGGGTCCGCGGAGGCGGCGTCGCTTCGAAAGGGCGTCGAGCAGGGCTTCCGAGAATGCTGGCACGCGCATGGCGTCGACGAGGACGTCGTCACCGCCGCCCTCGCCGGCCTCACCACCGCCATCCAGCCAGGCAATGGCCGTCTGGGGCACCTCGTCGATGAACCGCGTTGCGATGCCCTCCGGCATCGACATCACCGGGATGAGGTAGGTCTCCGGATCGCCTTCGGTGAAGAGGACCTCGAGGGCCACGATCAACGCCTGGCCTCCGTCGATCGCCATCGGTATGGCGTCGCGGATTTCCGCCGACTTGGCTCGCCGGGCCTTGCCCCGGAACCAACGCCTGGGCTGGGCCCAGGTCAGGAGCAGGTCGGCGAAGGCGGCGGCACGCGGCCCACCGGTGAGCTCGATGAGCTCGCGGACCGGTGCCAGGCGGGTCAGCTGGGCTGGGGCCACCCCTGTCGCAGAGGCCCCCCGCGCCGGCGCGTCGAGCCGGAAATACATGAAGGAATGAGGTCCGAGACTCAGGAAGTAAGGCTTCTCACCGATGACCGGGAACTCGATCTGGCCGAAGAGCTCGACCGGCGTCCGACCTTCGAAAGCAGACAGATCCAGCTCGGCGTAATGGGCGAACCGCGAGAGATTGGCGACCACGAGGATCGTCTCGGTCGGATCCTTGCGGATGAAGGCGAGAATGCGGCGGTTCTCCGGGTGGAGGAATTCGATCGAGCCGCGACCGAACGCCGGGTGGCGCTTGCGAAGCGCAATCAACCGCTTCATCCACCACAGGAGGGAGTTCGGATTGGCTTGCTGGGCCTCGACGTTGACCGCCTCGAAGTGGTACTCAGGGTCGACGATGATCGGCAGGTACAGCTGCTGGCGGTTGGCCGATGAGAAGCCGGCGTTCCGGTCGCCGCTCCATTGCATCGGGGTCCGAACCCCGTTGCGGTCGCCGAGGAAGACGTTGTCGCCCATCCCGATCTCGTCCCCGTAATAGAGGACGGGCGTCCCCGGCAGCGAGAAGAGCAGTCCGTTCATCAGCTCGATGCGGCGCCGATTGTTGCCGAGCAGGGGCGCCAGCCGGCGCCGGATCCCCAGGTTGATCCGCGCCTGCGGGTCGCTGGCGTAGGCGCGATACATGTAGTCGCGCTCTTCGTCGGTGACCATCTCGAGGGTCAACTCGTCGTGATTGCGGAGGAAAAGGGCCCATTGCGCCCGTTCGGGGATCGGCGGAGTCTGGGCGAGGATGTCGAGGATCGGGAAACGGTCCTCCATCCGGATCGCCATGAACATCCGGGGCATCACCGGGAAGTGGAACGCCATGTGGCATTCGTCGCCCTTCCCGAAGTACGCCACCGAATCTTCAGGCCACTGGTTCGCCTCCGCGAGCAGCATCCGGTCCGCAAACCGCTCGTCGATGTGCCGGCGCAGGTCGCGCAGAAACGCGTGGGTCTCGGGCAGGTTCTCGCAGTTCGTGCCCTCTCGTTCGTAGAGATAGGGGATCGCGTCGAGGCGCAGGCCGTCCACGCCCATCTCGAGCCAGTAGTCCATGGTCCGGACGATCGCCGCGCGGACGGTCGGATTGTCGAAGTTGAGATCGGGCTGGTGCGAGTAGAAGCGATGCCAGAAATAGGCTCCCGCCACCGGGTCCCACGTCCAGTTCGACGTCTCGAAGTCCTTGAAGATGATCCGGGCGTCGCGATATCGGTCGGGGGTGTCGCTCCACACGTAGAAGTCGCGGTGGGCAGTGCCCGGCTTGGAGCGCCGGGCGCGCTGGAACCAGGGGTGCTGATCGGAGGTGTGATTGCAGACGAGTTCCGTGATCACGCGCAGCCCGCGCCGGTGCGCCTCGCGGATGAACGTCCGGACGTCACGGAGGGTGCCGTAGTCCGGATTGACGGTCATGTAGTCCGCGATGTCGTAGCCGTCATCCCGAAGCGGCGAGGGATAGAACGGCAGGATCCAGATCGCGGTCACGCCGAGGTCGGCGAGGTAGTCCAGCCGCTGGGTCAGGCCCTCGAAATCGCCGGTTCCGTCGCCGTTGCTGTCGAGAAAGGCCCGAACGTGGACCTCGTAAATGACGGCGTCCTTGTACCAGAGCGGATCCGAGGTCAAAGGTAGGACTCGAACTGGGACTCGGACCGCAGGCGCGGCCTGATCTGCAAGATTGCTGCCGGGCCGACCGCCGGGTCGAGATCGACGCGGTTTCGAGGGCCCTGCCACAGCTGGACCGTCCCGTTGAGGAGATCGACGGATTCGAACTTCCCGGACGCGTCGATCCCGAAGTCTGCGAGGGGCAACTCGACCATGCCTCCATGGGCGCCGCGCGGGTCGAGGTTCACCACGATGAGGATGATGTCCGAGTTGTCAGCGGTTCGCTTGGAATAGGCGATGAGCCGATCGTCGTCGATCATGTGGAAGCTGAGATTTTCGTTCGATTGCAAGGCGAGGTGCTCTCGACGAATCCGGTTGACCTGCCCGATGAACGGGGCGAGACTGTCCGGCCGGTCCAGGTCCCAGTTCCGGATCTCGTACTTCTCCGAGTGCAGGTATTCCTCGCTGCCCGGTTCGAGCGGCTCGTGCTCGAGAAGCTCGTATGCCGGTCCGTAGATCCCGTAGGTGGCGGACAAGGTCGCGGCCAGAACAAAGCGGAACTGGAACGCGGCGCGACCACCGTGCTGGAGGGTCTCGTGGAGGATGTCCGGGGTGTTGGGCCAGACGTTGGCCCGGAAGAATTCCCTCAGGTTGGACCGCGTCAACTCGGTGAAATAGTCGGTCAGCTCAGCCTTCGAGGTCCGCCACGTGAAATAGGTGTACGACTGCGAGAAGCCGACCTTCGCAAGCCGGTACATCACCCTGGGTCGCGTAAAGGCTTCGGCCAGGAAGAGGATCTCGGGCTCGTCGCGCTTGATCTCGTCGATCAGCCACTGCCAGAAGGCGAACGGCTTGGTGTGCGGATTGTCGACGCGGAAGATGCGCACGCCCTGGGCGATCCAGTAGCGGATCACGTCCGCGAGGGCACTCCAGAGCGACCGCCAGTCCTCCGATTCGAAGTCGAACGGGTAGATGTCCTGGTATTTCTTGGGCGGATTCTCGGCGTACTGGACCGTCCCGTCCGGACGATGGCGGAACCAGTCCGGATGGTCGCGCACGAACGGATTGTCGGGTGACGACTGGAAGGCGATGTCCAGGGCGATCGCGATGTTCTGCCGGCCCGCGGCTTCCACGAGCGCGCGGAAATCGTCGAGCGTTCCCAGGTCGGGGTGGATGGCGGTGTGGCCGCCCTCCGGTCCGCCGATGGCCCACGGCACACCGGGATCGTCCGGCGTGGAGGTCGTTACGTTGTTGGCCCCTTTCCGAAAGGTGCGGCCGATGGGGTGGATCGGGGGCAGGTAGAGGATGTCGAAGCCCATGCCGGCTACGTATGGGAGGCGGTTGATGACGTCCCGGAATGTTCCGTGCCGCCCCGGTTGCGGCGAGGTCGAACGTGGAAAGAGCTCGTACCAAGCGGCAAATCTCGCCGCTGCCGGATCGACCACGATTTCGAGCTCGCGGTCGTAGGTGGTCGCAAACCGGCGATCTGGGTGACGGGTCATGAGGGCTTCGAGATCGGGGTCGAGGGCCAGCTCCGAGCGTGCCTTGCGCGACGCGTCCCCGCGCAATTCGATGGCCCACGTCTCCAGAGTGGCGCGGTCAGCATCAGCCGAGCGTGCCGCGGCGGCAGCCACGATCTCGGCGCCCAGCAGGAGATCAACTGCCACGTCCTGACCGGCTTCGATCCGTTTTGCGAAGTCGCGACGCCAGGTCGCGAACCGGTCGGCCCAGGCCACGACCGTGTAGACATGGCGGCCGAGGTGGGTGACCGTGAAGTCGGCACGCCAGCGATCGTTGCCGAGCGGAAGCATCGGGACCTCGGTCCAGCCCTTCGCTCCACCCCGGCGGTGCATGAGGTTGACACTCACGACATCGTGGCCGTCGACGAATGCGTCGGCCTCGACGACCACCCGGTCGCCAACGGTTCGCTTGATCGGAAAACGCCCGTCGTCAACGGCCGGGGAGACGCCCTCGATGACTGCCCTGCGGCGTCCCTCGACTCGCTCGCTGATGCGGTTCATGCGGCCTGGCTCCTGGGCGGGTTCACGTCCGCACGTCCTTGTTCCCCGCACGAAGGCTACCGCATGGCTCGGCGGCCTGCGCATGAGCCGATATGCTGGCCAACGTGCCGCGTCAACGCATTCCCGTCGACGTCCTCGACGCGGCCCACGCGCGCTTGCAGGCCCGCGCCGCCCGCGATTGGGCCGAGGCCGATCGGCTGAGGCAGGTCATCGAATCGTCTGGCTGGCGCGTGATCGATCGGGGGATCGACTTCGCCCTCGAGCCGGCGCGGCCGGCCGACTTCGAGGAAGCCGGCCGAGTCCGATACGGTTCCAGCGACAACGTTCCGTCGCGGCTCGCCGATCCGCCGCAGGGCTATGCGACGGTCGTCCTGAGCGTCGACACGGCGACTGTCGAGCCCGAGCTGGACCTGGCACGAATCGCGGCCCTTGAACGAGTTCTGCCCGCCCAAACATCGCTTGTCGTCGTCGCCGACGGGCCGTCCGACGAGGTCGACCGGGCGCTGGACGGGATCGACGTGGGTGGCGCGCGATCTGAGAGCGGACTGCCGCTCCAGGTCATTCAAACGAGCGCGAGGCTCGGTCCGGCCGGGGCGATCAATGCCGGGCTGCGGCGGGCGACGGCTCCCGTCGTCGTGGTACTCGACCCGATCGTCGAACCGACCGGCGACTTCGTATCGCCGCTCGTGCGTGCGCTCGATGACACGACGGTGGCGATCGCTGGTCCGTGGGGGCTGGTCACGTCCGACTTGCGCCATTTCGCGCCGGGCGATCGCGGCGATGTCGACGCGATCTCCGGGGCCTGCCAGGCATTCCGGCGGGCCGATTACGTCGCGCGCGGCCCGCTCGACGAGAAGTTCCGGTCCACGGCGTATCTCGACGCCTGGTGGAGCTTCGTCCTGCGCGACGAGGGTGCGGGCCGGCCACCGCGCCGCGCCGTCGCGATCGAGTCACTGCCGCTCGTTCGCCCCGCCTCCACAACTCCGGAGGGCAACGGCGCCGAGCGGGGGCCGACAGACCGGCGCGACCGCAGCGATCGGCGCGACTTCTATCGCTACCTCGATCGGTTCGGGCGCCGGTTCGACCTCCGCAACCCGCCTGGCGCCGGCTGATCGGCGCGTCGTCGGGCCTGGCGCGATCGGTCCAGGGGCCATCACGGCGACCGACCCTATACTCGCCGGACGATGCGGCGGTGGCTCTGCGTGCTCCTCCTCCTGTTCGGCTTCGCGGGCGACGACTACGCGTACGCTGCACGTCTGGCGATGCCGGTGCCGATCGAACGCGGGGTCTGGACGATCGACCACCGCGACCTCACCCGGGACCCATTTGGCCGTGATCCGCTGGGCCGCACTACCGCCTGGTGGCGCGTGCGCTGATGCCTCCCTCACGACGACGACCGAGACCGGACCCGCGATGAGTCGGCGCGTGGGCGGTAGATGACGCAGCGCGCGAGCGGCAGATGACGCGGCGCGCGAGCGCTACCGCTGCAGTCGCCCTCCTGGCTGTGGTCGTGGCTGCGGCTTCTGGGCTCGCCTCCCGCGGCCTGGAGGCGGCGAGCCCGACGAGCGAGGTCCGCATTTTCGCGCCCGCCCCACTGTCCATCGATCCCGCGATCCAGGGAGACAGTTCGAGCAGTGCCGTCACCGCGCAGCTGTTCGAAAGCCTCACGGCATTCGACTCGACCCTTACGCTCAGGCCGGCGCTCGCTCGAGCCTGGGATGTGCTCGACGGCGGCCGTCGGGTGGTCTTCCATCTCCGGACGGGGGCAGCGTTCTCAGACGGCACGCCGCTGACGGCAGGGGACGTCGTTCGAAGCTGGCTGCGCGTGATCGACCCGGCTCGACCCTCGCCGCTGGCGAACCTGCTCGACGACGTCGTCGGCGCCGAGGCCTACCGCCTCAAGGCCGGCGGGGACCCGGCAAGCGTCGGCCTGCATGCCGACGGGCTGGACCTCACGGTCAACCTCGTCCGCCCGGCCGCCGATTTTCCATCGGTGGTCTCTTCGCCGACATTCGGGGTCGTTCCAGTGGCGATCGTGTCCGACCCGAGCGCGGTCCAGCCCGGACGCTTCGTCGGCAGCGGCGGCTACATTCTCGCTGCCAATACAAAGACCGAGCTGACCCTCACGGCCAACGCGCGCTACTGGGCGGGACCGCCGGCGATCGCAACCGTCCACCTCGTGACCGACGTCGGTGGCCAGAGCCCCGTCTCGGTGTTCGAGGCTGGTGACCTCGATTACGCGCCGATCGGCGGCTTCGACGCGTCGTGGATCCAGTACGACCGGACACTCGGGCCGCAGCTTCGAAGCGTGCCCACGTTGTCGGTCCAATACCTCGGGTTCGACACGTCGCGCCCGCCATTCGACGACGTTCGCGTTCGTCGAGCGTTCGGAGCCGCGGTCGACTGGCAGCGCATCGTGAACCTGGGCGGCGCCGGAATCGAGATCGCCGCCACGAGCATGATCCCGCCCGGCATCGAGGGCCGAAGCTCGACCAATTTCCTGCCATCGCACGACCCCGCCGCCGCGCGCTCGCTCCTCGCCGAGGCCGGTTACCCGGGTGGCAAGGGCTTCCCGGCGATCGACTTCGTCAGCGATGGGGCGCCCTTCGCCGCGGCAATCCGAGCCGACCTCAAACGGGAGTTGGGCATCTCCGTTGGGGAGGAGACGCTGCCATCCGCCGACTTCTTCCGCCGCCTCGCGACCGAGCCACCGCCGATCTGGGCCCTTGGCTGGATCGCTGACTATCCGGGACCGAATGACTTCCTCGGCATCCTGCTGCGGACCGGCAGCACCAACGACTACGGCCGCTGGTCCAGCCCTGAGTTCGACTCCGCCATCAGCAAGGCCGGGGCGTCGACCGACCAAGCGGCCATCGCGGCCGCGTTCGACCAGGCCCAGGCGGTGGTCCAGCGCGATGTGCCCGTCGTGCCACTCGCATACAGCACCGAGTGGGCCCTTTCGCGCCAGGGGCTCCTCGGCGCCGGGGGCAACGGCCTGGGCTTCATCCGGCTGGCCGGACTGGCTTGGAGCGGGAAGTGACGGTAACGTCCCCCCGAAGGCACCTGGCGCGAGGAGGCCTCTGGCGGGCTGTCGTCCTCCTTGTGGCATTTGCCTGGCTTGCCTCCGGACACTCGGCATCGGCGGCAGGCGCGGCTTCGTTCGGAACGCCGACTGCAACGGCGGCCTTCGGAAGGTCGGTCGATTTCGTGCAGCCGGTCACGATCACAGGGCAGGTCCGCCGCACCGAGATCCTCCTGGCGGAACCAGGCGCCGACGGCCCCTTCGTCCAGCCCGTGGATCTCCAGCCGGGTGCGCCGCCGACCCAGCTCCGTTACTCGATCGACGCCACCACCGATCACATCTATCCGAACACGGTTATCGGAGCTCGCTGGCGGATCGTGCTCGACGACGGCTCGACGGTCGTGGGGCCGTCGGTGTCCGTTCGCTACGACGACACCCGATTCGAGTGGCAGACGCTGAGCGCCTCGATCATTCGGGTGCACTGGTACAGCGGGCCGAATTCGTTCGGGCAACGCGCCCGCGACATCGGCCAGAAGGCGATCGACGACACGAGCAGCCTGCTTGGCGTGACCGAGACCGAACCGGTCGACTTCTTCGTCTACGCCGATCAGGGGGCCTTCTACGACGCGTTGGGTCCGGGGACGCGTGAGAACGTCGGCGGCCAGGCCAACGCGGACATCCGGACGCTGTTCGCGCTGATCACGCCAGCCGAAATCAATGCCACCTGGGTCAGCATCGTGATCCCCCACGAGCTCACCCATCTCGTCTTCAACACCGCGGTCCAGAACCCCTACCACTTCCCGTCGCGCTGGCTCAACGAGGGACTCGCGGTCTACCTGTCGCAGGGATATGACTCCGCGGATCGCAGCGCTGTCCAGGCGGCTGCGCGCGACGGCTCGCTGATGCCCCTCGACGCCCTCATCGGCCAGTTTCCGACCACGGTCGATCGTTTCTCGCTCGCCTACGCGGAGAGCGTTTCGGCCGTCGACTTCCTGGTCAGGACATACGGGCGGAGCGCACTCGTCGCCCTCGTTCGATCGTACGGCGGGGGCCTCAGCGACGACGAGGCGTTCAAGGGTGCGCTGGGGGTGAACGTCGACGACTTCCAGAAGCGCTGGCTGGCCGACCTCAACGCGATCGAGCCGAAGGTCGCAGGACCCGCTTCGGCACCGCCGGGGCCGTTGACTCCTGGCTGGACGGGTGGTACAGGGGCCAC
>DATCPH010000281.1:0-7478 GCA_036570185.1 Candidatus Limnocylindrales bacterium | reverse complement strand
CCCTGCTGCCGCGAGCGCGGTCAGCCGGAGCCAGGGCCCGGGAGCCGGGCCGCTCAGCTCACTTGACGATGTAGAGAAGGATGAACGCGGCAATCTCGATTCCTGCCAGGACGAGCAAGACGAACCCGACGCCGTCGACCGCCGCCGCGCGAACCACCGGCAGGCTGCCCGTGCGCGTGACGTCGCCGATCACCGTCACCAGCCAGTAGCACGTGCCGAGCAGGAAGACGGTGAAAAGGCCGCTCCAGCCCACGAACACGCTCGCGTAAGCGGCGTCGGTCGGGCCGAAGCCGAGCGACGAGAACTGCGCGCACTGCAACCCGATCGCAGCCAGGGCGAGAAAGAGCGCCGCCCACGCGGTCACGCGCCACATCGCCGGGGCGACCAGAACCGCGCCGCGGGCGATCGCCGCGCTCCCGAGCACGCAGATCAAGATGGCGACGCCGAACGCCATGGAAGGGCTCGGATGGTGGTGTGGCCACCCTCGCCAAAGCCCATTGGTGTTGAGGGCGCGGAGATACACGAACGCGAAGAAAAACGCGAGGAAGAAGAACGACTGCGAGGCCGCCCAGATGCGAGAACCGACGCGGATGTTGCGCGCGAGCACTTCGGGCTGCTCCACGGCGTCGACGGTTGCGGCAGACATGGTCGTATCCACGATTCAGCGCCCCGCCGCGGGGAGGGCGCCAGGCGCAAAGTCCGCGACCGGCGGCGCATTGGGGACGCCGTACTCGTACGGGCCGCTCGTGATCACGGGTATCCGGTCGAAGTTCTCGATCGGCACCGGCGTCGGCACCTGCCACTCGAGCCCGCGCGACGCCCACGGGTTCTCGGCCGCAGGCTGGCGAACGAAGACGAGCGACCAGATCAGGTTGGCGATGAAGATGAGCATCGACAGACCGATGACGTAGGCCGAGGCGGAGACGAAGATGTTCAGTGTCTGCAGAGAAGGCGCGTACGTCGAGACGCGGCGTGGCATGTCGAGGAAGCCCGCGGCGAACAGCGGGAAGAACGTCAGGTTGAAGAAGACGAAGAAGAGCCAGAAGTGGATCTTGCCCAGCTTCTCGTTGAGCTCGAAGCCGAGCATCTTCGGCAGCCAGTAGTAGACGGCGCCGAAGAACGCGAAGACGAGCCCGCCCACGATCGTGTAGTGAAAGTGCGCCATCACGAAGTAGCTGCCGTGCGTCGTCACGTCGCTGGGGACGTCCGAGAGGAAGACGCCCGACAGCCCTCCGATCAGGAAGTTGAAGAAGAACGCCAGCGCGAACAGCATCGGCACGGTGAAACGAATCCGGGCGCGCCAGAGCGTCCCGATCGCGTTGAGGAAGATGAAGCCGGTCGGGATCGAGATCAGCTCCGTCGTGAGCATGTAGAAGGGCCGCAGGCCGGCGTTCATGCCGCTCACGAACAGGTGATGCTGCCAAACCATGAAGCTGAGCAGCGTGACGCCGAGCATCCCGGCAACGGCAAGCCGGTAGCCCCACAGCGGCTTGCGAGCGAAGACCGGCAGCATCTCGAGCACGATCCCGAACCCCGGCAGGGCGAGGATGTACACCTCCGGATGGCCGAAGAACCAGAAGAGGTTCTCATACAGGTACTGGCTGCCGCCGACGCTCGCGACGAAGAAGGACGTGTTCGCGGCCCGGTCCATCAGCACCATCAGCATCGCCGCGACGAGGACCGGCGCGGCAAGCGCCTGCAGGATCGAGGTCGCCAGAACCGACCACACGAAGATCGGCAGGCGCGTCCAGCTCATTCCCGGCGCGCGCATGGTGAGGATCGTCGCCATGAGATTGATGCCGACCAGCGTCAGTGAGATCGCGATCAAGATGAACGACATGACGTAGGCGTCCATCCCGGCGCGCCCCTCGTCCGCCAACGGCGCGTACCCCGTCCACCCGGTCGCGATCCCGCCGAACGCGATCGCCGACAAGAGGATGAGGCCGGCGGCCGGCACCAGCCAGAACGTCAACGCCTCGATACGCGGGAACGCCATCCGCCGCGCACCGATCATGATCGGGACGAAGTAATTGCCGAACGGCCCCAGGATGAAGGCCGACGTCATCATGATCATCATCGTTCCGTGCAAGCTGACGAGGGTCAGGTACTGGCTGGCCGGCCACGCCTGCTCCACCGGCCGCAGCAGCTCGGTCCGCATCAACATCGCGTTCAGGCCGCCGATGAAGAAGAAGATGCCGACGCCGAAGAGGTACTGGATGCCGACGACCTTGTGGTCGGTGCAGAGCCGGAAGTAGCGCGTCCAGCTCCCGGCCTCGTGCTGACGCAAGGTCGGGGGCCGGCCCAGAAGCCGGCCGATCGGGTAATTGGCGAACCCGAGCCCGACGAGCCAACCGATGACGCCGAAGAGGTAACCCATGTAGATGCCGACGTCGTTCTGGTCCGTCCCCTGCAGGTAGGGATGACCGACCGCCATCTGTCCGCCGATCCACGCCCCGAGGAACCAGCCGCCGATCCCGAGCACGAGGCCCGTCAACATGTTGAAGCCGATCAGGCGCCGCCAGAGCGGTGGCCGGGCTGCGATCGGTGTCGCGCTCACGCGGTTACCTCCTCACCTAGCCCGCTCGCCTGAGCGGTGCCGGGTAATAGACGCGGCTGTACTTGGGCAGGTACTTCACGATCGACCCGTTCTTCTTCTGTGCCGCGGCAATCCACGCCTGGAACCCCGACGATGCGAGGACGCGGCCCTTCTTCGCCATGTGGCCGTGCCAGAGACCGCAAAGCTCTGCACAGCGGATCTGGAAGAAGCCGGTGTGACGCGTGTGGACGTACGCGATGTTGTCGACTCCGGCCACAGCGTCTGCCTTGACTCCGAGCTGATACGCCCAGAACGAGTGCGTGACGTCGATCGAAGTGACGTGGAACGCCACGAGCGTGTCGTCCGGGATGGCGAGCTCGCGCGTCTCGATGCCGCCGTACGTCGGATAACGGAAGGTCCACTCCCACTGCTGGCCGATCACCTGCACCGGGAGGGCGTGTTGCCAGCCCGGCGGCTTCGCAGCCGGGTCCGGGCCCTGGCCGCCGCCGGCGCCGTGCGCGCCCGCGATCAACGTGTAGCTCCCCCACACGGCGAGGGCGAGCACGATCGTGCTCGTCAGCACGATCCACAGCAGTTGCGCTCCGGCGTGCCCTTTGATCGGCGGGCCGTCGATGATCCCGTCGCTTGTCTCCCGGAAGAAGACGAACGAGTAGATGAAGTAGATGAGGACAAGCAGCGCGATCGGGACCAACAGCGCGGTCATCACGATGTTCGCGTTGCGCTGATCCCCGGACTCCACGCTCATGTGCGGCGGGGGGAGGTGCGGACCGAGCACCCACACGATCAGCGGCACGGAAATCGCGGTCAGAACGAGCCAGATCGCAAGGATCCGGAGCCCGTGCCTGGGGATGCGTTCGCCGGCGATCGTCGTCATTGGACCATGAGGTAGCCGTCCATCCACCCGATGCTCTGCATGGGCCCGCCAAAGCCGAGTGGGAAGCCGAAAGCGCAGGGGACAAAGCACTGCCAACGCAACTTGCCCGGCTTACCCGTCATGAACGAGAAATTCACCGTCGTGTGCGCCTCCGACAGGGTGCAGGGAGCGACGCTGCACTGGTTCTTGGCGTTGTCCCCGACGCCCTTGAGCGGGACGGACACTCCGAGATCGGGAATCGCGAACGTGTGCGACGCGAGATCCGGGTCGAGCACGTTCAACGTCTTGCCGTCGACGTTCAGCGTCCCACCGATCGTCCCGCGCGGCTGGCCCCAGAAGGGATTCCGCAAGCCGGTCGCGGTGTCGAACTGGTAGATGGTGACGTCCACCCTCGAGTACGCGGGCACACGGAGGACCGTGCTGTGGACCCATTTGCCGTGCGGGTCGCGGGCCAGGTACGAGACCCAATCGGGGTGAGGCGCGTTGCCGTAGGCGGCGACGGTCTGCAGCGTGAGGTGCACCCGGGGCTTCGATCCCGTCGCGGCGACGACCGGAGGCGCGACCATCAGGTACGAGACGATGTAGTAGACGATCAGCGCCGTGCCAAAGGCGACACCGGCAGCGACGGCAAGGGCGCGCGCCGCCCGGCTCACAGGACGCTCCGCTCGAGTGCGCAAGGCAGCCCGAGTCGACCGTCGTCCCGTTCGTCGACGCTCAAGCCCTCTGCCCCGAGGCCACATGCGCTGATGGCCCGGACACGGAGTTCATCCTCAATCAGCAGGATCCACATCAGCCGGTGGCCGACCCTAGCAGAGCCGTCCTTTAAGTTCCGGTTGAGGTGGTGTTGAGTTCTGTTAAGGCGCGTAGCTGCGCAGCAAGAGGACGGCGTTGTGACCGCCGAAGCCGAAGCTGTTGCTGAGCGCGACGTCGAGCTGCGCCGGGCGCGCGGTGTTCGGGACGTAGTCGAGGTCGCAGCTCGGATCCTGGTCCTCGTAGTTGATCGTCGGTGGAACGACGTTGTCCCGGAGAGCGAGAACGGTCACCGCTGCCTCGACCGCTCCGGCAGCGCCGAGGCAGTGACCGACGGCACCCTTGATCGACGAGATCGGGGTCGACCGCGCTTTCTCCTCTCCGAGCGCAGCCTTGATGGCCACCGTCTCGGTCGTGTCGCCCAGTTCGGTGGAGCTCGCGTGCGCGTTGACGTAGTCGACATCATCGGGTGCGACGCCGGCATCTCGGAGCGCGGAGTGCATGGCCCGCGCCTGTCCGGTCCCCTTCGGGTCTGGCTCGGTCATATGGAATGCGTCGGAGCTGACGCCGTAACCGCCTAGCTCTGCGTACACTTTCGCGCCTCGCGCGCGGGCGTGCTCCAGCTCCTCGAGCACGAGCACTGCCGCACCTTCTCCCATCACGAAGCCGTCCCTGCCGGCATCGAACGGCCGGCTCGCGCTGGCGGGCTCGTCGTTGCGACGCGACAGTGCGCGCATCGCGGCGAAGCCGGCCATCGCCAGCGGCGTGATGCCGGCCTCGCTGCCGCCGCACAGCATCACCTCGGCGCGGCCGAGCCGGATCGCGTCATACCCGCCGCCGACCGCCATCGCCGAGGCAGCACACGCCGTGCACGGCGACCCAAGCGGGCCTCGCAATCCGAGCTCGATCGAGATCAAACCCGCCCCCATATTGGGCATGAACGCGGTGACCAGCGTTGGATGAATCCGTCCGGTCTCGTCGAGCTCACGACAGACTTCGGCGAGACTCCAGACCCCACCCTGGGCGGTCGCCATCATTGCGCCCACGCGGTCCGGCTCACTCCCGATGTCGAGCTCGGCATCCGCCTCGGCCATGCGGGCTGCGGCAACCGCAAACTGGGCGAATCGATCGAGCCGACGAACCGTCCGCCGCTCGAGCCAATCCTCGGGCTCGAACGCCTCAGCTTCGCAGGCAATACGAACCGGGTGCGTCTCCGAGGGGAAGGCCGTTATCACCGAGCCCGCGCTCTCGCCGGCGAGCAACCGACTCCAGGTTGTCTCGATGTCGACGCCGAGAGGCGTCACAGCGCCCAGGCCGGTCACGACAACGCGGCGCTCCGGGAAACTCACAACCTCACCACGATCATCGTCGGGCGAGAACGCACGGGCAGACGCGTCTATGTCTAGGCCCGCGTCAGCTTCATTGCTTGCTTCTGCGGTGGAATCCTGACAACTCGCCAGGCGAGCCCGCAGCGCTCGAGCGTCCAGATGACCCAGCCCCCCGGGTCGACCTCGAGACCACGCAGACCGTGGAACGCGGAGGACGGAAAGGCATGGTGGTTGTTATGCCAGGACTCGCCGAAGGAAAGCCACGAGAGCCACCAGACGTTGCGCGACTCGTCAGGGGACGAGAATCGCCTCCGTCCCCAGTAGTGGCAGATCGAG
The DNA here is from genome assembly GCA_036570185.1 of Candidatus Limnocylindrales bacterium. Lineage (GTDB taxonomy): Bacteria > Chloroflexota > Limnocylindria > Limnocylindrales > CSP1-4 > DATCPH01. Next base: position 1,633 of record DATCPH010000281.1, on the reverse strand, counting down.
TTGATCGACCACGTGACATGGTGAAGGAGCAGGATCCGAACCGCGCCGCCCCAGACGAGACCGGCGAGGAAGCCGTACCGTCCGCCGATCCACAGCCAACCGACCAGCCCTGGAATCGCCAGGGAAAGCAGGACGATCGGCACGAACAACCCGGCGATCACCTTGAGACCCTTGTCTTCGACCAGGTCCTTGGCATAGTGGCCGCGCTCCGCGCTGGCGTCGTCGTCGAACAGCCAGCCCGTGTGGGCGTGCCAGAGACCCTTGATCGCCTCGAAGACCCCTTCCCCGTAGCCCGCGTGCGGGCTGTGCGGATCGCCGTTCTGATCGGAGAACTGATGGTGCTTGCGGTGGTTCGCCACCCAGGTGACGACGTTCCCCTCGACGGCGCACTGACCCATGACCGCGAATGCGTAGCGCACCCAACGGTAGGTCTGAAACGACCGGTGCGTGAAAAGCCTGTGATACCCGACGGTGATGCCAATGCCCGCGAGGACATAGCCCACGAGCAGGATCGTCAACTCGCGCGGGCCGACCATCCGGTTCCAAAGCAGGGCGATCGCGACGACCAGGCCCACCAGCGGCAGCACGGTCCCGGCCAGATTGGCCAACTTACGGGCACGGCTCATGCCGGTGCCTATCCCATGCCCACGCCCAGCGTCGGTCGCGGTTTCGGCGATCACCGCGCACACGGTAGCGGGTCGCCCTCACATGGTGATGACGATTTTCCCCCTGGCGTGCCCTTCTCCGAGGTAAGCGAGAGCTTCGGAGGTCTCGCTCAGCGCGTAGCGCTTGTCGATGACCGCCTTCACCTTTCCCGCCTCGAGCAGCCCTCCCAGGTACACGAGGTCCTCTTTCGTGATCTTCGCAACGTAGGACTTCACCGTCTGGCTTCGACCTTTTGACGCCAGGAGCATTCCGGCGAGGTGGGGCAGAGGCCCGAAGCCCCGGTACGTCATCCGTCCTCCGACCAACATGACCTTGGCCTCGGGTGTCAGGACGCGTCTGCATTCGGAGAACGAGCGGCTCCCTGCGATGTCGAGAATCAGGTCGTAACGGTCGCTGAGCTTGGTGAAGTCCTCCTGCGTGTAGTCGACGACGTGGTCCGCTCCGAGCGACCGCGCCAGCTCGACGTTTCTCGTGCTGCAGACGCCGGTCACCTCCGCTCCCAACGACTTCGCGAGCTGGACGGCGAACGTGCCGACGCCTCCAGATGCGCCGTTGATCAGAACCTTCTGCCCCGGCTGCACGTGTCCGTGGTCTCTTAGAGCCTGAAGGGCCGTGATCGCCGCGATCGGCACGGCCGCCGCCTCCTCGAAGGACACGTTGGCCGGCTTCGGCGCCAGTCGAACCTCGCGGGCAGGCGCGTACTCGGCCCAGGAGCCGCCGGACGTGCCGAAGACTTCGTCACCGGGCTGAAAGTCCTTGACGTCCTTGCCGACGACCTCGATCGTCCCCGACAGATCGCCTCCTATGAGCTTGCGCTTGGGCTTCAGCAGCCCGCTCGACGGCCGGGCGAAGAAGGGACCCGTCACGCCGTACCACTCGGCCGGATTCACGGACGAGGCGTGCACTCGTACGAGCACCTGGTGGTCCTCGATGACCGGCATGTCGACCTCGCGGAGCTCGAGCACTG
>DATCPH010000280.1:0-3099 GCA_036570185.1 Candidatus Limnocylindrales bacterium | reverse complement strand
TCCGCGCTCGAACGAGCGCCCGGAGGATCTCGAGATCGGACTCGTTGACCGACAGTGGAGGCGCCGGGTGATTGGCCATGTTGAGGATCGTAGCTGCGATCGTCATAATCGTCTAGCTATTTCCGCAAGGCAACACTAGGTGGCAGGCTTGGCTGATCCTGAGCCGATCCGCGATCTCGTCGTTGGACATCGCGGAGCCGACGAGCCCGAGGATTTCGCGCTCTCGCCGAGTGAGTTCCCCGAGTCCGGCCGCTGGCACCGGAGCTGGTGCCCGCGAAACGACGTCGGCGATCAGCCGCCGAGTGACGCTCGGGGCCAGAAGGGCTTCTCCGTTCGCAACGACTCGAATCGCGCGCACAACTCGGTCGGCGAGGCGTCCTTGACCAGGAAGCCGCTTGCCCCGGCGCGCAGCCCATCGAAGACGGATTCGTCGATCTCGTACGTCGTGAGAATCACGATGCGGACGCCACCCAGCCGAGAGTCGGCTGCGATGCGCCGCATGGCCTCGATCCCGTCGAGTTCCGGCATTCGCGCGTCCATCAGCGCGGTGTCCGGCACGTGCTGCGCGGCGAGCCTGACCGCGGCGGCGAGCCTGACCGCGGCGGCGCCGTCAGCCGCCTCGCCGACGACCTCGATGTCGTCCTCGGCATCGAGGAGCGAGCGGAAGCCCGCCCGCATGAGCCCCTGGTCGTCGACGTGGTTTCACGCCACTCGTCGCGCGCCATCGTGCGCTTGCACGCCTGATCGTCATTGTCCTGCCGCTCATTCTCGCGGCCTGCACGAACGGTGGCGGCAGCGGACCCGGCTACTGACGCGGCCGCAATTCGCGGGGCGTTCGAGATGAGGGAGTGCGGGCCAACGCTGTAGGATCGAGATCGCCGAACCAGCCGGCCTAGCGGGAGTCGACGACCATGGGTGATCGAAACCTCCCGAGCCTCCCCACATCGACCGCTGGTTCCTATGCTCGGCCGTCCTGGTTGGTGGCCGGGCTCGAGGCCGCCGGGCGGGGCGAGTTCGGACCCGTCGACCTTCGGGAGATGCTCGACGACGCCGTCGACCTGGCGCTCCACGATCAAGCCGAGGCCGGGATCGACCTGGTGACCGATGGCGAGATGCGCCGCGCCGGATTCTTCACCGCCGAGTTCTATCGACACCTGACCGGGCTGCGCGCCCTGGAACCCGAACGGCGGCTCGGCGCCATCGGGCACGATCAGCAGCATCGCTTCGAGGTCCTCGAGCCGATCTCGGCGCCGAACGGGCTCGGTGTCGTCGATGAGTTCGCGTACGCGAAGACGCGGACGCAGCGCCCCCTCAAGGTCACGATCCCCGGCCCGTTCACCTTGTCCGGCCGGCTCAAGACGGGGGCCGTCTATCCGGAGCGCATCGCGGCCGCGTGGGCGTTCGTACCGATCATCAACGCGGAGGTCCGTGCCCTCGAGGCTGCCGGCGCGCGCTGGATCCAGGTGGACGAACCGTCTCCGGCGATCCATCCGGAGGCCCCGGTGGACTTCGCGGAGCTGTTCAACGCCGCGATCGCCGGGATCGGACCGGATGTGAGGGTCGCCGCCCACCTGTGCTTCGGAAACTACATGGGCCGGCCCCTCGCCAGGCGGACCTATCGGCCGGTACTGGACCAGGTGCTCCGGTTCACCGTCGCCGAACTCGTCCTCGAGGAAGCCAACCGGGAGATGACGGAGCTCGACGTGCTCGCCGAGATCAGCGCGGCGGGACGCGATCTCGCGATCGGGGTGGTCGACGTGAAGAGCTCGTACGTCGAGACGCCAGCCGACGTGGCCGAGCGGGTGGACCTGCTCCTGGGCGCCGGCGTGTCGATCGAGCGGCTCGCCCTGGTCCCAGACTGCGGGTTCAGCCAGACGCCCCGGGAGATCGCCCGAGGCAAGCTCCATGCCCTCGTCGCGGGTCGCGATCTCATCCTGGGTCGGCGCGCCTGAGGCGCCGTCGCGAGTTCGACGCGTTCGTTAGAGCCCCGTCACGCCCGCTCGGGGGCTGAACCTGGCTCCGTGCCGCCGGCGGGCTCTCTTGCCAGGCGCTGGAGGTGCCGGCCGAGCCAGTAGGCCCAGATCGGGTAGCCGATGTATGTCGCGGCGAGGATGCCCATGCGCAGTCCGTGGGGCAGGACGCTGCTCGAGCCTCCGACATAGCCGGTCAGGACGAGCCAGACCACGAGACCAGGAATGCGACCAAGACCGGCCCGATCTCCTGTGCGAATGTCAGCGCCCCGAGGACCAGCAGCGACTTCAACACCGTAATCGCGGCGATTGCAATGATTCCGATCGTCATCGCGACCCCGCTCAGGATCGGCGAGTGAGGCCGGAGCACGATGTGGAGCGCGACGGCGATCGGGAGCATCAGCACGCCGTTGACGATCGCCGAAACGTCATTGATCCAGCCGAACACCAGCCCCTGGGAGACGGCCCCGACACCGAACGAGGCGTAGAGGGCGATCAGGAACACGAGCCCGATCGCCGAGACCACGCCGCTCGGATACGCGGCCCAGGCCCCCAGACGGAGGATGGCCGCAGTCCTCCCGGTTGTCGCCGCTGGAACGGTCAATGTGGGATCTCCCTCCGGGCCCTTCGCGGGGCGTTGACAATAAACCACCGATATCCTGTGGACCCGAACCTGGAGAACCGATGCGACTCGCTTCCGCCCCCGTTTCGTTTGGTGTCGACGAGGTCCAGGCCGACGCGTGGCGGCCGGAGCCTGACGACGTCCTCGACATCATCCGGGACCTCGGCTTCGAGGGGTCGGAATTGGGACCACCGGGCTACCTCGGCGATCCGGGCACGACCCGCAAGCGCCTGGAGCAACGTGGGCTGGAGCTGGTCGCGTCGTATCTGCCCCTTCGGTTCAGCCGGAGTGAGTCCATCGAGGACGACCTCGAGTGGCTGGACGGGATGCTCGACCTGGTCAAGGAGAGCGCCCCCGCTTCGAGCCGCCCGTTCGTCGTCCTCGCCGACTCGTTCTCTGAGCCCGACCGCCTCGCGCTTGCCGGGCGGATCCAGGACCACCCCGAGACGTGGCTGCCCGATGATCGGTTCGAGCTCCTCGTCACGAACCTGCACCGGGCAGCCGCTG
>DATCPH010000279.1:0-5110 GCA_036570185.1 Candidatus Limnocylindrales bacterium | reverse complement strand
GTCCCGGCAGGCCGGCCAGCCGGTCGCGATCGATCGGGAGGTGCCGGCTGGGACGCTCGTGGCGAACGAGAGTGCCACTCGGTGTCCGCACGATCTCCGCGTCCAGGGCCGTCGCGAGGCGCTCGGCGAGGTCGGAACGATCAATGGCCGTCGCGCGGGCCGTCTCGTGCGGCCGGACGAGTGCTTCGGTCGACGCGCGGTGGGCACGGTAGTTGACGAGACGCCGATCCAGCGTGGCAAGGCTCATGCGCGTTGCGTCACGCCATCGACGACGATCGGGTCGGCGATGCGAACCGCACCGAGTTCCCTGAGCAGCTTCAAAGCCAGGGCTCGCGCGTCGATTCCAGGTTCGAGGCGCGGGCCTGTACAGGCCGGACAGCCACCGGCGCAGTCGCAGCTCTCGACGAGGTCGGCAGCGGCGTCGATCAGCTCCCCGTGCCGCTCCCAGAGGCGCTGAGACAGACCGACGCCACCGGGCACGGACTCGTAGAGATAGATCGTCGGGACTTCGTGATGAGGTGAACGGACCTGGGCGACGAGGCCGAGATCACGCGGGTCCAGCATCAGCAGGATGGAGGCGACCGTCTGGATGGCCCGGCCGGCCCCCAGAAGCGCGACATCGAGCTCATCGCGCCGCCAAGTGGAGCGGACGTCGGCCGTCAACCAGTAGGCGGTCGTCTGGAGCTCGATCTCCGGGAGGTGGATCCGTCCCCAGCCGAGGTTCTCGTTCGTGACGAACTTCAGCTTCTTGTAGATCGTGGCGAGGCTGGCGACCATGACCTCGCCGTGGACCCGTGAGCCGGCAGGAGCCGTCGCCTCGGCGAAGACGTCGAGCGGTTTCAGGGTGACCGCCCGCTCAGCCTGCGTGTAGTGGTCCACGTCGACTCGCCGGACGTAGGCCTTGCGCTCGTCCCAGTCCAGGCGATCGACATGGAACTGGATCGACTCATGGAGATAAATCGCGTCCTCGTGGACGAGGGTCTGGGCGGCGAACAGGTCGACCTCACCGATGACGCGGGGCCGGTCCGGGGTCGTATCGATGATCACGACGTTTTCCTGCGCAGCGGTCCGCATCGAGATCTCCGACGCCGGGAAGTTCTCGCTCGACCAGTACCAGCGGCCATCGCCGGCCTGCCGGACGTGGCCGTCCTCCGCGAGGAACGCCAGAAGGTCGTCGGCGGGGGCCGGTCCGAACGTCTCCCCGGGTTCGAAGGGCAGCTCGAAGACGGCCGCGCGGAGGTGGGCCAGCAGGACATGGAGGTTGTCCGGATCGAGACGCGCCTCTTCGGGCCTGCCTTGGAGGATGAATTCCGGGTGATGGACGACGTACTGGTCGACCGCTGCCGAGGACGCGACGAGGACGGCGACGCTCGTGCCGCGACGCCGACCGGCGCGGCCGAATTGCTGCCACGTTCCGGCGACCGAGCCCGGGTACCCGGCCAGGATCGCGACGTCCAGCCGGCCGATGTCGACGCCGAGCTCGAGGGCATTGGTCGCAACGACCCCGAGGACTTCGCCCTCGCGCAACCCGCGCTCGATGGCCCGTCGCTCGGTGGGCAGGTACCCGCCGCGATAGCCGCGAATCCGCGATCGAGGCCCGAAGCCTTCCCGGAGGGCTTCCTTCAGGCCCGTCAGCAGGATCTCGACGGCGACGCGAGACCGGCCGAAGACGATCGTCTGGCGCCCGGCCCGCAGGAACGGCAGCGCCCACCGATTTGCCAGGGTCAGCGCCGAGCCACGGGCGCCGCTCGCCGGATCGAGGAGCGGCGGATCGACCAGGAGGATGTGCCGCTCACCGGCAGGTGCCCCTGTCCGGTCGACGAGGCGGCCGGCGCGCCCGGTGAGCGTACGCGCGAGCTCGGCCGGATTTCCGATCGTGGCAGAGCAGCACACGATGACCGGGTGCGACCCGTAATGGGCGCACAGTCGGAGCAGCCGCCGGATGACGTTCGCGACGTGGCTGCCGAAAACGCCCCGGTAGGTGTGCAGCTCGTCGATGACGATGACCTGCAGCTGCTCGAAGAGCTGGAACCACTTGGTGTGGTGGGGCAGGATCGCGGCCTGGAGCATGTCGGGGTTCGTGACGACGACCTGGCCCGCGGTTCGAACGGTCGATCGGATCGGTGCCGGGGTGTCGCCGTCGTATGTCGACGCCGAAACCTCCAGGCCCGACGCGCGTGAGAGTTCGGCGAACTCCGCGACCTGATCCTGGCCGAGGGCCTTCGTCGGGAAGAGGAACAGCGCGCGGGATGACGGGTCCTCCGCGAGCGCCTGGAGGACCGGCAGCGCATAGCACAACGTCTTTCCCGAGGCGGTCGGCGTGACGACCACGACATCGTCTCCGGCTCGAACACCGTCGATCGCCTCGGCCTGGTGGGTGTAGAGCCGTTCGATTCCACGGGACCGCAGGCCGGCGACGATGCGGGGATCCAGCCACGGCGGGAAGTCCGCGAAGCTCGCCTCGCGCGGCGGCACGACCTCGTGGTGGAGGACCCCGCGGTGGAGCGAGGGTTCTTCGAGAATCGACGCGAGTACGGACTCGGTCGTGGCCGGGGCGTATGTGCGCAACAGCTCTCCTGAATTCGAACGGGCGTTCTGAATGGACGGAGTGTAGCGCAGCGTTGCCGGCCGATGTGACACCTTGTGTGTCACAGCCGGGATCGGGTTGACACTCCCGCGGGCCGTAGCTACGCTCCGACGACCATGCCGGCCCGGTCGACTCCCGCGCCGCCCGACGCCGACTACGCGGTGGGCGATCCGCGACTTGCTGCGCCCTCACCGGTACGACCGACCGGCACCAGGGGGGCCGTGGATCTGCCACCCCTGCCGATCGGGGGCTTCACACGACGGCGGATGCTGTGGATCGCGGTCGCACTGGCGACGGTCTGGATTGTCATCGGCTTCACCCGCCAGGTCCGCGATGCCTCCGCCGCGAGCGCGCATGCGGACTCGCTCCGGGCCGGCAACGCCGCGTTACAGGACGAGGTTGGTGCGCTCCAGCGCGAGCGCGACCTGATCCAGCGCCCCGAGTTCATCGGGCTCCAGGCACGCGCCTTCGGCCTCGGCGGGCGCCACGAGATCCCGTTCACGCTGGCGCCCGATGCCGGGCCGCTGCCGTCTGACGCGCCAGGTTCGGCGCCGGCGGCCCTGGCTGCGCGAATCGGCGGGTCGAGCCCCGTCGACGCCTGGTTGTCGGTTCTCTTCGGGCCCAGTCCCTAGCCCGACGCCGGGCGGTCGACATCGGCCCGGTCAGGCGACCTTGCGAGCGACCCAGACCTCTTCGCTGGGCCAGCGGCGGGCCCAGTCCGCGTTGACGTACCCGTAGCTCGTCGAGGCACCCTCGGGTGCCTGGAGCTCGACGAGCCATGTCCCAGGCGGCGCGGTTCCGCGCGATGTGCTCCGGTAGTTGGGTCTCGTCTGCGCCGGTTTCGTCCATCGCCGCATGGGACAGCGGCCGAGGACGCGTGTCAAGACGGGGTCGAAGCCCATTGACAGCGAATTCACCAGCTGTAGAATTCAACAAGCGTTGAACTTCGCGCCGAGGCAGCCGGGGAGGCCGATCCAGATGCTTGCGATGGCCGTCAAGGAATTCCGCCAACTCCGCCGCGACCATCGGACGGTGGCGATGATGGTCGTGCTCCCGCTGTTGCTCCTGATCGTCTTCGGCTATGCCGCGAGCTTCGACGTAACGAGCGTCCGGACGCTGGTCGTCGGGCCGGCCGCCGACCTGGTGAAGGGCCAGCTCCCGAGTCAGCTCGATGTCGTCGCGACGCGCCCGGGCGATGGCCACGACCAGGCGGTTGATGCGCTCCGTCGGGGGGAGGCGACCGTCGCGGTCGTCGCCGATCCGCTCCATGCGGCGGTCCTCGTCGACGGGTCCCAGCTCTTCTCCGCCCGCGCGGTCGTGACCGCGCTCGCGCAGACTCCGCTTGCTCCGAAGCCCGAGATCCTGTTCAACCCCGACCTCAAGACATCGTGGGTCATGGTCCCGGCGATCATCGGGATGATCCTGGTCTTCGTCGGGACCGTGGCGACCAGTCTCGGCGTGGTCCGTGAGCGCCAGGCGGGAACACTCGAGCAGCTCGCGGTCATGCCCTTCAAGCCCCAGGACGTGTTCCTGGGAAAGATCCTGCCGTACTTCGGAATCGCGGTCCTCGATCTCACGATCGTGCTGGTCGCGGCGCTGCTCATCTTCGGCGTGCCGTTCAATGGAAACCCGCTGGTCTTCGCGGTAGGCGCCGGGCTCTTCCTGTTCGTGACTCTCGGCCTGGGGGTGCTCATTTCGACGGTTTCCGAGAACCAGGGCCAGGCCATCCAACTCGCGATCCTGACGCTGTTGCCGCAGGTCCTCCTGTCCGGAATGATCTTTCCGCTCGAATCGATGGCGGCCGGCGTTCGCTGGATCGGCTATCTGCTGCCGCTGACGTACTTCACCCAGATCTCCCGCGGTGTACTGATCCGTGGCGCGCCGATCGATTCCCTCGCGGTTCCGCTGGCAGCACTCGCCCTCCTCGGGGTCGTCGTCTTTGGCCTGTCGGTGGTCCGCTTCCGGCGAGACCTCGCGCCAGGTAGCGCGCGGACAAGGCACGGCCCGACAACGGCAGGCGCAGCCGCATGACCCAAGCCGCGGTCGCGGTCGCGGCCGATGCGCCGGGCAGCGTGCCCTCGGATGGCGCCTCGTGGGGAGCCGACGACGTATCGGTGGTCTACGGCAAGCGCGTCGCCGTGGAGGGCATCACGTTCGACGTTCGCGCGGGCGAGCTGCTGGCGATCGTCGGCGGTGACGGCGCGGGCAAGACCACTGTCCTGCGCGTCCTCGCCGGCGCGGTCGCACCCGCCAGCGGGTCGGTTCGCCGACCGGACGCCCGCCGGATCGGGTATGTGTCGGCCGGTCCGGGCGTCTATCCCGACCTGACGGTCCACGAGAACCTCGCCTTTGCAGCCGGCGCCTACGGACTTCGCGGGGACGCGTTCGACCGTCGAGAACGCGACCTGCTCGCAGCGACCGGTCTGACCGAGGCACGTGACCGGCTCGGCTCGAAGCTCTCGGGCGGGATGCGCCAGAAGCTGGCCCTCGCCGCGGCGCTCGTGCACGAGCCCGAGCTGCTCG
>DATCPH010000278.1:0-6467 GCA_036570185.1 Candidatus Limnocylindrales bacterium | reverse complement strand
GCACCTGTCTGGTATCCCCGCCAGATCGCCGCTTTCTCCGGCACCGTCAACGCTGACCGGACCATCGCCACCACCCCCGTCCTTCACGAGCAGTCTTAGCCCGTTCGACGAGGTGGTGCGTTCACCGCTTGAGACCGACGGCCATCGTGTTGGAGCGGGCGGTCAGGACCGGGGCGCCTTCGCCTCGAGGATCGACTTGAGTCGAGCGAGATCGTTGGCGTTCGCGCGCCGCATGGCGCTCGCCATGAACGGCGCGGCGATGACCGAGAACCCGGATGGCTTGCCCCGGTTGCGGAGCGCCAGACTCGCCGGGCGTGCGCACGCAGGCGGTGACCTCGTCCTTGCCGATATCGAGCCCGGCACAGCGCTCGTAGATGACGTCCATCAGCGACACCTCCGTATCCCAGCGATGAGGTGCCCGACGGGACCAACCAAGTCAACGAAGCTGACACGCGTGCTCGGAGCAAACAGTTGGTGGTGCCGGGAAGGTCCCAGCTCAGTCTGATTCACCGGCTCACTCGCACCAAGGTGGGCCGAGCTTTGCCGGGCACACCCCATTCTCACCGGTGGTGGTGGCCGCAGGCCATGGCGGTCTGATTCGTCATCCGCGCAGGCTCAGCGGCCCGACCTTCGGTGGATCCGGGTTAAGTAAGGGCGCCCGTCTGGCGGGCCATCTCGATGAACATCGGCCATTCGTCGCGCTGAAAGATGTCGGTAGTATCGTTCTGGCGGGCCGCCACGCCGTTCAGCGATGTGGTCATGATGAGGGTCACATCCATGTCGGCGTTCCTCTGCTACCGGAACCCATCGACCCGCTGGGCTGCCATCACACCGGGCGGTCCGGCCATGTTGGAGCGGCATCCCGAGTAGTGAGTCAGGCGTCTGCCCGTCGCTCCCTGAACAAACCGCTCGTGCCGGGCCGGAAGACGCCTGGCCGGTCCAAAGCGTGGGATCGCCTGGGCTTTGGCGCCCTGGCCCTGCTGGCCGTGGCGGTCCTCTCGGTCATTGTCGTCGCGCTGGGCGGGTTGACGTCCTCGGCCGGCGATGCGGCGCCGCACGTGCAGATCATCGGGGCCCCCGAGGCGTTGCCCGGGTCGACCCCGGTTCCGGCCGTCACCGACGCCTTCACGGCTCCGGCGATCGCCTGGCCCATCGCCGACCTCGACCCGGGCTTAGCCGGGCGCGGACCACGTCCGACTCTGGCCGAACTGTCCGGCTACTTCGGCAGCACGACGGTCTTCCTCAACCGCGACGCGGCGGCTGGCGATTGGCGGCTGGCCGCCCTCGACGAGGGCCAGATCTGGGGCTATCCGAGGCAGGCTTCGGTCGAGCCCGGGCAGACCGTCACCCTGTGCCTGGGCGGCAGCACGGACAGAGCCCAGATCCGTGTGTTCCGGATGGGACTGGACGACGCCAGCCTGGTCGCAAGCAGCCCGTTCCTGGCCCTTAGACCGGCGCCGCCGCCGTCTGGTTCTGGTGTGCGGGCGGCCTGGTCCGATCCGGTCAGCGGCCTCTACGAGGCGCCATGCCCGACCTCCTACGCGCTCCTGGTTGGCGCCGACTGGAGGAGCGGCTTCTATTTGGCCAAGTTGACCGCAGCCAACGGCGCCGGCTCGTACGCGCCCTTCGTCGTCCGGCCGGCCGCGCCGATGGCCCTGCTCGTCATCGTGCCCCTCCTCACCGACCAGGCCTACAACGAGGCCGGCGGCGCCAGCCTCTACCGCCGCGCCCATCACAACCTGGGACGGGCGACGGCGGTCAGCCTGAACCGCCCGTTGCAGGCCGGCGGTGGTGCCGGGACATTCTTCATCAGCGCCTTCCCGCTGCTCGTCTGGCTCGAGGATCACGGCTATTCACCGGGTTACGCGACCGACCTCGATCTGGCGACCCACCCGGGACTCGCGACGGGGGCTCGGCTGGTCCTGGTGGCCGGGCACGCCGAGTATTGGACCGAGAGCATGCGGCAGGCCGTGCTCGCGGCCGAGGCGCGCGGCGTCGGCGTGGGAGCTTTCGGTGCCAACCTGGCCTACTGGCAGATTCGCTTGGGGCCGGACCACCTGGGCGCTCCGGATCGCACCATCGTCTGCTTCAAGTCATCATCCCTGGACCCCCTGGCGCGGAGCGATCCCCAGGCGGCCACGGTCCACTTTAACCAGCTCCCCCATCCGGAACCGGCCGCGCAATTGTTCGGCGCCAATTACGTCGGCCTGCTCCGGCCGATTGTCGTTGGGCCGCTATTCGCCACTCTTGGCCTCGTCTCGTTCGCCGCGGACAGCGGCCTGCGGGCGGGCCAGGAGCTGGCCGACCTGGCCGGCGACGAGCTCGACGGCCCGCCGGTCGATCGGAGTTCGGCACGCGAGATCCTCGGCGCTCGGCTGCTCCTTCGCACTGGTTTGGCCAGGGCGCCGCACGAGGAGGAGGCCGCGGCTTCGATCTGGATCACCCCTTCGGGGGCCCACGTCTTCGACGCCGGCACGTTCACATGGGCCTGGGGCGTCGACCCCCGCTATGCGGCTGCCCTGCCCGGGTTCCCGGCCGCCGCATTCGCGCGGCTGACGGCCGAGATCCTGGCGTGGCTTGGCGCCCCACCAGGCGGATGACGTTCCTGTGACGCAGCTCTGCTGGGTTAGCCAGATCCTTGGCCAGCATCGACCGGGCAGGCGAGGTGGGCTGGCCTTGGTCGAGCCCTCTAGTGTCCCGATTCGGAAGTGGCTGGGCGCTTGCGGACCGCCTTGGCGAAGATCTCGTCGGCGGTCTTGACCCAGACGAAGGGGGTCGAGCCGGCATTCCAGCTCAGGGTGAACGTGTCGATCGTGGCGATGAGCTGCTTGACGCTGCCGAAGGTGCCTCGCCGGATGGCCTGGCGGGTGAGAACGCTGAACCACGTCTCGACCTGATTGAGCCGACGTCGGGGGTCTTGTGGCTGCTGACGTTGTCGAGGACGACGTGGAGGTCGCTCTCGGGATAGACGCGCTCGAGGCGCCGCAGGAAGGCCCGGGGCGCGCGGGATCAGACGCGCGTCAGCAGAGCCAGCCAGGCGCGTGCCTCGTCTCCGGGCAGGTGCGCCGCGAACCGCTCCGCGACGATCGAGTCGATCGTCCAGCCGGTCGCGAACGTGGTCCGAATCTCTGCCTGGGTCACCCGACGTGGACCCAGCTCGCCCGGCTGATCCTCGTTGAAGCACAGCAGCGCATAGTGCGACCCCGGCCGCAGGGCCCGATGGAGGCTTCGCTCGAAGACGACGCGATCGGCGTCCGAGAACGTGTGAAACAGGCCGCAGTCGATCGCCGTGTCGAACGGCCGACCAAGGCCGTCGAGCGCGAGCGCGTCGGCGACCAGGAATGTGGCGGCGCTTCCCCGCAACCGTGCCTTCTCCTGCGCCCGGGCGATCGCCGTCGGTGCGGCGTCCACCCCGACGACCTCGAGACCCCGTGACGCGAGATATAGGGCGTTCTCGCCCGTGCCGCAGCCAACGTCAATTACGTCGCCCGCGATCAGTCCCTGCTCAGTCAGACGGACGATCGCCGGTTGTGGCCGCCCGATGTCCCACGGCGGGACCCCGTTCCGGTACGCCCACTCGAATCCCATCGTCAGACGATATCGCGGACCCGCTGGAGCGGCTTGTGTCATCCGTGTCTGCCGGATCGGCCCACGCGAAGCCAGGGATTGCACGATTTCGCCATCGTGTCGGGCTCCGGGTAGCGGGTGAGTTCAGGCCACTCGCCGGCGGTGGACGCGTACACTCAGCGCGCCTCCGGCTCCGCAGCCAAACCGCGCTCCCGTCGTGACCCCCTCGCGGCGGCCAGTCGAGGGGGCGCGAGCCGGAGGCAAACCCGCGCCAAACTCATGCCTTACCGGGTTCTGGACGCCCGATCACTCGGCCGTGATGGTCGGCGACTCGGATGCCACCACCTTCGCCCGAAGCCAGCTCGTCGCCACGCGCAGCGCCCGGTTGCCCTCTCCCAGCTTCTCGAGGGCGGTGGACTTGGCCGGCTCGACGAGGTCGGCAAGAAGCGTCGCGGCCCTGGCGGCGGTATCGGGCGAGTGCGAAAGGGCATTCCGTGCGAACTGACGATCCGTGCTTGCGTCCGGCCGTGTAGATATGTGAACATCTGTTCGATGTAGAACCGCCCCTCCGACAACCCCAAAGACGAGGCGATTCGCGCCGCGCTCCGCGACGCGGCCGTCCTCGCGGGGATTGTTGCTGATGAATTCCAGGCGACGTACCAGGGCCCAGAGCGCTCGGAGTACCTGCGCGTTCTGGCGGCCTATGTCGCGGACCTGGGTGGAGCACTCGAGAATGCGCAGGCCGGCGTGACAGCCGCGTTCGCCGACCGCCGAATCGCGATCCGGTTCGGAGCTGGCGGCGGGCATCGTTAGGATGAGGGCGTGGCAGCGAGCGAGGGCGCCGGGGATGGCCCACCAGTGGAGTCGGAGCGGCGGGCTGAGCGCCGACAAGCGCTGAGCCGCAAGTTCCGCGCCGCCTTCCTCGCCGGCGCCGAGGAGCACTCGCAACGAACCACTGGTCGCGGGTTGACCACCGATGAGGCACAGCGGATCTTCCGTCGGTACCCGGGAGACCTGGGCGAGCGGCAGGACGTTGTCGATTAGGTTCGACCAGCCGGAATCGACGAAGCCGGGGCTCCACGACACAGCGACAGCGGGGCCCTTACAGAGCCCCACACCTGTCGTGTGTTGGTCGGGAGAGCCGACGCGACGAGATCGCGACAAGACGCGCGACAGGTCCCGGCGCAGGCGCGACATCCACGCGACGTCAACTGCGACATCAACGGCAGCCGCCTCTGGGCCCTTCCACGACACGTCGCGCGACAGGTCGTATGTCATGGAACGGCCCGTCGGTACGTTGACGTCTCGCCCTTGCCAGTGACGGTGAACCGCTGCGGGCGACGCGCGGTTGGCTTGATTCCACGCCGAAGAGCTGCCCGGACACTGTCGGCTTTGAGCGGCTCCTCGTCATCCTCGAGATCGGCGTTGATCTTCTCGACGATGGCGGCGACCGTGAGCTCCTCGCTTCCGAGGACGTCCTCGATGCGATCGGCAAGGACGATGCCGTAATCGAGTTCGGCAACCTCGCCGAGGCGATCCTCGTTCCAGGTGGCCTGGACAACGAACCGCCCGAGCGCCGCGTAGTTGTTGTGCTTGCGGTGCTGGAGGATTGCCCGCTCGCCGTCGCGCTTGAGTGACCACGTCGTCCGGGCAAGGTTGTGCCAGAAGACGGAGCCGAACGGATAGCGGAGGTCGTCGGCGCGATTGACGTGGCCGAGCGAGAGGGCCGGCAGGCCGATGTACTCGAGGCCGGCGGCGTAGAGGGCCGCCGCTTCGGGCTTCATCGGGTCGAGCCCGGCACAGGCTGGCACGATCGAGTCGATCACGACGTAAGTCGTCCCGAGCGCGAGGGCCAGCTCCCGGATCTCGGTGGCCTGCTCCCAGAGCGGCCCGCGACGGCTTTGCCAGGAGGCGGTCAGCGGCGCCACATGGCCGACGTGCCCGAGCACGTCGGCGCCGCCGAGTCCGGACACCCGCCGCGCCCACTCGCCCGGGTGGTTCTCGTAATCGAGGATCAAGACCGTGGCGCCGTCGCGCACGAGTCGGACGATCCACCAGGCTGTCTCGACGCCCTTCCCGGCACCACCCGTGCCGTAGAGGATGCTGTGGCCCTCGGGATCCAGCCGCTCGATGAGGAGGGGCGGAGGTGGCGCCGTCGAGATGTCTGCCAGGAGTCGGGCTCCCAGGCGGGCCGAGATGTCTGGCGCGACCGCCGCTTCTGCAGGTTGGCCGATCGCGGGATGGGCCGATTCGCGCAGCACCGCGGCCTCCTCGGCGGTGACCACTTCGAGCGTTCGGCCGCGGACAACCAGAGGCGCCGTCACGCCGCGACGCCTTGTCGCCTGAGCGCCGACTCGATCGTTGCCAGTACCTCGGCGTCGTCGAGACCGGCGGAGCGCGCCGCCCGGCAGAGGACCGCCTCGGCGATGTCCGGGCGGATGCCCTCCTCGACGGCGCGGCAGGCCGCCCAGAAGAGGATCGAGTTCCGGTTTCCCTGCGACTCATCTCGGACGGCACGGGCCAGCGCGTCGAGGGCGGCAGCTGGGTCAGCGGCTGGCTCGCGGCGCGTCTCGCCGGTTGGCTGCGCGGGTTCGCCGATCAGCGTGGTCAGCCACGCTGGAGCCTCGGCGGTGATCAAGTCGTCCGGCAGCCACAGCCAGCGGTACTGGCCTTCGGTGACGCTTGGTGGTGCGACGACGCCGCCGCTCGTCTTGAACTCGCCAATGTGGGTGCCGGCGAGGAGGAGCTTGCGGGTCGTGGAGACGCGATCGACGGGCTTGACGTACAAATGCAGCCCGCCGCGACCGGTTGAGTTGACAGGAGTCTCCGGGAGGACGTACCCATGGCCGTCCAGGTAGGCGAAGAATGCCGGCAGGTGCGGCGCCTCGATGTCGAACACG
>DATCPH010000277.1:0-3725 GCA_036570185.1 Candidatus Limnocylindrales bacterium | reverse complement strand
GGCTCGCGCCACCGGCCGCCGGCGCGCTCGGAGCGGAGCTCGTCGTTGTCGCCGCATTCGGTGCGGTCGTCGGCGCTCCGCCGCCTGTCGCTGGCGAAGCGGATCCGCCACAGGCGGCCACGACCAAGATCGCAAGCGCCGCCACGGCGACGAGCTTCGGGGAGTTCAAGAGATCACCTCTGGAAGGGATCGGCGGCGTTGCCGCGGATCGGTGGATGACGCAGCGGCGCCGGGCGAAGAGCGTAGCAGGCGCGTACGCGATCCCGGCTCAGCGGCGCTGGCGGCCGTCGCTTCACCTCGTTCCGGCGCGAGCCGCTGCGGTCTCGGTGCGATACCATCCGTCGCTGTACTCTCACGCACTCGCTGCTCCGTCGGGGCGCTCGAGGCTGGAGGAGCGCTCCCATGGCTGAACTCTCCGAACGCATTGCCCAAGGCGAGCCGGCGACCGTGCGTGTCGCGATGTGGAGCTCGCGTCACCGCTGGCCGGTCGCTGCCGGATGGTTTGTCGCGACCATCGGGCTGTTCGGCCTCAGCCTGACCCTCGGTGGGATTCGAACCGACAACCCCAACGGCAACCCGAATGAGGTTCAGACGGAATCCGCGAAGGCCTACTCGCTGTTCGACGCCGGCGGCAGCGCGACGCCGTCCGAAGACGTCACGCTCGTGGTTGCCCACCCCACCCTTCACGTCACGGATAGGGCATATCAGGCGTTCGTGGCGCACACCGTCTCGAAGCTCAAGGCCGCGGCCCTCCTCCAGGGCGGCGCGGCCATCGATGCCTTCGACGAGGTCAAGGACCCGATCGTCGCCGGGCCCCAGTCCGGTCTCATCTCCCGGGACGGATCTGCGGTCCGGATCATCGGCCGGATCGATGGAGACCAGGCCACTATCGACCGGCATCTCGTGCCCGTCCGCCAGGCGATCGCATCGATTGAGGCGAACAGCGGCGCGTTCAGCGTCCACTCGCTGAGCTCGACCCTGACGAATCAGGAGATCACGGACCTGATCAACAGCAGCCTCGATCGAACGTTCGTCATGATCGGGGTGACCTTCATCATCCTGCTCATCACGTTTGGAGCGTTCGTCGCATCGATCGTCCCGCTGGTCCTGGCAGTGAGCTCGCTACTGGCGGCGTTCGGCATCCTTGGCCTCTTCAGCCAGGTCGTCAGCCCGGTCAGCCCATACGCGACGCAGCTGATCGTCCTGATCGGGCTTGCGGTCTCCGTCGACTACTCGCTCTTCATGATCACCCGCTTCCGATCCGAACGACGCCGGAATCGCGCGAAGCTCATGGCGATCGAGACGGCCAGCAGCACCGCCGGGCGGGCGGTCTTCTTCAGCGGTCTGGCGGTCATGATCTCGATCGCCGGCCTCCTCATGATCAACGTCTCGTTCTTCAGGTCGATGGCGATCGGCACGATCGGTGTCATCCTCGTCGCCGTCATCGGAAGCCTGACGTTCCTGCCCGCGACGCTGGCGATCCTCGGTGACCGGATCAACTCCGGCCGCGTGCCCTACTTCGGCCGCGATCGGGCCGAGGGCATCGGCGTCTGGGCGCGGCTCGTGACGGCGGTCATGCGGCGACCGATCCGCCTCGCCGTCCTCGCGACCGTCGTGCTGCTGCTTCTCGGAAGCCCGGTGCTCCACCTCCGGATCGGAGTCACCGACTTCACGTCGTTTCCGGACCAGATCGACGGCGTGCAGGCGGTCAAGCTCATCAACCAGAAATGGCCGGAAGGCAGCACGCTCAACCTGCAGGTCGTCGTCACGGGCTACGACCGAGCGGACACGAAGGCGGCCGTCGAGGGTCTCAAGGCTACGGGACTGAAGGTGGCCGGCTTGAGCGGGCCGGCGACCGTCGCGACGTCCAGGGACGCCACCGTCGCCCTCGTGTCGTTCACGATGGCCGGCACCCAGAACGACCTCGCCAGCCAGGCGATCGTGCGCGAATTTCGCTCGACCGTGGTTCCGGCGACTTTTGGTCGCCTGTCCGGGGTCCAGGCCTATGTCGCGGGCCAGGCCGCGCGGGCGCTCGACGTTACGCAGATCTATCTCGACGCGATCCCGCTCGTCTTCGGCTTCGTCCTCGGCCTTTCGTTCCTGCTGCTCCTGATCGTCTTCCACTCTCTGGTCATCCCGATCAAGGCGATCCTTTTGAATCTCCTATCGACCGCGGCAGCCTTCGGCGTCATGGTGGCCGTGTTCCAGGATGGAATCGTCGGTCACGCCTTCGGCCTGGCGCAATCGAGCGTCATCGAGAGCTGGGTGCCGATCTTCGTGTTCGCGATCCTCTTCGGGCTGTCGATGGACTACCACGTCTTCATCCTCACGCGGGTCAAGGAGGCGCGTGATCGGGGGCTCGACTCCCAGGCCGCGGTCGCCAAGGGGATCTCGATCACGTCGGGAACGATCACCAGCGCGGCGACGATCATGGTTCTTGTCTTCGCCGCCTTCGTGACGATCCCGTTCGCGTTCATCCAGGAGCTCGGGCTGGGCCTCGCCGTCGCGATCCTCCTCGATGCGACGATCGTCCGCAGCGTGCTCCTGCCGGCCACGATGTCGCTCCTGGGAGATTGGAACTGGTGGTTGCCGCCGTTCCTGCGGTGGCTCCCCAGGGTCACGATCGAAGGCGAGCCGGAGGCCGACCTGCAGTCCGAACCCGTACCGGCTACGTAGCGTCGCCAACTATGTGGCGGGCGGCGGGGTGGGCACGCCCAGCCGCGCAAAGGTCGCCTGGGCCGACGCGACGAGTGCGAGTCCTTCGGCCGCGGCCAGCGGCGCGAGCAGCATCTCTGTCCGCGCGGCCTCGAATGGGACCTTCAGCCTTCCGAACGTCTCGATCGCGCGCCGAAACGACTCGGCCGCGTCGGCCGGCCGACCAGCCTGAAGGGCCACGAACCCTTGCGCCCGGTCGCACCACGGTTCGAGCAGGGCGTTGCCGGCGACCGCAGCCCTCACCTTTGGGATGAGGTCGGCGACCTCGGACCAGGCCTCCTCCGCGATCAGGGCGTCCAGCAGCGTCAGCGCGTGCTGCGGGCCATAGAGGCGACCCTCCAGCGCCTTGCCCCGTGAGATCGTCCGAGCGGACGCCGGGTCCCCGATCGCGATGGCGAGGCGCGCCTCGAAGGCGGTGGCGCCCTCCACCCGCCCCAGAGGATCGCCGACGGCGGCCGCGAGAGCCCGGGCCCGCTCCGGTTCGCCACGTTCTGCGTGGATCGTCGCTCCGATGACGGGACCATCGCGGACGAACTGGCACTCGAGGGCTGCGTCCTCACCGAAGGCGCGCATGTGTTCCTCGACAAACAGGAGTGATTCGTCCCAGCGACCCAGGTAGTAGAGCGCGGCCAGGATCGGCCAGGTCGCGTGCATCCGCTGGTGGGGGCTGCCGTTCGCGGCCAGTCTGTGGGCCCGCCGCGCCAGTTCGAGGCCTTCCTCGAAGTCGGCCACGATGCTCACGGTGTGGACCGCGATCGTCCGCAGGGTGTCCGCCTGCTGAAGGCGCGACGGGATCTCGGCAAGTCGATCGAGTTGACGTCTCCCGACGGTGAGGACCGCGGCGTAGTCGCCGGCGATCCCGTACAGGATTCCCAACGCGGCGTCCGCGGCGCCGAGGAGATCGGGAAGATCCCGGTCGACCGCAATCGAACGGGCCTGTTCGGCTGCCGAGATGCGATCCTGGATCGTCATCGGATCCGGGCGGAGGCCCTGGCCGAACGGCTCGGCTC
>DATCPH010000276.1:0-3756 GCA_036570185.1 Candidatus Limnocylindrales bacterium | reverse complement strand
GGACCGGGCGCAGGACCGTGAGCGGCAGCGAGTTCGAGCACGAACTGGCTGCCCGACGGCTCCACCGACTCAAGGCGCAATTCGCCGCCCATGGATCGGGCCATATAGCGGGCGGCGAAAAGCCCGATGCCGCTGCCGCGGCTCGAGTCGTCGCGGCGGATGAAGGGCTCGAAGATCCGGTCACGCCAGTCGGGCGGGATCCCGGGGCCGTCATCGGAGACTGCGAGCGTGACGGTCGCACCGTGGCGCCTCCCCGAGATCAGGATCCGGCCGCCCGGCGGGGCATATTTCGTGGCGTTCTCGAGCAGGTACTCCAGGAGCCGGCCCAACAGGTCGCGCGATGCGACGGCCTCCAGCGGCCGCATCTCGAAACTGGCCTCGAGACGGTGCCGTCGAAGGATCGGCGCGAGTGAGTTAACGACGTCGTCGGCGACGGTCGCGACGTCGGTCGCTTCGAGGCGGGGCGGCTCCTGCTGGATCACCCGCAGGCTGGCGAGGGTCGAATCGACCATCCCGTCGAGGCGGTCCACCATTCCCAGTGCCTCGGTCTCCCATCGGTCGGCATCGGTCGCGCCGGCGTCTCGTGCCGCCTTCGCCATCAACTCCACGCTGGCGCGGACGATCGCCAGCGGTGTGCGCAGGTCATGGGTGACGATCGTGACGAGCCGTGCCCGGGCTTCGTCGATCGCCTGAAGGCCCGCCAGCTGCGCCTCGGCCTCCTGCTGCAGGCGACCTTTTTCGACAATGCCGGCCAGAAGCGCGGCAAGCGTCTCGAGGAAGCGGACGTCGGACCGGCTGAACTCCCGCCGCTCGACGGTCTGGACGTTGAGAACGCCGATGACGCGGTCACTCCAGATCAACGGCACCGAGCACATCGACGTCAGACGCGGTTCGTCCAGACCCTGGAGCCAGGCGAAGCGAGGGTCGCGGCGGACGTTCCGGCTCACCAGCGGACGCCCGGACGCGGCGACGCGCCCGGTGATGCCCACGCCCATCGGCAGGCGAGCGGTCCCGATGTGGGTCGGGTCGAGCCCATTCGTTGCAGCGAGGGTCACGCCGGCCCCGTCACGATCGACGAGGTAGACCGAGCAGACCTCAGTGTTGACGGCGGCCGTCGCTCGCTCGATCACGATTCGCATCAGCTCGTCCCACGTCCGAGCCGAGGTCGCGAGGAGCGCAACCTCCTCGAGGAACGTCAGTGCCGGGAGGTTCTCGCGCTGCGCGCCCGTGGCCGTGGCCCGGGGCACGCGCTTGCTCACAGGAACGGCTTGAACACCATGTCGGCGATCAACAGGAAGACGATCGCGAAGGTGAATGCCACGTCCACGTGAAGCCGTCCCAGGAGGGGCCTCACCACGGGCGAGATCGCGCCCCCATCGGAGCTGCCGTCGGCGACCAGGGCGGACAGGTTCTTGAGCGTCGGGGTGCTGACCCGGATGCCCCAGACGGTCGCCACCACGAACAGTACGTACGCGATGAGCAGCCAGGCGCCGATCAGGGAGTAGCCGAAGGCGATCGCGGTCAGGAGGCCGAACAGCCCGCCCAAGATCATCGTCGGCCCGATGAATCGCTCGAAGCCGATTCCCGTCATCGCGGCGATGGCACTCAGGTGCCCGCTTCGCTCCGCGAGAAGCGCCAGCAGGAGCGACCCAAGGATCAGCGAGATGCCGGTGAAGATCGTCGCCAGATGCAGGAACAGCAGGACAAACATGGCATCCCTTCAGCAGTCCAACGTCTTGCGGAGAGTACCGGGACGGAGTAGCCCAGGTCCAGCCCGCCCGGCGCGCGAACCGATGCGACGGAATCAGCGTATTGGCGACTACGGGAATTTCATCGATGGAGGCAAGTGTGCCCAAGCTCCATGCATTCGTCGCGAGCCGCCCCGCGCTGGCGGTCGCACTGTGGGTCGTTCTTGCCGTTCTGCTTGCAGCCTGCCAACCCGGCGGCAGCGGCGGGACGGGTTACTGAGGGATCGGCCCGTTGCGCTGATTCTGGCTGCCCTGGTTGGTGATCGGGTACAGGATCGCGTCGCCATGACGCCGTCGCTGAAGGCCTCGACGCGGCCGGTCGAGGAGAGCCGCGTCGTCGACGCTGCGGTGGCGGCCTCGACCGTCAGTGTCGCTGGGTCAGGTGGCCCACCGAGCACGGCAGCCAGCCGTCATGGTCATGGACCAGGTTCTCGGCGGCGGGCGGACCCCACGAGCCCCGCGCGTATGGAATGACCGGCGCGTGGTCATGCAACACCGGTTCCACGATTCGCCAGGATGTTTCCACGGTGTCGCCCCGGGCAAATAGCCGCGAGTCACCGTCGATGGCATCGCCGATCAGTCGCTCGTAGGCCTCGGTGCCCTCGCCGAGCATGCTCTGCTCGGTGACCTCGAGGTCGACCGGGGCGGCGGCGAGCTTGTCCCCGGGGATCTTGGCCTGCATGGTCAGGGTGATGACGCCGTCGGGCTTCATGCGGAAGCGCAGGCGATTGGGCGCCGGCGGCGTCCCATCGGCCCCGGCGAACAGCATGGTCGGCGGCTTCCTGAACTCGACAATGGCCTCGGTCACCGTGCGCTCGAGGCCCTTGCCGGCGCGGATGACCCACGGGACTCCGGCCCATCGCCAGGTGTCGATCTCCGTCCGGAGCGCCACGTACGTCTCGGTGTCCGAATCGGGGGCCACGCCCGGCTCCCCGCGATAGCCAGCGTACTGGCCGCGAATGAGGTGGCTGCGCTCGAGGGGCCGCATGGCCTTGAGGACCTTGACCTTCTCGTCGCGGAGCGCGTCGGCGTCGGCCGAGACCGGCGGTTCCATTGCCAGGAACGCGACCAGCTGAAAGAGGTGGTTCTGGACGACGTCACGGAGCGTCCCCACGCCATCGTAGAAGGCGCCCCGGCCCTCGACCCCGAATGACTCCGCCATCGTGACCTGGACCGAGGCGATCGACCGCCGGTCCCAGACCGGTTCGAGGAGGGCGTTGGCGAAACGGAAGACGAGCAGGTTCTGGACCGGTTC
Source organism: Candidatus Limnocylindrales bacterium (assembly GCA_036570185.1). Lineage (GTDB taxonomy): Bacteria > Chloroflexota > Limnocylindria > Limnocylindrales > CSP1-4 > DATCPH01. The sequence goes on along the minus strand of DATCPH010000276.1, from coordinate 753 downwards.
CTTTCCCAGGAAATGGTCGATCCGGAAGATCGCCTCCTCGGGAAAGCGGCTGCCGACGAGACGGTTGAGCGCCTGGGCCGAAGCCAGGTCCCGGCCGAACGGCTTCTCCAGCACGATTCGCGAGCTGGAGCAGAGGCCGACCCCAGCCAGGCCTTCGATGACTTCGGCGAAGGCCGAGGGCGGGATGGCCAGGAAGAACAGCGGCCGGGTCGAGCCAGCCTCGGCGAGCCGATCTGCCAGCCGGCGGTACAGCGTGGGGTCGCCGTAGTCGCCCGACACGTAGGCCAGCTGGGCTTCCAGGCGATTCCAGGCATCGTCGAGCGAGGTCCCGGCTTCCTCGAGGGCCGTCCGGGCTCGAAGGCGAATCCCCTCGTCACCGATATCCGATCGAGCGACGCCGACGACCGGCAGGGCGCCGAGCCGGCCGCTCCTGGCCAGCCCGTGAATCGACCCGAAGAGCTTCTTGCGCGCGAGATCGCCCGTGGCCCCGAAGACGATGACCGCGTCCGCCCGCCCTCGCGGCCGGCCTTCAGTTGCCGCGCCGGTCGACGGCGTGTCGGCCGTCGGCATGGTCGGGGTCGAAACTGCGTCGTCGATCATGGTGACCCTCCGGGTCCGCTCGCGCGTGCCGACATCATCACGCACTCGGCGCCGTTGTGGACCATCTTGGTGAAAATGCCTGAGTCATGCATGCAACGCTCCGACGGCCATCGACACCGATCCGCATGGGGATCAGCACGTGAGCTCGGCGGG
>DATCPH010000275.1:0-5311 GCA_036570185.1 Candidatus Limnocylindrales bacterium | reverse complement strand
CCGCCGCCTCCGCCACTGCTTCTGCATCTCCCCTTTCATCGGCCGGCGCCCCGGCGTCCGCCGTTGCTTTGCCCGGCGTCTCGGCGAGCTCCTCCCCCGCCGAGACGCCACTCTTGACTACGTCCGCGCCGGCCTCGCCGGACGCGCCAGCACCGGACGCGCCAGCATCGGATTCGCCGGTGTTAGCGCCGGCCGCGGCGCCCGACGCGCCCGAGGCCTCACACGAGCTGACGGTCCTCGCGGCCAACGGTTCGGCACACACGGCGAGCGGCCACGCAAATGGCCACTCAAACGGCGTCTCGAACGGCCGCGCCAACGGCGTCACCACGAACGGCGCCAGCGCCACACCAGTGACCCTGAACCTCGGCGGCACCCGGGTCGCCTTCGCCGCCCAGGCCGACGCCCCCAGCTGCGCCGACTGCGGCGCGATCATGGTCCGCAACGGCAGCTGCTACAAGTGCCTCAACTGCGGGAGCACGAGCGGGTGCTCATGAAATGGAGTTGTGATGGCCGAAATATTGGAACAGCTTCGCCGAATCGCTGACATCGTCGGAGAGTCTTCTGTGGCTGCCTCGTACACGCAGCACACTCTCGGTAATTCGAGGGACGGATACCGACCAGGCTGGAAGGTAGAAGTGAACGGGGTGTACAAAGGAGCAGTCGTGAGCTTTTACAGGGTTGCGGCGACGCTAGATGAGGCGGCGGGCGCGGCTCTCAAGCAGCTGAAAGAGGCTCTCGGCTTGCATTAGAACAGCATTCGGCGCCCGCAGGCGGACGCCGAGAACCAGGTGAAACATGGAAGCGGAATTTGCGCCGCGAGTCCTCACGGTTCTTCACGAAATCGATGCGCGGGCTGTCCTTGGGGAGGCAATCCCCGAGGAGTGGACGTGCATGGATTGCGCGCGGGTTTCACGGGGAACGCCAGCTGCATTCGTCAAGCGCGACGGCAATCTCGAATACCTCTGTTTTGAATGCCTGTTGACCTATGTCGACACAAATGATCAGTAGGCTTGGCACGATCCTGCTGGGCTCACCGCGGAGAGGCCTCATAACGGTCGTTGTTGGCGTGCTCGCTGTGTCAGTCGTCTATGGCGAATTCCCAGTTGCCCGCGAGGTCGCGGCTTGGCTGACGATTCCCGCCGCCGGAATAGGAGCACTTATCCTTCGGTTCCCAAACGAGGCCAAGCAGCTGGCAGGCCAGGCTCTCGGCCACATGACGTGGCTGGGATCCTCGGTCGAGCGGGAGAGCGTGCGGCAAGACATCGAGGGGACACTCTCGATCGGAGTAGGCGCCCTCGCCGAAGCAAGTCCGGCGAGTTCACGGGGGCCGGTCCACATCAAGTTCATGCGATCCGGTGAGGAGGTCGTCGCCCTTCCGGACGGGGCCATTATCGTCGGGATCGCTGACCACCGAGACCGAACCCGAAACCTCGTCGCTGCTGCGTGGGCATACGCACGTTTTGCAGTCCTGCCTTACGCAAGAATCCACCTAGATCAGGATGTCTCCCGAGGCATCGACTTCACGATTACGAAGTCCATTCTGAGCAAGGCCGATACGAGAGCGGTTTCGCAATTCATCAGGGATATTTGGTCTCCGGCCATCCAAGGTGAACGTCGACTCAAAGAACTCACCGCTAAGCTGGAAGCCCTTGAGGACGACCAACTTCTTGCCCCCGTGTTGCTGGAGGAGTTCGCAGAACTTGGTCTCCGTCGGGCGAATCGATCACCGATTGATGAAGTTTCGGAAGAGACGGCCAAGTTTGTTGAGCATCTGTTTGATCTTGCCGAGAGGGAGCCTGGGGGACACGATGAAACTCACTTCGAAGGCCGCTTCATTCGATGCGGATTTGTCCTGTTGGCGACGGGCGATGGCATTGAACCAACGGGTATTGACGCCTACCGGGGCCCCGTTGATTGGGCGATAAAAAACGCATTCCCTCGCGTCTATGTACTGGCCCGCGGCCTCCACGTCCCTTCGGCGCGGTCGGTGTGCACGACCTTCGTGGGGGATGAGCGCGTTCTCGGCGTTCGCGAGTTCATGGCCGAGATCGAGAGTCCACGCGGACCCCGCCCAGTTGCGCGCTTAGTTGTGCAAATTCGCGTCGATGTCCGCAAGTACACCGGCATCGGTCAGAGGCCCGTGATGGCTGTGGGGGATAGCTATGAGCGCGCCGCGAGGGTGCGACGCGACCGGCAACGCTTGGGCAAAGTCGTTCACGGTTCGGTGCGGACCCCGTAGACTTCCCGCCACATTGTTGGCTGGGGAGAACCGTTCATCAACGAAATCGAGACCCGCCTGCGCTTGATTGACCCTGCCCTCCACGCTCGCGGCTGGACGGAGGATCTAATTCGGCGCGAAGAGACGCTCGGGGCCGTTGAGATCGTCGATGGGCAGCCGCGGCGACAGGGACTCGGGCGAACGGACTACACGCTGCGCGTCAAGATCAGCACCGGCGCCCAGCCCGTGGCCATCGCCATCATCGAGGCAAAGCCAGAGGACAAGCCGCCGACCTACGGGCTCGATCAGGCCAAGGAATATGGCCGGCTCGCCGACCGCTTCAATGTCCCGTTCGTGATCTCGTCGAACGGGCACCTCTGGTCCTTGTTCGATCGGCGCGACCTGACGACCACTCCCCTGCCCCGGCCGATGTCGGAATTCCCGACGCCGGAGGCCCTCCGCAAGGCCTACGAAGAGGCGGCGGAACTCGACCTCGACGCCCCTGCCGCTCGGCCGCTCTCCCAGCCCTACAAGGGCGGCGAGACCTCCCGGCGCTACTACCAGGACGCGGCGATCCGCGCCGTCCTCGAGAGGCTCGCCCGTGGCGAGAAGCGAGCCCTCCTGAGCCTCGCGACCGGGTCGGGCAAGACATTGATCGCGGTCAACATCCTGCGAAAGATCGCTGACGCCGGCCAACTCAAGCGGGCGCTATTCCTGTGCGATCGCGAGGAGCTTCGAGCCCAGGGCCTGCTCGCCCTCCAGGGCGCCTTCGTGTGGCGACGTCGCGGCCGCGAGCGGCAACAACCCGGAGAAGAACGCCCGGATCGTCGTCGCGACCTACCAGACGCTCGACATTGACACCGACGACGCCGACGCCGACTTCCTCGAGGCCAACTACCCGCCCGACTACTTCAGCCACATCGTCATCGACGAGTGCCATCGGTCGGCCTGGGGTGAGTGGTCGAAAGTCCTGACCCGCAACCCGAACGCGGTCCAGATCGGCCTCACGGCCACGCCCCGCGAGCTCGACTTCCCGCGAACCCGCGAAGCCGAATCAGATGCGGCGATCACCGCCGACAACATTCGCCACTTCGGCGAGCCGGTCTACGAGTACGACATCGGCCAGGGCATCGAGGACGGCTACCTCGCCGCCTGCGAGATCGTGCGGCGCGACATCTTCCTCGGCGACAGCCCGTTCACGGAGCGCGAAACGGGGCTCGACCAGGACGACATCGGCCTTTGGGGCACGACGATCGCCGACGCCCGAACCGGCGAGGTCCTCACGGTGGCGGAGACGCGCGAGCGCTACGAGGCGAGCCAGTTCGAAGGCCGGCTCCTCCTTCCCGAGCGTGTCGAAGCCATGACCGGCGACCTCTTCGATCTCCTCCTCGAGACGGGCGGGCCTGAGCAGAAGTCGATCGTCTTCTGCGCCCGCGATCAGCACGCGGATGCGGTCGCGATCGCTCTCAACAATCGATACGCCGCGTGGTGCAAGGCGAACGGGCGCAAGCCGGCTGACCCGTACGCCTTCAAGTGCACCGCCGCGAGCCATGGCGCGAGCTACCTGGCCGACCTCCGCGGGGCCTCGCGGAGTCACTTCATCGCAACGACCGTGGACCTGCTCTCGACCGGCGTCGACGTCCCGGGCATCCGCAACATCGTCATCTTCAAGTACGTTCGCTCGCCGATCGCCTTCTACCAGATGATCGGCCGCGGAACGCGCCTTGATCCGCCGACCGGCAAGCTCATGTTCCGGATCTACGACTACACGGCAGCGACGCGCCTGTTCGGCGAGGCCTTCCGGACGAAAGCGACGGTCGTGCGCGACCCGGGCGAGCCACCGACCTCGACCGAGCCGCCCGAGCGCACGATCCAGGTCCAGGGCATTGACGTCCGAGTCGGCGACGCCGGCATCGCCATCGTCACGACCGTCGACGGGCGGGCGACCCCGATCACGCTCGAGGAATACAAGGAGCGGATCGCCACGTCGCTGCTCAGCCGCGCCGCCACGCTCGACGATTTCCGCGAAACGTGGATCACGCCGCCGGCCCGCCGCGAGCTGGTCGCCTCCCTTCCCGACGCGGGCCGCTCCGCGCCGCTCGTCCGGGCTATCGTGGAGATGGCCGACTTCGACCTCTACGACGTCCTCGCCGAGCTCGGCTACGGATCGGATCCAAAGACGCGCGTCGCTCGCGCCGACGCGTTTCGGTACAAGCACGAAGTCTGGCTCGCAGACAAGCCGCCATCGACGGCGGCGACGCTGGTGGCCCTGGTCCGGCAGTTCGCCCGCGCCGGCACCGAAGAACTGGAGAACCCCGGCGTGCTCCAGACGCCCGATGTGGTGGCTGCCGGCGGATTGGCGGCGCTCAAGTTGCTTGGCAGCCCGGCTGAGATCCTCCACCAGACGAAAGAGCGGTTGTTCGCGGCGTGACAAACGTCATGGTGCCCATCGGCGAACTCGTGTCCCGTCCTATCGAGACAATCGACCCAAGGCGGTCGCCCGATAGACGGTTCGCCTACATCGATATCTCCAGCGTCGACAACCGAACGAAGTCGATCAACAAGCCCACCGAGCTCGTGGGTCGAGACTCTCCAACTCGCGCACGGCAAGTCGTCCGATCAGGAGACGTTCTGATTGCGACCACGCGGCCGTATTTGAACGCTGTCGCCAAGGTGCCGCCCTCTCTCGACGGACAGGTCTGCAGCACAGGCTTTTGCGTTCTTCGGCCCGGCCCCAACCTAGACTCGGACTACCTCTTTAGCTGGGTCCAGCACCCGGACTTCGTCCGCGGCTTGTCGATCATTGTTCAGGGTGCGCTCTATCCGGCCGTGACCGACTCAGATGTCGTTCGACAGGGCATCCCCTGGACTACGGTCGACTCACAGCGCCGCATCGCCGCCCAACTGACCGACCAACTCGCGGCCGTTGACCTCGCTCGCTTGGCGTCGACTGAACGATCTGGCCGGATCGACCAGTTTCGGGCAGCTGTGGTCCAGATCGCCTTGGAGGCGACTTCCGCTGACCTGCCGACGGTCCCCTTGGGTGAGGTCGCCTCGATCTCGGCCCGGCAGGTCGACCCCAGGGACCAGGAC
>DATCPH010000274.1:0-3599 GCA_036570185.1 Candidatus Limnocylindrales bacterium | reverse complement strand
GCGGACATCGTGGGCGACGGGGTCCGTCGCCAGACTCGTCCACTTCCGCTCAACTCGGCTCACGGCCAGCTCGGACTCACCGAGATCTCGCCGCAACTGCTCGCGAACGGCCTGCGTTCAACGGTACGTGGGGCGTCCATTAACACGACCGGGGAAGTCCCCTGCCCACCCTGCAACGACCGCGCGTCCTCGCTGCCACCCTCTCCGCAGGATCAAGCGGCCGGTCGGGCCCGGTGCCTGCTCGCACCGTCGATCGGCAGGGTGAGGCTTTCCGATGGGCGCCGAAGGGCCTACACTCCGTCAACAGCGGCAGGCATCGAGGCTCGCATCCCATCCGCTCGTTCCGTGAGGCAAACGATGCACGCGTCCCCGTTGATCCGCCTCCAGGGGCGGCTCCTCGTGTCACTAGCGGTGGTGTCGCTCCTGTCGGTCACCGTCGGTGGCGCCGTAAACGCGGCGGCACCCGGAGACAACGGGGCAGGCGGCACAGGTGGATCGGGATTCGACGCCCGCTCGTACCTCGCCTCCCACGGCTACCTGCCGCTGCAGGGTGTCGAGGCATTCGAGGCGGCGAAGGCGCACGCCAACGCGATCGCGCAGAGCAACGCTGGCCAGGGCGGGCCTGGCGGGTCAGGCGGGTCGAGCACGACCGGTTGGCAGGGTGTCGCGTCCTCGAACGTCTCGCCGCCCGATGCGAACGGGGCGATCGGGCCGTCGACCTATGTCGAGGTCGTCAATTCCCAGATCGCGATCTACACGCGGGCGGGCTCGCTGGTCGCCTCCGCCAACCTGTCCACGCTGACGGGTCACAGCAAGGACAGCGACCCGATGGTCCTCTGGGATCCCGACACGCAGCGGTTCTACTACAACGTCTGGAACACGAGCGACGCGACGATGGACTGGGGGTTCAGCAAGACAGCGAACCCGACGACGATCCCGGGTGGGTTCTGCTCGTACAACACGAGCTTCGGGTATGACCCGACGAGCTTCCCCGACTACCCGAAACTCGGACAAACGAAGGACTACCTACTCATCGGGGTCAACTTCTACCCATCGTCGAGCAGTTCGGCGGCCACGGAAGCCGACCTCCTCTGGATCAGCAAGCCGCAGGGCCAGGGGTCCATCAGCACGTGCCCGCCCGCTCCGTCGGGGTCGACTGATCACGGCAAGTCCTCCCTGGGGAACCTGCCGGCGCAACCGGTGTTCACGCCGGTCCCCGCCATCCAGACCGACCCATCGTCGACCGGCTACGTCGTGACGATGTCTGACATCGAGTGTCCGCCGTACTGCGGCGCCGCGACGACCCTCTCGGTCTTCACCATCAACCCGGGCGCGGTCGGCCCGGTAGTGACGGGCCCGACCTCGATCACCGTGGGATCGTATACGAGCCCACCGGACGCGCCACAACCGGGGACCGCGAACACTCTCGACACGCTCGATGGCCGCATCACCCACGCGGTCTCGGGGGTCGATCCGTCCATCACGAATTCCCCGACGACCGTGTGGGTGTCCCACACGGTGGCCGGCGGGGCGGGCAGCCAGGTCAACTGGTACGAGGTCGACCCGACAGCCGCCGGACTTCCACGGGTGGGGGTAGTTTCGAACCTGTCGTTGTACGTGCTAAACGCCGGCGTCTCGAACAACCGCGCGTGCAGCACCACAGGGTGCAGTCGGGGGGACTCGGCGGTCGTGGGCTTCACGACCTCGTCGTCGACGGCCTACCCGGCCATCCAGTACGTGACCTCAAGGAGTCCTACGAGTTTCGTGATGGTCAAGCAGTCGTCGAAATCCGATAAGGGCTTCACGTGCTTCTCAGGCCCGTGCCGCTGGGGCGACTACGGCGGAGCGACGCCGGATCCCGCTCCGGTCTCCTCTGGCGGTTCCGTCTGGCTGACGAACCAGTGGACCTCCGGAGGGAGCATCCTCTCGAGTGGCGACAGAACCTGGAATTGGGAAGTGCGCTTCTAGCGCATCGCGCATCCGACAGGCTCGGCGCGCGCGATTCCGGAGGCGCGTTTCCGACAGGCGTCTGTTGCCCACCTCCGGCGGGCCGGACGCCCGCAGCCGCACGCGCAGGCCGGGACGGCCGCACACGCGCTGAGGAACTCGTCCAAGCACGCGAGTGGATCGAGTGCCACTGCCCGCCCATCAGCAGCCAACGCCTCCGCGGCGGCCTCGGCGGCAGCTCGCGTCGGTACGACGACTCGATCGTCGTGTGGGCGGCTCGGATGATCTGACCGAAGGTACTCTTGGATCGCCCGCCGCCAGGATGTGTCGGTGCGCCGGACGATCTCGGCTACGCCGATCCGCCGGAGGGCGGGCACAACGAGGCTATCCCAAGGATCGAGCCGGAAGCCATAGTCGGTCCAGTAGGCGGCTGGGTCGATCACCTCGCCGGTCGCCCGCTCAGGAGCTTGTTGACTTCCTTGCCGGACATGACGGTCACCACCGGAGACGAGCGGATCGGCCGACGGCGGAGCAGGCCGCGGTTTGTCGGCCCGGTTGGCGATCCGTCGGGGCGGAGCGACTTGTGCTCGGGACGGCGAGCATAGGTCGAGAGGACATCGTCGAGCGTTCGGATCGGGACATCGCCCCGTTCGACCGCGCGGGCGAAACCGATGACTTTCCTCGCCCCGGTCGGAGAGCGACACGATCCGCGGCGGTCTCAAGCGGTCATCGTGTCGCCGGTCAAGTCGTGAAATGCTGGACGTCGATTGACGGGCGGACGGACAGACGCACGCCGGTTCACGGTGACTCGTTCGCGACCGCTGGCTCCGGCACAATTGGGATGACGCCGGACTTGACTTCCTGTGCCATTCGCAGGCGTCCCGTCGCGATATGAATCACGTCATCGAGGATTCCCGGCAGAGTGGTCGGGTCGCGCTGATAGGGGTAGCCGGCCTTGGCGTCCCGTTCGCGCAGCAGCCCGTTGAGCCGCTCCCAGCTGTCGTACATCGGGGCGCCTTGGTACTCGGTCTCCTTTCTGATGGCTGGAGCCAAGAGTGCCCACCACATCTGGATGGACCTGCCCAAGGCTTCCACGTCGCGTAGTCGGAGATTGCCGTCCTCCAGCAGCCCGGCGACGGTCTCCCAGAAGTTCGCAATCTGCACCATCGCCGGTTCCATGACGCCGGGCTTGCCGTATTTGAGGTGCAGCGCGGTTGTGAGGCGGGCATGGTGCATCTGGTCTGACTCATATCGATCCATGAGGAACTGCATCTTCTGAAGCGCATTGGCCGTCGTTTGCGCCCGCAGCTGGCGGTAGACCGCGCCGAACGTGATCGTAAGCATGATCATCGTGAGCATCGCCCAGAACCACTCCGAGCCCGGTCCGATGATCGCCAAGCCGTCGGTATTGATGAGCTTCACCACTTCCTCCCTTCCACTGCAGAGGCCGAGAGTAGTCGACGCGGCGAGGCCCGGTGTTACCGCTCCGAGCTCCTTCTTGCGGGTAGGCAACGAGTCCTTCCTGCATGCGGCCGCCCACGATCTCGGCATCGTTCGGCATCGTATGGGTAGGCGGATGAGCACCACATACACTCAGTTCAGCCCACGCTCGACTCTGGAGGCGGGAAGCTGTGGCGGAGCAGGCTGCCGGG
>DATCPH010000273.1:0-3626 GCA_036570185.1 Candidatus Limnocylindrales bacterium | reverse complement strand
CCCGCCTCTCCACGCTCCGGGCTGTCCTCGAGGCGCAGGGCCTTGCCGAAGCGGCGTCGCGGCTGGGCGTTCATCGCAACACGATCGCCTACCGCGTGGGGCGGATTGAGGCGCTTGGCGATTGGGATCTCCACGATGCCGACCTCCGTCTCGCGCTCCTTCTCGCGGTCAAACTTGTGCAAAAGGACGAAACAGCCGGGCTCGGCCGTCACTGAACCGCAACCGGGTCCCCTGTTAGGCTCGCCAGAGTGGCTCGCCGGCCGCCGACTGGTGCAGCGCGCACAAACATGACCCCCTACGACCAAACGAAGGAGCAGGACATCGCATGACCACACTGGAGCGCATTGCGTCCGGCGTCACCGCGCCGACGACGACCATTGCGGATGTCATCACCCGTGCCCGCGAGTCCGGCGTCCTGATTGTCGACCTCCGTTTCGTCGACCTGCCGGGGCAGGCCCAGCACTTCTCCGTGCCGGTCAAGGAGTTGACCGAAAGCCTGTTCATCGACGGCATCGGCTTCGACGGTTCGAGCATCCGTGGCTTCCAGCACATCCACGAGAGCGACATGCTCCTGATGCCCGATCCGACGACCGCCTACGTCGACCCGACGCTTGAGGTCCCGACGCTCGTCCTCATGTGCGACGTGGCCGAGCCGGGCAGTCGCGAGCCGTATTCACGCGATCCGCGCTACATCGCCCGCAAGGCGGAGCGCTTCCTCGCCGAGAGTGGAATCGCCGCGACGTCCTACTGGGGCCCGGAGATCGAGTTCTACATCTTCAACTCGCTGCGCTTCGATCAGACCGGCCATCGCGCCTTCTACGAGATCGACTCGGAAGAAGGAATGTGGAACTCGGGGGCGAATGGGACCCCCAACCTGGCTCACCGGCCACGGCCCAAGGAGGGCTACTTCCCGGTTCCTCCGCTGGACAGGTTCCAGGACCTCCGCTCGAAGATGGTGCTCGGGCTCCAGGCGGCCGGGATCGACGTCGAGGTCCATCACCACGAGGTCGGGGGCCCGGGTCAGGCCGAGATCGACATCCGCTACGGCACGCTGGTCGAGACCGCCGACAAGGTCCTCAAGTACAAGTACATCGTCAAGCAAACGGCCGCCAAGAACGGCTATGTCGTGACGTTCATGCCGAAGCCGCTGTACGGCGACAACGGCTCCGGGATGCACACCCACCAGAGCCTCTGGAAGGACGGGATCAACCTGTTCTACGACCAGGATGGGTACGCCCTCCTGTCGGACACCGCGCGGCACTACATCGGCGGCCTGCTCAAGCACGCCAAGTCGATCCTGGCGTTCGCGGCGCCGACGACCAACTCGTATCGCCGGCTCGTGCCGGGCTACGAGGCGCCGATCAACCTCGTCTACAGCCAGCGCAATCGCTCGGCGTGCATCCGCATTCCGACCTACTTCACGACTCCCGGCGCGCGCCGCCTCGAGTTCCGCTCCCCGGATCCCACCTGCAACCCGTACCTCTCCTTCTCGGCGCAGCTCCTCGCGGGACTTGACGGCGTGATCAACGGCATCGAGCCGCCACCGCCCGTCGACAAGGACATCTACGAACTGCCCGAGGAGGAGAAGAAGGGCATCGCCGGGACCCCCGGCTCGCTCGAGGAGGCCCTTGACGCGCTCGAGGATGACCACGAGTACCTGTATCGTGGCGACGTATTCACGGCGGACGTGATCGATACCCACCTGGCGTTCAAGCGCGACAGCGCCAAGCAGGTCGCCCTTCGACCCCACCCGTACGAGTTCTACCTCTATAGCGAGCTCTGATATCGAAGTCAACGGGCGGTGTTTCCCGCCCGTCGTCGGCACCGGATCGCCCGGCCTCCAGGCCGGGCGATACCATTTCCGGGCGGACAAGACGGCTCCAGACGCGCGTGACGGCGCCCAGCCAGCAGCGCGCCCAACCAGCAGGAGGTTTCGGTGGCAAAAGAAACCCGAGATGCGATCAAGCAGGTCGAACAGGCGACCTCGGACGGCATCCGGTTCATCCAGCTCCAGTTCACCGACATCATCGGCCACGTCAAGGCCGTGACGATCCCGATCCATCAGCTTGAGGGATCGATCCGCCACGGAACCTGGTTCGATGGCTCATCGATCGAGGGATTTACCCGGATCGCCGAGTCGGACCAGTACCTGATCCCCGACATGTCGACCTTTGCCGAGATCCCGTGGCAGAAGGGCTCCGGGCCGCGCGGCACGGCACGGGTGATCTGCGACGTCTTCACGCCGCGCGGCGAGCCGTTCGTCGGTGATCCACGCCACGTCCTGCGTCGCCAGGTCGAGCGGGCAGCCAAGCTCGGCTACAAGGTCAACACCGGCCCCGAGCTCGAGTTCTTCCTGTTCCGGCGCGAGAACGGCGAGATCCATCCGCTCCCCCACGATGAGGCCGGGTACTTCGACTTCTCCACCGACCTTGCGCAGGAGATCCGGCAGGACATGGTCGACGCCCTCGAGGCGTTCGGCATCCGCGTCGAGGCGGCCCACCATGAGGTCGCCGAAGGCCAGCACGAGATCGACTTCGAGTACGCGGACGCGCTGCGGACCGCCGACAACGCCATCACCTTCAAGTTCACCCTGAAGGCCATTGCCCAGCAGCACGGCCTCTACGCGACGTTCATGCCCAAACCGATCTTCGGCATCAACGGCTCGGGGATGCACACCCACCAGAGCCTCTACTCGATCTCGGAGGACCGCAACGCGTTCGCCGATGAATCAAACCCGTATGGCCTCTCGGACATCGCGCGCTCGTACATGGCCGGGATCCTGGCCCACGCCCGCGGCATGATCGCGGTCCTGGCCCCCCTCGTGAACTCCTACAAGCGCCTGGTCCCCGGTTACGAGGCGCCGACCTACCTGACGTGGGGCCGGATCAACCGCTCCGCTCTGATCCGGGTGCCGATGGTTTCGCCGGGCAAGTCGATCGAGGGCACCCGGGCGGAGGTCCGCTGCCCGGACCCGTCGTCGAACACCTACCTCGCGTTCGCGGCGATGATCGCGGCCGGCCTCGACGGCGTCGAGCGCGGTCTCGAGCTCGGCGAACCGGTCGAGGAGAGCCTCTTCGAGATGAGTGCCGCCCAGCTGGCCGAAAAGGGGATCAAGGAGCTGCCCGGGACGCTCGGCGAGGCCCTCGACGAGCTCGAGAAGGACACCGTCATCGGCGACGCGCTCGGCGACCACGTCCTCTCCCACTTCCTCGAGGCCAAGCGCGCGGAGTGGGAGGAGTACACGTCACAGGTCTCGGGCTGGGAGCTGGATCGCTACCTCGACCAGTTCTGAGCAAGGGGGTCGTCTTCAACGCCATCTTCCCAGTTCAGATGGGCACCTGATTCGTCATCCGCGCAGGCTCAGCGGCCCGACCTTCGGTGGATCCGGGCTAAGCGCAGGATCACGGCGCGGTCACGTCCGGGGCCCGCGGTTGGAAGCTCTGCGATCGGCTCCGTGATGAACGCCGCTGATATTCGAGGCGAAATCGAGGTTTTCCGGGGCGCCGGAATGCGGTAATTCGCCGGCTACGAATGCGGCTGATATCAGGATCGAGGGCCCGAGGGCACGGGGCAGGCGGGGCGGGGAGGCGAAGCGCCGAAATCGAAACGGCGGGCCTGGGCTGACC
>DATCPH010000272.1:0-10609 GCA_036570185.1 Candidatus Limnocylindrales bacterium | reverse complement strand
CGCCCTGACTTGGGTTGTTCCGGTGGTCTTGGAGCCCAGGTTTGAGGCATTGACAAAGAGATGGAGTGGGTCGATGCAGCCCCACGCACGTTGGTCCTACTCGCCACGCTGGGGCCGTGCGGGGGGTGGTAGGACCAATCTCCCTGGGGAGACCGCCGACGCCAAGGCTCCTCGCGTCCCTGGATCGTCGTCTGTGATGGCGGGCTCACGCCCGGGTAAGCTCCGCTCGGGCCGTCGCTTAAGACGGTTTCCTGCTGATGATCGCGAAGAGAGTGCAGGCGGCAGCCCACAGCCGATGCACTGGCAGCGAGCAAGCTGGCGCACCGGGCACGAGCCGAGCAGGGAGGCTGATCCGATGACGAGCAACGAGGGTTGGGAGCAGTACGGTCGGGCGCTCCATGGCGCCATGGCCGAGGTCTTGGCAGAGTTTCCCGAGGAGGTCCGCCCGCATGCCCTTGAGACCGCCGACTACTGGATCAGTGTCGGCCTGACGATCGGGCTGGAGCATCCGCAGAAAGCCCGGCGGCTCCTCGAACTGATCGAGGCCGAAGAGTCCGAGCGAGCCGCACTGGCAGAAGATGCGACGGCGTTCATCGAGGAGGCGCTCGGATGAGGAGGCGGGGCCTGGTCTCGAACATGTACCGCGCCGCCCGCCTGGCCAACGACGTGTCTGTCCTGGCCTCCGGTAACCCCAATCGGATCGCCCGTCGGGCCCACAACAAGATCGTCGGTCGCGCCCTTGCCCGGGGTGGCTTCTGGCGGCTGCTCTGGGGCTGAGCCGTGGAACGTGCGGTGGTCGTCGCATCAATCCAGTAGCGTTGGATCGGCTTGTACCTGGTCCTGCTCATCGGCGGGATGGGGCTCTCGATCGCCGGTTGTTGTAGGTCGCGATCTCTTCTGGCCCGCGATCGGCTGGATGATCGGCCTCGGGATCGTCACCCGGGTGCTTGGCCAGGGCCACCGCACTGAAAACAACGCCCTGATCGACCCGCTCGTGCGCGGGCAACAGGGTGACCGATCGATGCCGGACGATCCGGTTGCCATCGGGATCAATCTGGCCGCTGGCTTCTTCGCGTCGATCCATGCTCACTATGGAACGGGCACCATTCACCTCGAGTCGCCGCGTGAAACGCCAGCCGTTCGGAGGCAAGCCTTGCTCGCTAGTCCTTACTGCCCATGGGGAGAGTCGTCGTGGCATTGGGCACTCCCGCCCGGCTGCTGAACCCGATCCCGGCCTCTTATGCCTTCTCGGCCGGACTCTGACGGCGCCCGGCACGCCAACCAGGCAACGGTCGGCGCGCTCTCGCGCTATTTTCTGCGCCTGGGCGCGCTCGGCTTCGGCGGTCCGGTTGCGCTCGCGGGCTTCATGCAGCGTGACCTCGTCGAGGAGCGGGGCTGGATCAGCCCGCAGGAGTATCGCGATGGCCTTGCGATCGCGCAGATGGCACCCGGTCCTCTGGCGGCTCAGCTCGCGATGTGGCTCGCCTTCGTCCGGACCGGCGTTCGGGGCGCGACCCTTGCCTCCCTCGCGTTCGTGGGCCCGCCGTTTCTCATGGTCGTGGGCCTCGGTTGGCTGTACGTCGGGCTCGGCGGCGCGCACTGGGTCGGCTCGCTCTTCTACGGGATTGCCCCCGCGGCGATCGCGATCATCGCCGTGGCCGCCTATCGGTTGCTCCCGCTCACAGTCGGACGCGACCCGCTCCTCTGGGCGGTGGCCGTCGCGGTCGGGCTCATCACCTACTTCACGCAGAGCGAGGTAGCCCTGGCGTTCCTCGCTGCCGGATTGCTGGTCGTCCTCATTCGCGTTGGGCCTCGCAGGGTGGCCCGTGCTGTCGGCGGCCGCCTGGCAGGTGTGGCGATCCTGAGCCTCCTGCTCCCCGGCGGCGCGACCGACCCCGGCCTGCTTGTCGGGCTCGGGCTCTTCTTCCTGAAGGCGGGTGCGTTCGTCTTCGGCTCGGGGCTCGCGATCGTGCCGTTTCTTCACCAGGGCGTGGTTATCGAGCACGGCTGGCTCACGGAGCAGCAGTTCCTCGATGCCGTGGCGGTCGGCCTCATCACGCCCGGTCCGGTCGTCATCACCGCCGCCTTCATCGGCTTTCTGGTTGCGGGGCTGCCGGGCGCGCTCGTTGGCGCGCTGGGGGTCTTCCTGCCCGCCTACCTGTTCGTCGTCGTGCCCGGTCGCTGGATCCTCCGCCACAAGAACGCCGTCCCGGTTCGTGCGTTCGTTGCCGGGGTGAGCGCGGCCGCGGCGGGTGCGATCGTCGCCGCGTCGGTCATCCTCGGCCAGGGAGCGATCCGCGACGCCGCCACGGCCGTGATCGGAGTGGCGGCCTTACTTGCGATTGTCGCGGTTCGGCGCTGGCGACCTCCGCGCCTGGAGCGCCTGGTGGAACCGCTGGTCGTTGTGGTTGCCGGGATCGCCGGAGTGCTGCTGCGGGGCGCGTAATCCTGCACGGGCCCAGTTGGAGCCCAAGCGGACGTACTAAGCCTCTGTGTGTTTCGGGTGCCGTGACCGACTGCGTGACTGATTCGTCGTTCGATTCACGTTCAGAACCGGGCGGCTGTTAACCGCTCGTTCGCTCGCCAGTCTCCATCGCCAGGCTCACCGCTGTCGCTGGTGAGGTGCGCCCAGCAGCAGGTCACGATCCTCAGCGGCGAAGAGCGCGTATCCCAATGTGAGGCGACAACCGCTCCAGTGCGGCCAGAATCGCGCTAGCGGCCTTTTGATTCCGACTTCGACGATCGCCTCCAACGTGGCCGCCTCTGTGGTAGTCCGGGCCTGATGCGCAATTGCTTCTGGATCGTAGCCGGGCCTGACGGAGTACCGACGGGTCTCGTCGTCGACGTCGCCGAGCGCCGCTTCTAGGTCTTGACGGCTCCGCCCGAGCACATACCGATCGGCCGCACGCCACATGACCCGGTTGATGGCTGGAACCAGGTTGGCTGCATCTACCTGGGAGACAGGGATGATGTGCCGCGGTGCGAAGATGAGGGCGAGCGCGGGATTGAGTGGCATGAGGATCACGTAGGACTCGGCTGAGAGGATCGCTCGCCACTCGTCGTCGAAGCCGAAGGTGATGGTCGCCGCGACCGGGCTGTCGCTTAGGACGAACGCTTCGGTTGATCCCGCCCTGGCGATGAACCAGCTGGAAGTCGCGAGAGCGCCCGCGATCCTTCCCGCGAGGTCGGTCATCCGTCGACGACGATGCGCGAGGGTAGTCTCGACCGGGCTCCGCTGGCCGGGCATGATCCGATCGAGGGTGTCCTGAACCCCGCGGTCGAAAGTCTGGCCCCATCGCAAGATCGACGCCTCGGTCGTGGGGGCGCGTTGGTACATAAGCCCGGCGTACCGAGCGAGGGCCACCCGCTCCGCGTCGACGGGTGCCCGGACGGTGTGCTCGCTTACCAGGAGCCGCGTGCCGCGGAAGAGGCCCTTTTCGCTCAGGCCCGGCCCGATCGCGCGGAGGTCCTCATCCTGCGTCGCGACCGCGTAGATCCCGGCGGGATAGTGCTTCGCCCGTTTGAAGAGCGTGAGTGCCGCTTGAGCCGCGGGCCCCTCGATTCGCGAGATCTCGCTCTCGACCTCAGCCGAATGGGCGCCGATCTCGACCATGAATTCGCTGACGTCGTGGTCGACGTATTGACCCGTCAACTTGTCGTAAGCCGCGACGATGTGGCGCCCGCTCGTCGGACGGGCGAACGCCTTGAGGAGCCATTCAGAAAGAACGTGCTGGCGCTGTTCCATGCCTCGACCCTGCTGATCTACGCGGGCGATCGTGTCAGGGCGCCTCGGCCAAACTCATCGGTGGCGCGGCCGAGAGGCAACCGACGCCGCAGCGGCCTTCCCGATCGTGGCGACACACCGGGTTGCGCTCTGGCTCCGTCCTGAAATGGCAGCCACCATGGCAGCCACCGCCATGTCATTCGCTGCCGCGGGGAGGTCGCCGGAAGGAGTCTGGATGCCACTCTCGTGCGGGAAACTGGCTGGCGAGGAAGGATTCGAACCTTCGATCTCCTGATCCAGAGTCAGGCGCCTTACCGCTTGGCCACTCGCCAGTGCGCGGCGAATTCTACCCCAGGGGTCTGCGCCGGCCTCCGGAGAGGCCAGGGCCAGGCGCCGGACGGTTGGACCGGCTCGAAATCGGGCTCCGGTACAATTCCCGCGATGACCGAGGTTGTGCGCCGCCCTGCCACGGGCGCCGCGGCGTCGCCGAACAACGGCGCCGACTCTCCCCCGATCGAGGCAGCTGAGGCCGCATCGGTCGATGTCCTTGCCGCGCCCAGGGGCGATGGCGCCGGGGCACGCGCGCCAACCCGCCGCACCCCCGCGAACGACATCCGCCTCATCGATCCGCCGGAACGCGTCGTCATGCCTGCGACCGATCTCGGCGGCGTCGACGTCCTCAAGCACGGCGACCTCTACCTGCTGAGCGACGCCCTTGGTGACGTCCGTGCCAACAGCCGCGGGTTGGGCCTCTACAGCGGCGACACGTGCGTGATGTCGGCGCTGGCTCTCCTCGTCAACGGCCATCGACCGACGTTGCTCCGCGGCGACTCGGGGGAGGGCTTTCGGGGCACGATCCAGCTGACCAACCCTGAGATCCGGCGCCACCCGGGCGACAAGATGGCACCGGCGAAGGCGCTCGGCCGCCAGATGCTCGGGATCACCCGTTACCGAATCGTGGGCGAGGGCCTCCGCGAGCGGGTCACGATCTCGAATTTTGCCGAGCACGGCGAAGAGGTCACGGTCGACCTCCTGCTCGGCGCCGGATTCGCCGACATCTTCGAGGTCCGGGGCTACGTCCGAAAGCAGGTCGGCTCCCTGCTGCCGATCGCGGTCGACCGCCAGCACGCGGTCTTTCGATACCTGGGTCGCGACGGGTGGCTGCGCCGAACGTTCGTGTCGTTCCCGAGCGCCGAGATCGAGCCCGTCAAGGACGACGAGACCGGCGCGTCGGTACGCCTCAGCTGGGTCCTCGAGATCCCCGCGGGCGGTCACGAATCGCTCGAATGGACGATCTGGTCCGACCAGGTCGACCACCGCCCCGGGGCCGGCCATGCCGCCGGGGCTGACCACGAGGGATCGGCGAAGACGAACGGTACGAAGGGCCGCCGATCCCCGGCGGGCAAGCACGACGCCCTGGCGTTCACGGCCTTCCCACCGGCTCCGCAGATCCACGAGGAGATCGGCCTCGAGGCCTACCGCGCCTGGAACGCGACGACGGCCGTCGTCGACTCCGACCACGAGCTCTTCGACACCAGTGTTCGTCGTGGCCTCGCGGACCTGCGCCTCCTCGAGAACGACGGGCCCCGCCCGGGTGAGCACTACATTGCCGCGGGAGTGCCGTGGTTCACGACGCTGTTCGGGCGTGATGCCCTGATCACCGCGTACGAGGCCATCGCCTTCCGACCCCAGATCGCGACCGAGGTCCTGTCCGTGCTGGCCGCCCGCCAGGCGACGAGCGACGATCCGGCGTCGGATGCGGAGCCGGGCAAGATCCTCCACGAGATCCGGGGCGGCGAGACGGCGCGGACGCATGAGCTGCCGTTCGGGCTCTACTACGGCAGCGTCGATGCGACGCCCCTATGGCTGATCCTGCTCGCCGAGACCTACGACTGGACGGCCAATCGGGACCTCGTCGACCGCCTGTGGCCAAACGCCCTGGCCGCCCTGCGCTGGATCGATCGATTCGGCGACCACGACGGCGATGGCTTCGTGGAGTACGGCCGTCGAGCCCACCGCGGCCTGATCAACCAGGGTTGGAAAGACTCGGCCGACTCGGTCCGCAACCGGAAGGGGGTCACGGTCGAGGGCCCCATCGCCCTTGTCGAGGTCCAAGGTTACGTCTACCAGGCCAAGGTGCGGATCGCGCGCCTGGCGCGGATGCGAGGCGACGAGGAATTCGCCGCCCAACTCGAGGCGGAGGCGGCGACCCTGCAGGCCCGCTTCGAGGACGCATTCTGGGTCGAGGATCTCGGGACATATGCGATGGCGCTCGACGGGCACAAGAAGCAGGCCGATGCCATTGTTTCCAACGCCGGACAGGCCCTCTGGAGCGGCATCGCCAATCCGCTGCACGCAGCCCGGGTCGCCGAACGGCTGGCCGATCGCGGCCTCAACTCAGGCTGGGGGATCCGGACATACGCGGAGGGCCAGCCGGGCTTCAATCCGATCGGCTACCACACTGGCACGGTCTGGCCTCACGACAATGCGCTGATCGTCTCCGGCCTGAAGCGATACGGCTTCGACGCCCAGGCGAATGAGCTCGCGGGCCGCCTCCTCGAAGCCGCACAGCATGTCCGGGACCTCCGGCTGCCGGAGCTGTTCTGCGGCTTCGATCGGCAGGCCGTGCCAGTGCCCGTTCCATACCCGGTAGCCTGCTCGCCGCAGGCCTGGTCGGCCGCGGCGCCCCTCCAACTGCTCCGATCGATGCTGGGTTTTCATCCCCATGCGGACGAGGCCCGCCTGGAGCTGGTTCGACCGCACCTGCCGACGTGGATCGGCAAGCTCACGATCACCGGGCTCCAGGTCGGTGACGCGTCGGTGGACCTCCTGTTCCATCGCTGGCGAGGCTCGACGGCGGCCGAGGTCCTCCGAAAGTCGGGCCCCCTCGAGGTGACGATCCGGGTCTGACGGGCTGTCGCGCCTGCCCCCGTCGGCCCGCTCCCGTCGGCCGCCGACCGGGCAAGGTGCCGGTCGGCGGCCGTTGGAGAGCCGGATTTTGCGCTGGCGGTCCGGGTGGGTAGTCAGCCTGCGGGCGCGCCCGCCACCCTCGACGACGATGCCGGGGCGACCGTTGCATGCCACGGAACCCCGAGGAGCGGCAGGAGGTATCGGTCGACGCCGTAGTAGCCGGCGACTTTCCAGCCGAGCATGAGGCCCACAGCGAGGGCGAACATGATCGGGTTCACCGATGCGGAGCCGGCGAGGAGGAACGACATGTTCATCGTCGCCCCGAAGAATGCGGCGATCCCCGTCAGGATGCCGAGCAGCAGGCCGACGCCGACCGCGAGCTCGCCGAACGTGACCACCCAGGCGAACCAGGTCTGAGCGTGGTTGTTCAAGAGGAGTTGCAGGAAGCCTCGGTACCACTCGAATGTGATCGCCGGGTGCCCGGTATCGGGGATCTTGACCGCGCTCTGCCAATAGCCAGCGAGGGCGGAGCCTCCATCGAGCCATCCGGGTCCGGTGAACTTGTGCCAGCCGGCCTCGACCCACTCGAAGCCAACGAACAAGCGGATCGGCAGCCAGAACAGGCCGGCCTTGGTGTTGCTGAACAGGTAGCGCGCGAAGGCCGGACCCTCGACCTCGACGACCTCGGCGCCAGGCGACTTTCGGTCCTCGAACATCAGCACGAGAACGACGATCGCGAGCACCCAGAACGCGAGGGTCGCCACGGCGCGTTCGGTGGTCCCTTCCGCGGGAAAGAACCAGGGGTTCTGCATATAGAACAGGACGACCGCGGCAACCACCGCCAGGGACGTCACGAGATTGCGATATCGGGCCAACATGTCCGGCTCCCTTCCAACTTCCCGTCAGTCGCGAGGACCGCATTCGCGCGCTCGCGTCGCATGACGACCGATGTTAGCTTCCGGGACTGGCTCCTCCCGCGGACGGGCCGAGGGTCACCTGATCGCGGTCCATTTGGCGTTCGGGAGAGGGGCCACCGAACCATCCCTGCGGATGCTGGTAGGGTCCACGGCGTTATTCCGCTCTGACAGGCGGGAGTAGAATCCAAGGTCGCACGGCCCGCTCGCGACGGATCAACCCGCCGCGCGAGTCGGCATTGCTGGGAGGTGGCCGCATGAATGCGTTCATCGTCGACCTCAAGAACAAGCCGGGCGAGTTTGCCAAGGTGGCCGATGCCTTGGCGAACAAGGGCATCAACATCAGCGGCTTCGCCGGCGTTACGACGGGCGATACCGGCGCCGTCGTCCTCGTCGCCGAAGACGAGTCCGGCGCCCGAGACGCGCTCACGCAGGGCGGGTGGACCTACCGTTCCGTCGAGCTGGTCACGGGATCGTTCGCGGACCGGCCGGGCACGCTCGCCGCGGGCGCGCACCTACTGGCCGACGCCGGGGTCAACGTCGAGGCCGCCCTTCCGATGGGAACCCGCGACGGGATGGTCCAGGTGGCGTTTGCGACCGACAACCCAGCGAAGGCGCGCAGCCTCCTCGAGGGCCAGCCGGTCGGCACGGCCGGCTGACCTGGCGTCGATCCGCGGTCATGACCGCGGCGGCGACAAGCTGAGAGCCCGGGTCCTCGCGGATCTGGGCTCTTTTGTTGATGCTCGACGTTGCTAACGCCCGCGCCGCGGAGCTAGTTCTTGGCGCCCCCGCGGCCCATGATCCAGCCGATGCCGGGCCCGATCGAAAGGCCGAGCTCGTGGTCGATCTGACCCCAGCCCTTGCCTGACTGGAACATCGCGAGAATTTCGGCCGGCGTCTTGCCGCTGGCGTGCGCAAAAGCGAGCACGCGCACCGCGCCCCCGACCCCGACTTTGCCGGCCAGATCGCCGAGGGCTGACGCGTCGGTCGTGATCCCAGCGGCCTTCAGCCGGTCGACAATCCGCGCCAGCTCGGCCGCAGACGGCGCGCCGCCCGATTCGTCGGACCCGGCCTCGGGCGCCTCCGAAGCATCCGGTGCCTCCGAGGCTTCAGGTCCATGTGACGCCTTGGCGGCCTTGGGGGCCTTCGATTTCCCGTGCGCCGCGAGCGCCCCAGCGGCCCCGCCGGGCGTCCCGGACTGCTCCAGGGCGAACGCTGTACCGGCCACCAGCAGCACGGCGACGACCGCCGCCATCGCCCGGAGGACTACTGTGGTCGGAATGCGCATGCCAGCGAGGACTCCGATACGGATGTCGCGCGTATCCTAGCGCGCCGGATCCGTGAATTGGCCCCTCATGTCCGGCTGAATGGGAATGTCCGGGAGGCCCAGGCGGCGAGCGTAGGCGGCCTCGTAGCCGTCGGTCATGCGCGCCGCCGAGAATCGGTCGATCACGGACGCCCGGATCGCGAGACGATCGAGGCCGCCGACGCGCTCGACCGCTGCTGCCATCTCGGCGTTCTTGTCGGCGAGGAAGCCGTCGATCCCGTCTCGCACGATCTCGGGGACGCCGCCCACCGGGCGAGCGATCACCGGCGCGCCGCACGCGAGCGACTCGATCGCAACGAGCCCGAACGGCTCCGGCCAGTTGCCGGGCATGAGCGTGGCCCAGCTGTCGGCCATGAGGGCATCCCGCTCTCGCTCGGAGAGCTCGCCGATCAGTTCGACATCTGCACCCTTTAGGGCCGGCTTGAGGACGTTTTCCTCGTAGCCCCGTTCCGAACGGAGCGCCGCCGGTTTCAGCGCCATCCGCAGGTGTCGGCCGGCAAGTCGGGCGATCTCGATCGCGTCGGCTGCGCCCTTCTCCGGTCCCAGGCGCCCGACGAAGCAGAGTGCATCGCCGGGACGCTCGCGGATCGGCGCCCGGCCGAGCGTCAGTCCGTTGTGGACCACTCCCGACCAGTCGACCTCGGGCCGCGTGTCCGCCTGGGCCTGGCTGATCGCCACCATACCCGGCGGCGCGTAGCGGAGGAGGGCGGCGGCTTCCGGGGTGTCGAGTCGCCCGTGGAACGTCGCGACGACCGGAGTGGGACAGGCGCGGGCGAACAGGACGTTCAGCCACTCGAGGTGGGCATGCACGATGTCGAACTCGCCGGATCGACCGATCGCGTCTAGGGCGGTCGAAACGGTCCACGGAGCGAACCGATCGACGAGGCCTGCCGGTCGGAGGGCGCGCTCCACGGTGGCGATTGTCGAAACCGGCGCCGTCGAATCACCGCTGGCGAAGAGTGTCACCTCATGGCCACGGCGCTGGAGCTCGATCAGGAGCTCATTGACGACCCGCTCCAGCCCGCCGTAGCCCGGCGGCGGAACCGGCTCGAGCGGTGGGGCGACCTGGGCAATGCTGAGTCGGGGGAGGGTTTCGGCCATGGCCGCGAATCGTGCCATGAACCTGGCGAGGGGGTGTGGCTCAGGCGGCCAGCACCTCACGAAGGATTTCGGTGAGCTGATCCCACTCGACGAGGAAGGCGTCGTGCCCCTTCGACGAACGAAGCTCGCGGTACCCGGCGGAGACTCCCGCAGCGCGGGCCTCCTCCACGAGGTTGGAAACCTGGGCGGGACCGTACAGGATGTCGCCCTCGATCCCGAGCCCGACCAGGCGGACGTCCGCCGACGCGAGTCGACCGAGTGCGGCTTCGATGCCGCCCCGATCGCGCGCGATGTCGTGGGTATCCATCGCCGCCGCAAGGATCCGGTACGTATCGCCGTCGAAGCGTTCGACGAGCTTGCGGCCCTGGTGGTCGAGATAGCTCACGATCGACGGCGTGCCGTCGGGCTCAACCGAGCGCCCGAAGCGCTCGTCGAAGTCGGCCTCGCTGCGATACGTCGTCATGGCCAGCTGTCGCGCCAGGGCCAGGCCGTCCTCGCCCAGCCGGTCGATCAGCTCGAGCTGCAAGCGCGTCCATGCGATGGCGAGCGGCCCGGTCGAAGCAGGTGCCGCGATCGGGAGGACGCGCTCCACATCGGCTGGGCGCTCAAGTGCGATCTCGAGCGCCACCATCC
>DATCPH010000271.1:0-6220 GCA_036570185.1 Candidatus Limnocylindrales bacterium | reverse complement strand
CCGCCAGCCGGATCGGCGCGGCCGCGCCGCGCGTCCCGATGATGAGCGGCGGCCGCGGCCGCTGGAACGGGCGCGGCGCGAAGCGGGCACCGTCCACCCGGTAGTGGCGGCCGGCGTACGACCATCCGTCCTTTTCCTGCCACAGCCCGTTGATGACGATGAGCTGTTCCTCCAGCAGCTCGAGCCTCGTCGTCAAGTCAGGGAAGGCGAAGCCGTACTGGCGGTGCTCGCCCTCGTGCCACCCTACGCCCAGGCCCAGCTCGACACGCCCGCCGCTCGTCTGGTCGATCGTCGCCACGAGCTTGGCCAGATTCCCCGGGTGCCGGAACGTCACCGGCGAGACCAACGTCCCGTAGCGGATCGTGGACGTGTCGCGGACGAGGCCGGCGATCACCGCCCACGCGTCCGAGGTCGGCTCACCCTCCGGCCCCGGGAAGCTCTGGTAGTGGTCCGCTCGGTAGAGGGTGTCGAAGCCGGCCGCCTCGGCGCGCTGGGCCAGCCCCAGCTGCCGACCGTAGTCGATCCCCTGCTGGGGCTCGATCATCAGCGCGAAGCGCATCGGTCTCGGCCGCAGCCAGCTAGGCTCCGAGCCGCTCAGGCTCCGGCCAGCACGCCGGCCTGGACCGGTGGGAGCAGACCTCGGACGTAGTCCGCGGACCGCCGGAACTGCTCGGTCAGGTACTCGAGAGGCCAGCCCGCGGTGCCGTGGCACTTCAGGCTCGCGATCCCCTCATAGCCGACATTCGCCAGCGTCCGCAGGAGCACGCCGTGGTCCAGCGTGCCGTCCGGGCGGGGGAGCTGGCCCTCACCGGGCCCGAAGTTCAGGCCATCCAGCCCGCGTCGATAGGAGCGGTCGATATCCCACACGTAGTAGAACAGAAGTTTCTTGCGCTCGGCGAGGAACGTGATGACCTCGCTGATCGTCTCGTTCATGACCCACAGGTGCGGCGGCGCGACGCACACACCCAGATACGGCGAATCGATGTCCGTGATGAGGCGTTTGATCTGCGTGAGCGTGTCGACGCCCTCCGCCCAGCGCTCGGTTTCATGCCCGCCTGTTTCGAAATCGCCGGTAAATGGCACGGTGAGATGATTCTCGACCGCGATCCGTACCCCCACCTGCTCGCAGGTCTTGAGCAGTGGGGGAAGGAACGAGCCGACGAAGTCGCTGTAGTCCGCCTCGCAGTCGAAGACGACGGTGTCGATCCCGAGATCCGCGGCGAACTCGATCCGCTGGCGCATCTCGTTCTGGGTCTTGCCGTACACCGTGAGCGCGGTCGGGGTGATGCCGTACGTCCGCAGCAGCCGCTTGATCTCGGCGACGTCGTCGCCCGGGTTAACGTGGTGCGCCAGGGGTGCCCGCGAGGACCACAGGTTCACGTGCGTGAAGCCCATGTTCGCAAGCTCGCGTAGCGACGTCTCGAGCGTGAAGTCGTGATACGGCAGGATCTCGGCACCGAGCGTGAACACGCGGTCAGCTCCTTTCGGGCGCGGCGGCCGCACTCCCCTAGTTCGAGACGAAGACGGCCTTCTCGGTCTCGCGGGCGTTGAACATGCGGAACGCCTCCGGCGCGTCCGCGAGCGGGAAGCGGTGGGTCACGAGCTGGTCGACCGGCAGGTCGTGTTCGAGGATGAAGCGGGTGATCGCGGCGTACTCCCACGTCGCGAAGTACCAGCCGCCGATCACCGTCAGCATCTTGCGCAGGAACTGGTCGCTCGGGTTGATCGTCGTGGAGCGCGACTCCCCCACGAACGCCACGGAGCCCCGCCGGCGTGTCGCGTCGAGCGCGGCGTTCTGGGCCGCCGGGTTGCCCGAGCAGTCGATGGCGATGTCGACGCCGTCGCCACGCGTAGCGGCGCGGAGCGCGGTCACCGCGTCCTGCGAGCTCGAGTCCACGACGACATCGGCGCCCAGCCGGGCCGCCAGGTCGAGTCGCGCCTTGAGGACATCGACGGCGACGACACGCGCGCCGCGAGCCTTGGCGATCAGGACCCCCGCCGCGCCCATCGGACCGAGACCGAAGACCGCCACTGTGTCCGTGCCCGAGACACCGAGTCGCGCCTGTGTGCTGTACTGGGTCCCGACCATGTCGGTGGACAGTGCCGCGACCTCGAAGCTCATCTCGTCGGGGATCGGCAGGCAGTTCTCGGCGGGCACCACGACGTACTCGGCATCCCCGCCGTCGACGTCGAAGCCAACACACTTCCACGACGGGCAGAGCATCCGGTAGCCGCGCCGACACCATTCGCACCGCCCCTCGCCGATGGCCAGGTAGATCGCCACGCGGTCGCCCACGGCGACCCCACGAGCCAGCCGTCCGAGCTCGACGACCTCGCCGGCCGGCTCGTGGCCGGGGATCACGGAACCGGTCCCGGCGCCCTCGCCGCCGACGATCGGCGTTCCGTCGTAGAGGGACATGTCGCTCCGACAGAGGGCGGAGGCCCGCACGCGAACCAGCACCTCCCCCACGCCGGGCTCGGGGTCCGGTCGATCGACGACCTGGACCTCGCGTCCACCAGGCAGCAGCACGGCCTTCATCGGCGATCCACGCTTCCTTTCGCGGTCACTTCACGGCCCCGAAGGTGAGACCGCTGACGAGTCTGCGCCCCAGCAGGAGCGCCATGACGAGGATCGGCGCGACGACGAGGGTCGCACCGGCGCTCAGGTTCCCCCACTCCGTCCCGAACATCGTCGTGAACTCGTTGATCCCGACCGGTGCGGTGCGGGCGTCGGAGCGGGTCAGGGTCAGCGCGAACAGGAACTCATTCCAGGACAGGAAGACGCTCAGCACGGCCGCGGCCGCGATCCCCGGCGCTGCGAGAGGGAGAACGATCGTCCGCATGATCCCCAGCCGGGAACTTCCGTCGACGAGCGCGGATTCCTCGATCTCCACGGGGACCTGCCGGATCGCGCTCCGGAGCATCCAGATGACGAGCGGCAGGTTAAAGGCGGCGTACGGGATGATCAGCACCGGGTACGTGTCGATGAGCCCCGCATTGCCCGCGATAAGGAACACCGGGATGACGGCGACGATCGGCGGGAACATCGTCGTCGAGAGGATCCACATAGCGAGCTGCCGCTTGCCGCGAAACCTGACGCGAGCGAGCGCGTACGCGGCCGGCAGCCCGAGGGCAAGGGCGAGAGCCGTCGACAAGACGGCGATGATGATGCTATGGACGAGCAGCGGCGCGAACCCGCGCGCCGTGGTCTGGCCGCCCAGCAGATTGACGTAGTTGTCGAGCGTTGGTGAAAAGCCGATGACGTTCGGCGGGATCTGCAGGGCGGTATCGGGGTCCTTGAACGACGTCGTGACCATCCAGTAGATGGGGACCAGCGAGGCGAGGATGATGAGCCAGATCGCGATCCGCGCGACTGCCGCCACGCCGAGGTCCAGGGAGCGCTGCAGGGTCATGGCTCAGTCATCCAGGACGTCCGTGTTCCGGGCCATGACCCGGAGCATCTGCTGGATGATGACGGTCACGACGATCAGGAAGACAATCCCCATCGCGGCGGCCGTCCCCACCTGGAAGTCCTGGAGCGCCACCCGATAGATCGACAGGTTCACGATCTCGGTGGCATCACCCGGGCCGCCGTTGGTCAGCACCTGGACCGTACCGAAGGTCTTGAACGCGTCGACCGTTCGCAGCAGGACCGCGATGACGATGAACGGCCGCATCATCGGCAGCGTGATGAACCGGAACATCCCGAGACGCCCGGCCCCATCGACGGTGGCGGCCTCGATGGGCTCGGTCGGCAAGCCCTGGAGACCCGCAAGCAGGATGAGGGCCACGAACGGCATCCATTGCCAGACGTCGAGGGCCAGGAGCGCGATCCACGCCGTGAGCGGTGCGCTGAGCCAGGCGATGGGCTCCTTGATCAGGCCCGCCGTCTGGAGGTAGTAGTCGATCCAGCCGTAATTGGGATTGAGCAAGGCCCGCCAGACGAGCGCGGCGACGACCGGCGTGATCGCCATCGGCAGGATGAGCAGGCCCGACGCGATCCGGAGGTCCCGTCCCTTGCGCGCGAGCAGGATCGCGACCATCAAACCGATGGCCAACTCCAACGAGACCGAGGTGACGACGAAGAGCAGCGTGATCCCGAAGGACCGGATGAAATCCGCGGAGCCGAGGACGTCGGCGTAGTTGCCGAGGCCGACGAAAACGCCGGCCTCGGACGCGAGGAGGTTGAACCGGAAGAGGCTGGACCAGAGCAGGTAGATGGCCGGCGCCACCGTCATCAGTAGCAGCACCGCGATGGCCGGGACCACCAGGAGGGCCGCCGAGTGCGGTCGCTGGTAGCGGCGGATCCGCGGGCTCGCCAGTCGGGCGGCGGCGTCGGTCATGCCCTGTCTGCTCGTGTCGTGCGGGATGGGTCAGTTCGCTGGGTAGCCGGCCTTCTTGAGCGCGTCGAGCACCTTGGCGTCGGCGTCCTTCAGCGCGTCCGTCGGGATGGCCGCGCCGGTGGCGACATTGTTGACGGCCGTCCAGATGATCTTGTCGACGTCTCCGTAGTTGGTGAGGCGCGGGCGCCCGACGCCCACGGCGAGGGACTTGCCGAGGATGTCGTAGTAGTTCCCGAACGAGGCCACGTCCGGGCTGGTCTTGGCGGCCTCGTAGACCGACACGCGGGTCGGGTGGAGCTGCTTTGCCAGCATCTTCGTCTGCACGGCCGAACTGGTGAACCACTCGATTGCCTTGTACGCCCACTCCTTGTTCGCCGAGAACGAGTTGACGCTCAGCATCCATGTACCGAAATGGGGACCACTGCCCTTGCCGGCCGGGATCTGCGCGTACGCGGTCGCGCCGGCGACTTCCTTGTTCAGCGCGGCGTTGTGGTAGTTCATGCTCATCGCGGTCAGGCCGGACGCGTATGTCGAGCCCGCCTCATCCCACGAAAACGACGTCACCCCAGGGGGTGTGACCTTCTGCTTGTTGATCAGGTCCGAGTAGTAGCTGAGGGCGGCGACGCCTTCCGGGCTGTTGAACACACGGTTGAACTGTCCGTCCACCATCTTGCCGTTGCCGCCGAAGCCGGCGAGGAGCGTCTTGAAGTCGTCGGTGGCCCAGTCACCGGTGCCGGCCATGAGGGTCGTGCCATACAGTCGAACGGCCGGCCGGGTAAAGAAGGACGCCACGTTCGTGAATTCGTCCCATGTCGTCGGAACGGCGAGGTCGTGACCGTACTTCGTCTTGAACGCGGCTTGCTCGGTCGGGCTCTCGAAGAGGTCCTTGCGATACGTCATGGTGAGGGCGTTGGCCTGGATCGGCAGCCCGTAGATATCGAAACCGGCGCTCTTGATGCCCGCGACGTCCACCTTGGCCGTCGAACCCGGGAACTCGAGTTGTGATTGGTCGCGGTTGTAGACCGCGGTGTCGTAGAAGACTTTCGGGATGAAGTCATCGAGGGCCAACTGCTTGGAGTCGCTGATCGCCGGGTTCGCGATGTACGAGGTCAGCGGCTCGATCTGCTTGGTCAGGGCCGGCATCCACGGCGTGTCGATGACCATGATGTCGTAGAACGGGCTCTTGGCGGCGAGCTCCGCGAAGGCCTTCTGCTGGAGCGCGTTGTAGGGCTGGCTGTCGAGGTTGATCTTGATGCCCGTCGCCTTCTCGAAGTCCGGGATGGCGAGCTTAATCGCGTCGACGTCCGCTTCTCCCGCAGCGTAGAGGAGGTTGAGCGTGGCTGGCTTGGCAGCCCCGCTCGCCGGGGCCGCACTCTGACCCGACGCCAGAGGAGGTGCTGAAGCTGGTGCCGACGCCGGCGCCACCCCCGACGGGGCGCACCCCGCGACGATCAGCACGGCGCCGCCGAATAGCGAAAAGGCCTTCTTGCGCCAGGTCGCGCCGAGCTCGGCGCCGGTGTTCGGGCGTGCCATGTGCAGGATCCTCCTCCAAGGTCGATGACTGCCTCGCTCAGAACCGCGGGGCACGTGCTCGCTGGAACCGACTTGTGCTTTGCACGAGTATGACCACATCGGCCGATCGTACCGGGGTGATCCGATCGCGATTCGGGGTTTCCGACCCCCACGGGCCGGCTACGAGCATACCGATGCGACTCGTCAAGGCCTTGACCTCCCGTTCGAGACGCGCGAGGCGCAGGAGGAGTCCGCGGGCGAGCTCGGCCTGGACCCCGCCGACGCCGCGCAGGAGCCGCCCGACCGTCGCGCGATGGCGGGCGGCGACGAGGTTCGCGACCGTCCCGCCGTAGCCCGGCACGAGG
>DATCPH010000270.1:0-6241 GCA_036570185.1 Candidatus Limnocylindrales bacterium | reverse complement strand
GAAGAAGGGTACGCGCGGAGCCTCGTGCCGCTCCACCTAGAGGTGAGGGCGCGACTTGGCGGTCAGCGACGGGACACCCACTCGCCGAAGCTCGGATGCGAATCTGCGCAGGCCGCGCACGATCGCGGGATAGTGCGAAGGACGGCTCGCTCAAGTGGCCGGTTAGATCCAGCGGCGTGAGCTTCGCCGCGGCGGTGACCCGACGAACAGCGCTCGTTGGCCGCGCCTGGCCGCCGACGCAGCCCTCGCCGCAGGAGGCTCGCTCCGCGACCTTCGTGCTCGACGTGAGACAGGACGACGAGTCCGGCGCGCCAGTCAACCTGACGTTGACAATGCTCCTGATAGACCTACAGTGGGCGCTCGGCTGGGGCCGCGTGTGCAGCTCGCGAGATCACGAGCGTCAAGGATGCCGGGGAGGCGATGGTGGGGCCACATGTTTGACAACACGTGCGAGATTCGCCGCGCCCATATCCGCGGCGACGGCAAAGCGCAGCTCGACCTCAAGGCCGACGACGGGACCTTTGACTGGAGCTGGTTCGTGAGCTCCGTCCAGAATGCCAACCCGGTCCTGGCAGCCGCATTCACGGCAATGGCGACCAACAAGAAGATCTACTGCACGATCAACGATCCCGTCCAAGCTTGGGCGGAGGTCGTCAACTTCGGGCTCGCCAAGTAATCGCCCGCCCGCGAGGTCGCACCAGCGATCTGGCGGGCTACCACGCCGGGAGTCACCCTAGCGGAGGGAACGGATGGCCTGCCCCTCGCAGCAATACTCGGGTGCGGAGACCGGCCCGACCTCATGGACAAATTGGTCAGGGCGCTTCACAGGACCTGTCAGCAAGCGCTTCGAGCCTGATTCGCTCGCCGACGTTGTCAATGTCGTGCAGCGCGCGACCGCAGAAGGGCACATGCTCCACGCGGTCGGCAGCGGCTGGGCGTTCGAGAACCTCGCCTATTCGACCGACTGGATGGTCGATCTCGTCCGGCTCAGCAAAGCGCTCTCGGGGGTCACCGACGGCGCCCTGAATACTCGGTGGGCGGCTTCGCAGGCTGCAGGCGCCGACGTGCTTTTCCATGTCGAAGCGGGCGCGAAGGTCGCCGATGTCAACGACCTTCTCGCGGCGCGCGGCCTCGCAATGCCGACGCTCGGCGGAGCGAACGGCCAAGCCATCGCGGGAGCGATTTCCACCGGGACACACGGTGGCGACATCGACGTTCCGCCGCTGGCCGACGCCGTCATGGCAATGCACCTCGTGACGGTCGGCGGCCGCGAGCTGTGGATCGAACGCGCCTCCGAGCCGATCACCGACGACGTCGCCCTCGCTCGGGCGCTCCCGTGCCCCGACACAGAGATCTTGCGAAGCGACGAAATCTTCGACTCCCTCCTGGTCGGGTTTGGGCGCTTCGGCGTTATCTACTCGTACGTACTCCGTGTTCGCAGGGCGTTCCGCTTGGCCGAGTGGACGTTCACGATTCCCAGGGCTTCACTCACGGCGGGTGTGCGCGACGGCATTGCCGGAGGCACCTTTCTGGCGCCGATCCTGACGATGCTTCCGGCCCCGCCGACCGCGCTCGGAGCATTGGATCCGGCGATGCCGCGCGGCCTGGAGGTGGTGTTCGATACGAACAACATGGGGATGTGCTGGGTCAAGCGGCGCTGGTTCACCGACGACACGATGGACCTCGGCGTCTCGAACTCGCAAAACCCGCTTTGTGCGATTGGGGCGTCTGGTGTTCTCGCGGCAGCGCTTGTGGTCCTCGCGCCTTTCGGCGGTATCCCCTTCTACGGTGCGGCGGTGGCCACGCAAACCGGCCTTCTGACAGCCAGCCTCGCAGCGAACCCGACGATGACCGCAGGCCAGATGCTGGCGCGCGTTCTGACGGCGTTCTGGGACCTGAGCCTCGGCTGGGCGATTCCGCAGATCAGCGGGGTCGAGTTCGGCCTGCAATACCAGAATTCGACGGGAGCAGGCATCCGCGGGCCATCGAGCGTAATCATCTCGGGGTTCCGGGAGCAGAGCCTCCAGGGCTGCTACCGGGCCGACTCCATCGAACCGATCTTCGACGCTCACTCCACCGGCTACGTTGATTTCCTGGACGCGATCATCGCCGCGGCTTCAAACGTCAAGCAGGCCGGCTATATCTCGCTGCGCTGGTCGGCGATGTCGCGCTCGACGATGGGCATGCACAACTTCGCGAGCCCTCACTCGGTCGCGATCGAGGTCACGTCGCTCCGAGGCTTGCCGGACAACCCGGCCTGGTTCGCGCAGGTGGAGGCCGCCGCGCTGGCACACGGCGGACGACCACATTGGGGCCAGATCAACAACATGAACGCGGCGAGCACGGCCACGATGTTCGGGGGGAACGTGGCGGCGTGGCGGACCGCGCTGGGGGCCGTGGTCGGCAGCTCATCCACCTTCAGCAACGCGTTTACGGCTCAGCGCGGTCTCGAACCGTTGGCGGGGGCGACGCCGAAGATCTCCGGCCTGCGAGCCGGCGACCTAGTGGGCGGCGCGGCAGTGGTCCCTGCGATATCGCTCCTCCTCGGTGCAGGCACGGCCGCGCCACCCGCCCCGGTGCGGCCCATCCCGCCCCGTCCAAAGCCACGGCCGCCGAGGCCCATCGGCGGCTGACCGTTCGGCGCGCCGTGCCGCGGAGAGAGAGGCGACGTGGTTTGGAGCTGGCGCCGGCGCCATCATTCGCGTAGGCCGCGGCTAGTGTCGCGATTCGTTGATTGCCCGATCCTTGCGGACGGCCTTGGCGAGGATCTCGTCAGCGGTCTTGGTCCACACGAACGGGGTCGACGGCGCATTCCAGTTGACGGTGAACGTGTCGATCATCGCAACGAGCCCCTTCACCAAACCGAAGCTGCCGCGCCGGATCGCCTGGCGGGTAAGAACGCTGACTGCCTGAACGGAGTCCATGCGCCTGCGCCTCTCGTGACACCCGCCGGGCAGGGTCACGGGTCCAGCTGACGCTGCCGACTGAGTTCACGGTCTCGGCGTCAGTTCCACCTGCTGGGCTCGCATCGCCGCGCCGAGTCGTCATCGTCGGCCCGTGCGACACGATCGTTCCATAGTGTCCGCGGATTGAACCGCAGAAGCTGGAACCGGGACCAGCATGCCCGGAGAGGAGAGACGCGCTCCGCGACCCCTCTTCACGGTTTGCCGTTGTCTGTAACCCGCTGGCGTCGAACCGCCCGGTAGTACTCCATGATCCGATGGATGCGCGCCTCGCTCAGGATCGGATCGGCTCGGAGCGCATCCTCAACCCGGAGCCCTGCAATCGAGCGTGCCGCTGGCGTGCCCGGCGGGGGCTCAGGGCGCGTGTAGGCATCGGGCGGCCTGTCGAGGGCCTGGGCAAGCCGAATGGCGGTCGTCAGCACCGGGGTGCGCTCGCCACGCAGCAGGCGTGAGATCGTCGCGTGATCCACGCCGGCCCTTGCCCCGAGTTGGCGCTGCGACACGTTCTGCGCCCGCATCTCTCGGGGCAGCCACCTCGCGAAGTCACCGGCTTCGCCTTCCTGGTCCCGTCTCACATGGCCCAGTGTCTAGTACGGACTTCGCCTGATTCATCACCCGTTCGTACCAGGACGGCACTGTCGAGGGACTGCGCGCTCAAACTATGGTGCGCTTACCGGGCCCGGCAGTCGCGAGACAGGCGGCGCCACGATCATTTCAGAGCGTCGCCGCATTTCCTGACCCGTCGGCGACAATGTCGCGGTGGACCCAATCAATCGCCTGCTCGCGGATTTGGCAGGGGCGCAGATCGGAACGACATTTAATCCCTATCGCGACACGGACCCTTTGCTAGATACGCGAGGCGCCGCCGCGATGCGCCTTGAGAACCTCGCCGATCACCTTCGCGCCCGCCCCCACCCGAGGCTCTTGCTCGTGGGCGAAGCAGCCGGCTACGCGGGCTGTCGGTTCTCGGGGATCGCCTTCACCTCTGAGCGATCGCTGCCGCCGGAGCGGCGCACGAGCCGTGATCCCCGCGGCCACGTTGAGCACTCGGCGTCGATCGTCCACCGGCTCCTTGGCGAGCTCGACCTCGAGGCCGAGACCGTCCTGTGGAACGCCTGCCCGACCCATCCGGCCGGAACGACTCCATTATCGAACCGGACTCCGTCGAAAGGTGAGTTCGCTGCAGGCCGGCCCTTCCTCGTCCGGCTCATTTCGATCCTCCAGCCGGCCATCGTCGTGGCCGTTGGCGCCCACGCAGCCCGAGTCCTGCCGCGTCTCGCGACCGTCCGCCATCCGGCGAACGGCGGTGCGTCGGCGTTCCGGGCAGGACTGGCCGCCGTGGCAGCGACGCCGGGTCGCTCTCGCATCTGAGGGCGCGGGACTCCACCTCGCCTGACGAGCGGTCGATGCCTGCCACGGCCTTGTAGGCGATATTTCCGCCGGGCTCGACCTGGCATGCCACCGACACGATGTTGCCATCGTGTTGGGGGCAGCTGCAGCGCGCTCGCGGCGGGACCACAGCCGCGCCGTAGCGGCCGCCTGCCATGATGCAGGCATCCACAGCTG
Organism: Candidatus Limnocylindrales bacterium; assembly: GCA_036570185.1. GTDB lineage: Bacteria > Chloroflexota > Limnocylindria > Limnocylindrales > CSP1-4 > DATCPH01. The sequence goes on along the minus strand of DATCPH010000270.1, from coordinate 1,712 downwards.
TCCAGGGGATCCCCCATGTTCAAGACCCGGCAACGCAAGGTCATCGCGGCCGGCCTCGGAGTGCTCGCCCTGGCCTTGGTCGCGTTCCTCTGGTTGGGCCGAACGTGGACTGTGACCGGCGAGATCCGCGATACCGCAATCGTCCTCTCACCGGATCACGCGGGAGCTGTCGTGAACTTCGAGCTGCACAATGTGGGCAGCGAGCCGTGCGATCTCATCGTGGTCCTGACGTCGCTGCCCGCCGATGCGCTGCCGGTGGAGAGCGGTCGCGTGGTCACCTACGACGGCACCGCCATCCAGATGGGGCCTGACGGCGGCCTGCCCACAGGCGTGCCCATCGTGGGGTACCTGGGCCACGTCAACAAGGTCACGGCCACGGGCAGTCAGTCCGTGCAGCCGGGCGACGTCGCCCGCCTCCAGGTCGCCTTCGAGGGCACCCCGCGAACGGACAACTTGGTGGTCCTGTGCAACGGCGCGGGCCAGTACACCGCCGGGCGCCGTGCGGCGCTGACCTTCGATCGCTAAGCCGACCAGCGCGCCAGGCGACGGGCACGAGACGCTCTCGTCGGTCTCGGATCCGGTTGAGTCGGCCCTGACCCATTCATCCGGAAGAACGGTGAGGAACGAGCCATCTCCTTCGAATCTCCGGCTTCGCCCGCCAGCGACACCCGTTTGCGCAGCCAGCTATCGCGGGGCGACGCCGCCCTGATCACGATCGCTGGATTGATCGGCGGCGTGGCGGGTGGTTGGCTCGACTACAACACCCTCAGCGACAATGACGCCGTCCGGGCGCTCGCGGTCCGCTTCGTGGCCATCGTCGTGGCCCTGGTGGCCGGCGTGGTCTGGTCTCGGCAGCATGGTCACCGCTCGACCGTCGTCGCCTTGGCGGCCGCCGCGTTCTTCGTCGGCTCACTGATTGGCGGCTGGATCGCTCCGAGCATCCACCCCGCCGGCTGGAGCGAAGGGAGCGCGCGGGTCGAGCTTCGTGGCGCCCTGTCGCGGACGGACACCATCGCGCTCGACTGCAGTTCCGTGTTCGAGGGGGCGATGCTCAGCGTGTCGAATGTGACCCAGGCCAGGTCCCCGGGGGTCGCGCCAGGCAGCCTCTGGCTCAACCTCACGATCCAGGCGGAGGCGCCGCTCAGCGGGGGCCCGGTTCCGGCAGGGCCATCCACGGGGTTCTATCTCGGAGTCGGGACCGGCGTCCCCGGGAGCGGGCAGGAGTTCGACTACAACCCGGAGGCAGGCACGACCACGATCAACGCGCAGGGAACCCCCCAGCGCGGCCAGCTCACGTTCGAGAAGCTGCCGGCCGTGGTCGGCGGCTATTTCGGAGTCCCGAATGACCTGCCGACCCTGTCGGGCGTCATCGACTGGACCTGCCAGCCGGCCAACGACGCACCGACCCCGGTCGACGGCAGCTGGTTCCACTGATCCGGACGAACCAAGGACGACCCGCGCGACGCTCACCGAGCCCAGCAGTCGACCAGAACGTCGGGAGTCTTCGCGATCACGAGCAGTGAGGGGGAGGCTGGGGCAGCCACCGCAGTCATGGGAAAACCACGATCAGGGGCGGTCTCAAGCGGTCATCGCAACGGCCTCGGCGAACTTCTCAGAGGGTGACCACCAGCCGAGGGTTTGTCGAGGGCGGCCGTTGAGCTCCGCGGCGACAGCGTCGAGCTCGTCCTGGCTGACCGCGGCGAGGTCGGTGC
>DATCPH010000269.1:0-4146 GCA_036570185.1 Candidatus Limnocylindrales bacterium | reverse complement strand
TTGCCCGGATCGTGGGATCGCTCCCGCGATCGGTGATCACGATCCCGGAGAGGACGCTCCCCCAGATCTCGTTCTCCTCGATCGTGGGCGAGGCGCCATCCCTCACGAAGATCCCCTGTCCATCGTGGACCCGATTTGCCCGGATCGTGGGATCGCTCCCGCGATCGGTGATCACGATCCCGGAGAGGACGCTTCCCCAGATCTCGTTCTCCTCGATCGTGGGCGAGGCGCCATCCCTCACGAAGATCCCAGCCTGCTGTCCATCGTGGACCCGATTTGCCCGGATCGCCGGGTCGCTTCCGGCGTCTCGGACCACGATGCCAGCGCTTGCATTCGCCCAGACCTCGTTCTCTTCGATCCGAGGGGAGGCACCGCCATGGACCAGAATCCCGACCCCCAGTCCGTCATGGATTCGGTTGGCCCGGATCGTCGGGTTGGTACCGGCGCCCCCAACAAAGATCCCGTCGAGGACGATCCCCCAGACCTCGTTCTCCTCGATTCGGGGCGAGGCGCCGCCCGCCACCAAGATCCCGCCCTCCTGTCCGTCGTGGATCCGATTTGCCCGGATCGTCGGGTCGCTGCCAGCGTCGCGGACCCCGATCCCGGCGAGGGCGTTCCCCCAGACCTCGTTGTCCTCGATTCGGGGCGAGGCGCCGTTCCCTACGCGGATCCCGTAGTTCTGTCCGTCGTGGATCCGGTTGCCCCGGATCGTCGGGTCGCTGCCGTCGGACCAGACCCCGATCTCGAAGACCTCGTTCCCCCAGATGTCGTTGTCCTGGAGGATGGGCGAGGCGCCGTAAACATCGATGCCACTATCGTTGTCGTCGATCTGGCAGCGCTCGATGGTACCGGCGGCGCCGCCCGCGACCACGATCCCTGTCCCGTGAGTCACTCGTAGCCGCTCCAGGCGTGGCGATCCGCCGGTAACGAGGAGTGCCGCTGAAAAGTCATCCTCGGGCAAAGCAGCGCCACCCACGATGGTCAGTTCCGACAGCGTCGAGCGCGTATCGATCAACCTGAACGCAGGCCCGTCGTCCCAGCCGACCACGATCTCGTCGCGATCGCCGTCGCCTCGGATCGTGATCGACTTGCCCTGACGACGACGGACTCTTCGTAGCGGCCCGGCCGCACAAGGACGCTATCGCCGTCTCGGGCTGCATCAACCGCGGCACCGATGGTCGCGTGGCCTCCGGGACCCACCACGAGTACCCGGGCACCGACGAGCGTCGCGTCCTGACGTTCAGCACGCTCGGCGAGCGTCCGCTCGGCGAGGCGACTGATGGGCGAAAGGCCAGTCGACGGCTGTCGGACGAGGGCCTTCGAGGGATCGCCCATCATGCCGGGGGTCTCGGGCTCGGGCGCTTGGCGGCAGCCATGACGAGGGCTGCGAGCCGGGCTTGGGCGGACGCGATCCGCTCGCGGAGCGATGCCTCGTCGGCGGCAAGCGGATCTTCGCCTGCCTCCCAGGCCGCCCGGCAATCCCCGAAAAGCACGACCAGGGGATCGGTTTCCAGCGCCTCAGTCAGATGGACAAGCTCCGTGAACCGGGCACGCACCTGGGCGAGCTTGCGGAGCACTCGGATGAGGCGTGACGCGACGTCGTCACCGATCACCGCCTCGGGACGAGCGCTCTCGCTCTCGATGATGCGGCGAATTCCGTCGGCGTCCCCGGCTGCGTAGGCAGTGTTGAGGGCGGCCATGATCGCGGTGCGCCTGGCCCGCTCTGCGTCGTCAGCGGCGAGGTCGGGGTGAATCTGCTTTGCTGCCTGGCGGAAAAGGTCCCGAAGCTCGGGCGACGGCGCGGCCGGTGACGGCTGGTCCGCATCATCGTCGGCCACAGACTCGTGAGCTTGCGTGTCTGCCTCTGCGGACTCTTCCGCGCGGGCCGAGGCTTCGGCCGCCCTCGTATGCGCCTGTGGTGTGTTCTCGCTCGCGGCCACGCGATGAGCGATCTCGGCCTCAAGCCGGTCTAGCTCGGCGTACAGCGGGACCAATCGCTGGAGGTAGTGGGCGCGGAAGCGTGCGAACTCGGTGCCGAGCGTTGCAAACTCGGTCTCGTGTGTCGCGAGTTGTTCAGTCAGATCCGCGAGCAGCCGCTCCTGTTCGGCGAGGTGGGCAGCTTCCGGAGTCAGACGGGCCTTGGGATCGGGCATGGTAGGCAGGATGATGCCCCAACGCATCGCGGCTGGGAGGCGCGTTCTGCGCTCTATCCTTCAGCCCCAGAGCAGCCGCCAGAAGCCGCCACGGGCGAGGGCCCGCCCGACGATCTTGTTGCGGGCTCGCCTTGCGATCCGATTGGGATTGCCCGAGGCCAGAACGGACACGTCGTTAGCCAGGCGGGCAGCGCGGTACATGTTCGAGACCAGGCCCCGGCTTCTCATGCGAGGGCCTCCTCGACGAAGGCCGTCGCGTCTTCAACCAACGCGGCCCGCTCTGCCTCCTCGGCCTCGATCAGTTCGAGGAGCCGCCGGGCCTTCTGCGGGTGCTCGAGGCCGATCGTCAGTCCGACGCTGATCCAGTAGTCGGCGGTCTCCAAGGCGTGTGGTCGGGATTCCTCGGGGAATTCGCCGAGAACCTCAGCCATCGCCCGATGGAGGGCGCGACCATATCGCTCCCAAGCTTGGGACTGACCAGACATCATTCCTCCCAGCTACTGTCGGCGTTTCTCGGGCGTCCGACCTTGCGTGGCCGGTGCAACAGGATCTGTCGAGCCCGCTCCCGGGTAATGGCGAACTCGGCGGCGATATCGTCCAGGATCCCGCCGTTCTCGCGGATCTCCCAGGCTCGCTCGTACCGAGCCTCACGCTCAGTCAGGAGCGCCGAGAGGCGTCGGGAGTCAAACGCCGTTCGGGCCGCCGCCACCTGAGACGGCGAAAGGAGCCATCGCTGGTGGTTCTCGCCGGGTGGCCGCGGGTGGTGCCGTTGAAGCCATTTGTGCAGGGTCGAATATTCGACGCCGAGTTCGCGGGCAAGGTTGGCGAGCCGCACGTAGGTGGACCTTCCCTCTGCCATCTCTGCCAACGAACCGAAGTCTACCGAGGCATCGCGAACGTCGACAGGGCCCGACGGGTTTCCAAGGCGATTGGTCCTACCACCCCCCGCACGGGCCCAGCGTGGCGGGTAGGACCAACGTGCGTGGGGACGCATCGACCCACTCCATCTCTTTGTCAATGCCTCAAACCTGGGCTCCAAGACCACCGGAACAACCCAAGTCAGGGCGTCGAGCGCCCCTGCGAGGCACCGAGAAATTCCGAACAGAAGGCGAGGTGATTTGGTCCCCACCCCCTGCACAAAAACCGGGGATAGGAACAGGGCCATTCCGAGCCCAGGGGTACGCGACGGACATGCCGGGCAACCCAGACATTGTCGTCTCGGGCGATCTCACGCTATCCCTTGGGCGATCCCTCCCGACTTGGCGCCCGTGGGCGCCAAGGAACGCCCGTGTGCGGCGATCCGACCGCGAGTGGCACGTGTGGACCCTTGGCAAGCTGTGCGGCCCCAGGGCCGCCGTTGGGAGAATGAACCCGCGCGGCCATCGAGCCGATACTTGCCGCCGATGAGCGATGTGCGCGTGCAGGCGAGGAGTCGCACCGACGGTCTGGACGCCCGCCCTCGCGGGACGAGCTGAATCGCATCCTCGAGCGGTACCCGGGCGACCCGGGCGAGATCCGCCACACAAGTCAGGAGTGACCTTTTAGGGGACAGGAATCCCCAGGATCCTCTTCGCCCGGTCACGGAGTTCATCAATCGTCAAGATGGAGAGCCGAGGAAAGTGATCCCTGTACGCCTTTCGCCGACGCTCTCCAGTGACGAGCGAGGCGTCCAAGTGCTCGGCGGTGGAGGCGATCAGGGAGTCTTCAATGTGCTTCCGGTTGCCTCGCTGGAAGGCCGTAATCCGGCGGTTCGTCTCCTCTGCCGCCAACGAAGCCAAGCCGAGCCGCGAATGATCGAGGACGAAGCCGTAGGTTGGCACCTCGCGGGCCCCGACTTGCAACAGGGTATGCATTAGCCCGGATCCACCGAAGCTCGGACTGGCGACGGCGATTCACGAGCGAAATGGCCTGTCGATCATCTGGCGGGACCGTCGTCAGGGTCATCGCTGGTACGAATGCAGTCGGCGCCGACGTGCGAGGCTCACGGATCCGC
>DATCPH010000268.1:0-1866 GCA_036570185.1 Candidatus Limnocylindrales bacterium | reverse complement strand
CGCCCGCCCCATCCGCTTGCTCCGCCGCGGGCACGACCCCCGGAGTCAGCTCCGTCGGGACCGCCGCGCTGGGGCCGACCGGCCGGGGAGGCAACCGATGCACGGGAGTGAGCTCCGCTTCCAGGTCGAGGGTCTGACGCGCGTCGAAGGCGAGGGGTCCCTCCATCTACGGGTCCGCGACGGTGTCGTGGAGGAAGCTCGCCTGGCGATCTTCGAGGCGCCGCGCTATTTCGAGGCCCTGGTCGTCGGCCGGACGCCCAACGAGGTGATCGACATCGTCGCCCGGATCTGCGGAATCTGCCCCATCGCCTATCAGATGAGCGCGGTCCATGCGTTCGAGTCGCTCTTCGGCGTCACGGTCGATCCGGCGACGCGGGCACTGCGACGCCTTCTCTACTGCGGGGAGTGGATCGAGAGTCACGCGCTCCACATCTATCTCCTTCATGCGCCCGACTTCCTCGGCTACCCGAGCGCGGTGGAGATGGCCCAAGATCATCGCGATCTGGTCGCGGGCGGCCTCCGGCTCAAGAAGGCCGGAAACCGCCTCGTGAGCATCCTCGGCGGCCGGCCGATCCATCCCGTGAGCGTCAGAGTCGGCGGCTGGTCGCGGGCGCCGAGGCGATCGGAATTGGAGGCTCTTCGGCCGGAACTCGAGAAGGCGCTTGAGCTGGCTGAGGCCACGCTCGAGTTCGCGGTTGGCCTCGATGCGCCGGCCTTCGAGCGAGAGCCGCGCCTCGTGGCCCTCCGTCACGCCACGGAATATCCGATGAACGAAGGAAGGATCGTTTCGTCGGACGGGCACGACCTGGCGCCCGGCGACTGGAGTCGTGGCTTCCACGAACTGCAGGTGCCGTGGTCGAATGCACTCCAGGCTCGTGCGGCGGACGGCCTGCCGTATCTGCTTGGGCCGTCAGCCCGCATCACCTTGAGTGCGGCGACCCTTCATCCGCGCGCTCGCGCTGCGCTGGAGCGAACCGGAATGGCCGGCGAGATCCGGCGCAACCCATACCGGAGCATCGTCGCCCGAGCCGTGGAGCTCATCGGCGCCACCGCCGAGGCGCTGGAGATCATCGACGCGTACCGGCCGCCGGAGCAGGCGGCGGTTCCGTGGCGAGCTCGTCCCGGCATCGCGGCCTGGGCCACGGAGGCACCACGGGGCCTGCTCTTCCACCGCTACGAGATCGGGGAAGACGGGCTGGTGGCCGCGGCGCAGATCGTGCCGCCGACCAGCCAGAACCAGGCCGCCATCGAGGCCGACCTGGCGACGTTCGCGCCGCGCGTGCTCGACCTCCCGATGGAGGCTGCGACGGTCCGTCTCGAGCAGCTCATCCGGAGCTACGACCCGTGCATCTCGTGCGCGACCCATTTCCTCGACCTGTCCATCGAGCGTCCGGAGAGGAGTCGATCGTGACCGCTTTGACCTCCATGACCCCGACGACGTCCGATTCCAGCCCGACGACGAAGTCGCTCGTCGCAGTCCGGATCCTGGTCTGTGGCAACGCCGACCGGGGCGACGATGGTGCCGCCCTTGCGGCGATTGCCCGGATCCTGCCGGCGCTGCCGCCCGCCGTGCTCGCCCGCCTGGAGGTCCGCCGCTGCGTGCAACTCGATGCGACGGATCTGATCGACGTCGCCGACGGTGAGGCGTGCCTGATCGTGGACACCGTCGTGGGTGTCGAGCCTGGTGAGGTTGTCACGATTCCGCTCGCCTGCCTCGCCTCCGGGGTCGGACCGATCTCTCCGCGCTCGTCGCACGCGCTGCCGATCGACCAGACCATCGCGCTCGCCCTGGCCCTGCGCGGCGCCCCGCTGGCAGGGTGCTTTGTCGGCATCGGCGGCCGCTGGTTCGCCTACGGCCAGGGCCGC